>CAZETM010000110.1:0-18586 GCA_964514885.1 uncultured Polyangium sp. | reverse complement strand
GTCAAGATCAGGGGCGACAATGGCGGCGGCTCGCGATGCGGATGCACGGGCGGATGCACGGGAGGACTTGGATCACCGACCTGTTTGGTGCCCTGGCCGCGACCAAGAACAACCACACCCGATCGCGGAAAGATGACCTCGCTCACCCTCGAACAATGACGCCTCCATACCATGAACGCTCACAATCACTTGGTAAACGGAAAAGCAGATGTCCGGGACATGAGGGGCGTGAACGAAGGACCCAATCGGGCGGAACGCGTGGTAGGAGGAGTGGAGCTTCATGAGCGATTTGGGCCGTACTGTCGTCATCGTAGAGGCACCAGCGATTCGGCTGGCCCGAGCAACCGTTGGCGAATGGCAGCCGCTTCAACGCACCATCGAAATGACCGTCGCACCTCGGCGCACGGTGCTGTTTGGAAAGAGCGGCGCGAATGCAGCGCTGGTTCTCCAAGGCATCGTCGAAGGCGCGCGGATGGCGTTGCATGCACTGAGTGACCCGGACAAACCCAGACACTTTCGTTGCGAGCTGGTGAGCGACGCGGGAGAGCGTTTGTCGTACGGGTACGACAGGCGCTTTCAAGGGTTCGATGACGACGATGACGATGCCTTCCCGCCTTCGGTGCGTTGGGAAGAGAAAGCGGCGCGCACGGACGAGGTCGTGAACGTGGACCTATGGACCGTGCGCGACCGGCGCGTGACGTTCCAGGACGGCACACGCATCTCGCTGCCTTCCGGAACAGGAGCGCTTGCACTCGCGAGCGAGCCTTCCGAGCACATGCCTGCCGACGTACGCCGCATTCGCGGCTACCTGGAGAACGTCCGCTGGCTCAGCGCAACCCTTCCACGTGTCGCAGAACCGATGCGTCAGGACGCGGTCTTCACGGGACGCTCAGGCGTGCTGTGGACTTCGCGAGGTCTTGATCCACGTCTCGTATCGCTCGGCGCAACGTTAGCGCTGTGGTTCGATCAATTTCCCGATCGTTTCGCGAAGGTCGTATCGCTGTTTCAAAACCTCGGCACACGTGGCGATCTGCGCGTGCAAATCCGTGAAGATGCTGCGAGTCGCCACGTGGATGTGGGTCCGCAACATCAAGCGTTCATCACGTTCGA
This sequence comes from uncultured Polyangium sp., assembly GCA_964514885.1. Lineage (GTDB taxonomy): Bacteria > Myxococcota_A > Polyangia > Polyangiales > Polyangiaceae > Polyangium. The sequence goes on along the minus strand of CAZETM010000110.1, from coordinate 17,476 downwards.
TGGAGTCGACTTCGGCAGGTTGCCGGATGCAGTGTTGCGACGACTCGAGTTGGTCGTGGCGTTGGTGGATCCGAATCCGACGACGTTGTTCATCGAAGAGCCCGAATCGATTGCGGTGCCCGGGATGATCAAACAGTTGCTCGAAACGATCGATGCGTGCGCGCCGCAGCGTCAAATCGTGATGGCGACGAAGACACCGCACGTCGTGAACTGGGCAGCTCCGAGTGAGCTGCGGATCGTCGAAGGCGCTCGTGATCGCGCCAGTTCGGTGCGACCGCTCGACGAAGCGGAGCTCGCGAAAGCGACGGAGCACGTGCAAAACGGCGGCACGTTGTCTTCGTGTTTTGGTTGGTAACGCCTCGCCTCACCCCCAGCCCCTCTCCAACTTCGCGTCACCAAGTGACGCTCGTGGAGAGGGGGGAAGAGCGCTCGACTACGGAATGCACGCGGCTTCGACCGTGCGTAACAGTGCTTTTTTCGTCGGAACACCGACGCCCATGGGCTCGGCCCACAAGAACGCGACGCGAGATCCCACCGCAACACCAACGGGCGGCTCTTTCACGGGCCCCGCGTCGGTCAAGCGCATGCCCTTGGCTGACGGAGCGGCGTTCGGACCGAGTTTGACAGCAAGAACTTGATTGGCAGCGGTTCCATCTTGACCGGTGTAGACGACGAGCGCGCCATCTCCGACGGGTACGAGCGACGGCATTTTTCCTTGGCCAATCACGTACGTTTCCGCCGCTGGACGCGCATCTTGATCGATCGCTCGCGCGAGAAGTTTGTCCCCTTCGGACCACGCAGCGATCGCTCCGTTGGTCGTCGGAGTGATCGTGACGCGTCCACGCCACGGCCCCGCTTCGGACAACGTCACCGCTTCGCCAAGCTCCCTGCCCTTGAGGTCGAAGCGCGACACGACGATCTGGTCGCCATCTTCATGCCACACGAGTGTGTAGCCCTTCGCATCCGCGGCAACCGCAGGCCACCTGGGCTTCTTCGCATGATGCGTGGCTCCAAGCGCTTGCACGGCAGGCGCCCCTGGATCGACCGGCGCAAACGAGAACATGCCGAGCTGCGACTTGTCGGCAACGAACGGCGCAATCGCAATGATCGATCCTTCGGGTGTCGAAGCAAGCGCGACGTTCTCCGCATCCGCACTTCGAATCGCACGCAGATGCTCGATCACGAGCGGAGGAGACGTCTCCCAACGCGGCTTCGTATACGCAAGTCCTTCAGCGTCGAACCAAACGAGCGTCCACCCAGCAGCACCACTCGTGAACAATTTCGGCGGAAACTCGAGCGACGTTCCGACGCCTCGCGCTCGTGCCACTTGTTTTGCATCGAGGGAAAACCCTGCGAACGCCAGTTGTGCATCGGGCCTGGCGGGCGACAGCTTGATCAACCATGCCGCAGCAACGGTACCCTCACGAGCCGCCAGCGAGACTTCACCACGTTGCAAATAGTCTGCAATTTGGCCCGTTTGCGTCTTACACGTGTCGGTTTGTCCTGCTGGAACGAACGCGCTGACGCCAGCTCCAATCGGTTCCGCAGGTGGCGGAGGAGCTGCTGCTGCGGACGCAGAGGAACTCGCGCTTGCGCTTGCCGCCACAGCCGCGACCGACGCACTCGACTTCGGTGCCACAGCCCCTTTCGCTGACGTCGAAGCCGCTGCCGTCGTCACCGTCGCGGGACGAACATCACCGCCCGCTGGCGGGTTGTCCTTGCAACCAGAAGCGACTGCGCCCGAGGCGAAACCAAGGACGATACATGTCGCGAGCACGACGCACGGGGAACGCTGTTTCCTGATGTCCCCCGAGCCCCCTGACGTGCCGTACGACATTGTTTTCCGTCCTCGTCAGCGACAGTCGCACGAACTTCGAGAAACAAGAGCGGTGCCTACGATTGGCACGGCCCCGAGCTTGTCTCCTACCTGCTTATCCGAACTGATTGGTGCGAAGAAAAGGACTTGAACCTTCACGGGAGTTACCCCACTGGAACCTGAATCCAGCGCGTCTGCCAATTCCGCCATCCTCGCAGCAGGACCTTAAGAACAAGGTCACGTGGAGCATCGCTGCTCCCCTAAGTCGTCAACGGGAGCAATGGATAGACCGGGCATGGCCCCTGGTGCAAGGGCGAAATTCGTGACGGCGTTCAAGAACTGAAACGCGTCCGGGACGAACTAAGCTTTCGCCCTCAAAATACCGGGGAAACATGGAGTCGGCGGCCTAGTCGCCCTGCCGAGCATGCTCGACTTTCAGGACTCGCTGCTCACGTGCGCACTCGGGTCGGCACTGTACGTGCTCAGACGACAACAATGCTGAGTTGCCCGCCTGATGCGTGCACGGATCACGCTCGTTTGTGCCTGAAGACCGGCCCGACAAACCGTGCCGAAAATCGGGAACGAGCGAGCGGTGGAGCCGCGCATGCGGAAAAATAAAATCGTGGTTGTCGAAGACGATCCCGAGCTGCGGGATCTGGAAATGTTTCTGCTCGACGCCGAAGGTTACGATGTCGTCGGTGTCGGCAACGGCGCTGAAGCAGCCGAGGTGATCAAGCGAGAACACGCAGACCTCGTGCTGCTCGACCTCATGCTGCCAGGCAAAGACGGCAACGCCGTGCTCGATGATCTCGGCGACGACCCGGACACGAAGAGCACACCGGTCATCGTCGTTTCCGCGTTTCTCGCACACCTGCGCGTGACACCTCAAGTGCGCCGCGTGCTCGCCAAACCCTTCGACGTGATCGATCTGCTCGATGCAGCCGCGCGCGAACTCGAACACCAGGGCGGCGAGGTCGTCCGATGAAGGATGCTCCTGACAAACTCGTCGCGATGGACGCTCCGCCAGCGGCCCGCGACATTCGTGACGCGACGCTGCTCAAAGAAGGCGACCTCTTCTTGCTCACCGATCAAGAAGGCAACGTGCCTCGAGGCAACCGCGAAGGCTACGGCCTGTACGTGGGCGATACGCGGTTCTTGAGTGCCTACGAGCTGGCCGTGCAAGGACTTCGCCCAACGATCCTTTTGTCGAGCGATCACGCGCATTTCATCAGCGCTCAAGTCCTCACGAATCCGAACATCGTCACGCCCGAAGGACAACTCGTTCACGAACAAACGATCCAAATTCGCCGCTACCGAATCGTTCGTCCTACCGAAGCGAGCGAGTCACTCACGTTCCAGAACTACAATCGCTTTCCCGTTGCGTTGGACATCGCGCTGCACTTCGAAGCCGACTTCGCCGACATGTTCCACGTTCGCGGCATCGTCCGTGAGCCTCCATCGGGTCACCACCACGAGCCCATCCACGAACGCTCCGCTCTGCGCTTTCGTTACGACGGTGCGGATGATCTGCGCAGACGCACCGACGTGCAGTTCGATCCCGTGCCCGCGGGGTTGGAAGGATGCACCGCGCACTACCGACTCGACCTTCAACCAGGCTCGTCGACCTGCATCACGTTGCGCATCACCACGGACTCGGCACCCAAAACCGATGCCGAGGAAACACTGCCACCGAGCACCCGACCACGACCGCTCACAGGTTACAAACAATGGCTCGAAGGTCAGGTCGGCATCGAGACGAGCAACACGCTGTTCAATGCAGTGCTGGCGCGTTCTCGAAACGATCTACGCGTGCTCATGTCCGGTGACGCGAATGCACCGTTCATCGCCGCAGGCATTCCTTGGTACGCGTGTTTGTTCGGTCGCGACACGGTGATCACGGCACTGCTCTACTTGTGGATGTCCGCCGAACCGGCGCGACAAACCCTGCGCTTGCTCGCTCGTCATCAAGGCCTTCGTGACGATCCCGAACGCGATGAAGAGCCTGGCAAGATCATGCACGAGCTGCGCCGAGGTGAGCTTGCACGACTCGGCTCCGTTCCTTTCTCTCCGTACTACGGCACTGTCGATGCAACGCCGCTGTGGATCGTGCTGCTCGGCGAGTATTACCGCACGACCGGAGACCTCGATCTCGTACGCGAGCTGCGACCGAACCTCGATGCAGCACTCATGTGGATGGATCGGTATGGCGATCGCGATGGCGACGGATTCCTCGAGTACCAATGTCGATCCAGCGCAGGTCTCGTGAACCAAGGATGGAAGGACTCGACCGAAGCGATCGCGCATCGAGATGGAACGCTTGCCGAGGCACCCATCGCGCTCGTCGAAGTGCAGGCCTACGCATACGCAAGTCGTCGAGCAGCCGCGCGTTTGTATCGAGCGCTTGGCGAAGAAGCGCCCGCCAACACGCAAGAGAAGACCGCCTCGAGCTTACGTGACGCGATCGATCAATCGTTCTGGATGCCTAGTGAAAATGCCTACTGCATCGCGCTCGATGGCAAGAAACGACAGGTCGAGTCTGTCTCTTCAAACCCTGGCCACTTGCTCTGGGCGGGCGCGATTTCACATGCTCGTGGTGAACTCGTCGCGCGTCGTTTGATGGAAGAAGACCTCTTCTCGGGCTGGGGCATTCGCACGCTTTCGACCAGGGCCGCCAGGTACAACCCCACCGGCTATCACCTCGGCACCGTGTGGCCTCACGACAACGCGCTCATCGCGATCGGCCAAAAGCGTTACCGCCAAGAACCTCTCGTCGTGGAGCTGGTCACTGCACTCTTCGAAGCTGCGAAGTACTTCCCCGCGTATCGCATGCCCGAGTTGTTTTGCGGCTTCGCCCGCAGTGCATTCGGCGTGCCCGTGCGTTATCCCGTCGCTTGCAGTCCTCAAGCGTGGGCTGCTGCATCATGGGCCTCGTTCTTGGCCGTGCTGCTCGGACTTGCTCCCAATGCACCCGGCAACGAGCTGCGGATCGTCCGACCCACGTTGCCCAAATGGCTCGATTGGGTCGAAGTTCGTCGCCTTCCCATTGGACGCGGCGAGGTCGACCTTCGTTATCAACGCGTCGGAGATCACACCGCCGTCGATGTCGCCGCGATGCGTGGCAACGTCAAAGTCACCTTCGTCGATAGCCTCGAGCACGACGAGCCAGTTCGTCCTATCCCTTGACGCGAGCGAATCAGTGCCCACCTTTGGGCACAATCAACCACCAAACATTTGTTTTCCACTGTGCGTCACGAGCTTGTGGTGCATACGTTGGCGATCGTTTCGTCCAAGCCCGTCCAGGAGGTCCATCTGTGCGAATGAACGATTTCCGCTTCCTTGCAGCTGCAACTGCCATTACCGGTGTCCTCGGACTCGCCGCTACGGATGCCGTGGCTGAGGGAGGGACGGTTGGGGTTTTGGTGCTCAAGGAGCATGGCGTCGGAAGCGCCGCACAAGCTCAGCCTTACGTCGACAAGTTCGTCGCCATGGCGGCCAAGCAGAATGGCTGGTCGGGAGCGAAGGGGGCGTATCACACGACCCGCAAGAACGCCGACGGCTTCATTTCAGGCGACAAACCCCACTACGGCATTATGTCTCTGGCCGCGTTCCTCGATTACCGCGGCAAACACAACCTCGAAATCATCGGACAGGCGCAGGTCGCTCGATCCGGTGGCCAGCAGTATCACATCATCAGCAAATCCGCTTCGGATCTAGCTGGTTGCAAGGGTCAATCACTCGCGACCGATCATGCCGACGACACCAAGTTCATCGAAAAAGTCGTCGCCAAAGGCGCCTTCAAACTCGGTGATTTCACGCTCGTCAGCACGACGCGCCCCGTTCAAACCATCAAGAAAGTCGCCTCGGGCGACGCCACATGTGCCCTCATTGACGACGCGCAGCTCGCCGAGCTGGGCAAGATCGAAGGCGGCTCGGCCATCAAGTCGGTGTGGTCGAGTGACAAACTCCCTCCAATGGTCGTCGTTGCTTTCCCGGCTGCACCTGCCGCGGAAAAGAAAACCTTTCAAGCAAACCTTGGTAAAACGTGTGAAGGCGAAGCCAAAGACGTTTGCACCGAGGTCGGCATCACGTCGCTCAAGTCCGCCAGCGCCTCGGATTATGCAGGCGTGGTCAGTGCGTACGACAAGTAGCGTCAGCTCAACGGATCCGAAGGTCTTTTTTCGGCTCCAAAAGTGATATTCCTCCCCCGTGAGCCGCTGGTCGGTCCCGTTTTTCCTAGCTGGTGTCCTTGCCCTGACGGCATGCCTCGGCACCACGAGCGGCTCGTCGAATGCAGGCGTTAGCCCTGCGCTCACTGTTGCCAATCAACAAAACGACGCGCTAGCGATCGCCGACGCGCTCGAAGAGCTCATCGCAAATGGCACCGATCGCGCTGAAGATCGGCAATTCGCGTACAACGCAGTGAAAGCGAAAGCCTTCGACACGGCGGCTTATTGTTATGCGCGTGCGCAGGTCACTGGAAGGCTCGTGCAACAACGCGGACTGCTCGGGGCGGATCTCGTGGGCGAAGTCGAACACTTTGCACGACGCAGTAAGCAGCTTGATCCAAGCTTTCGCACCGGCGCTGCAACACGCATGCTCGGTACGCTGTACGTGATCGCTCCGCCCGCGTTGCTTCAACATGGCGATTCGGAGACCGGCCTCGAGATGCTCGAAAAGCTCGCGCAAGAGCATCCTGACGTCATCGAGAATCACTTACGCGTTGCTGAAGCGTACATCGCGCTTGGGGATCAAGACCCGGCATTGCCGCATCTATGCAAGTGCCAAGCTGAGCAGCAACGCATGCGTCGAGATGACCGCGTGCTGCTCGGGCAACTGATGAAAGACGCGGGTAATCCGAAGTGTCCACCACCGGGCTCAGCGTCGCCCGCAGACTGAACAAACCACGTCATAGCGGCAGCGCGGACGCGATCGTGATAGCAGCGTTCCGTGGCAACTCCTTCGGGCAAAGACAAGCAAAACGACTCGTTGAATCACGAGCACGGTACGTCCGACACGCACGACGCGCCGGGATGGCTGAAGCGACTTTTCGCCGCCGTACTCGCTCGACGTTTCCTCATTCTCGCCATCTACGCGCTGGTGCTTCCGCCTGCGGGTTGGTTTGCGTCGCGCGTGCAGCAAGACAACGCGATCGATCGCATCATCTCGACGGGCAACGCGGACCTTTTGAAGACGCGCGAGTTCGAGAAGGTGTTCGGATCGAGCGAGTTCGCGGTGTTGTTTGCAGAAGCGGACAACCCGTACGATCCAGCCGTTCTCGATCGTATCGACAAGATCGAAAAGGCGATCGCGAAAGTGCCGCTCGTCGAGCCGAACTCGATCGTGAGTGTTTATCGGCGAGCCAAAGGCGGATTCGAAGCGACGCCTGAAACAGCGAAAGCGGTCGAGAAGTTCGCGACGGGAACGACGCTGCTGAAGGAGCAAGGGCTCATCGGAGATGGGTTTCTTTCCATCGGTCTGGTGCTCGATGTGCACACGAGCGACCAACGTCGCGAGACGCTTGGAGCGATCAAACGAGCTACGGAAGAAGCAGGCGGGGACAAACCTCCGCTGAAGGCTCTGCGTCAAGTTGGGCAGCCATTCGTGAACCTGTATTTGGACGAGGACACGAAGACATCGGCGCCGAAGTATTTTGCGCTCTTCATGGCATTCGTCGTTGCGCTGAACCTGGTCTTGTACAGGTCGGTGCGCACGCTCATCGCGTTTTTGATCACGCTGGGAGCCTGCGTCGCGATGGCGATGGGTTACATCGGTGTGACGGGCGGCATCTTGACGATCGTTTCGCCGATGGTGCCGATGACCATTCTCGTCACGGCGACGGCGACGCTCGTGTACTTGCATTCGCGTTTCGTCGATCGTCCTGCGGATCGTGATGTCGACGAGCACCTCGTCTTTTCGTACGCGAACAAATGGCTTGCGTGCACGGCGTCGATCTTTGCGACAGCGGTTGGTTTTGCGGCGCTGTTGGTATCGCCGATCGATCCGATCAAGCAGATGGGCGTTTGGGTCGCCGTGGGTCTCGTGCTCACCTACGTGGTGATTTTCACGCTGTTCCCGGTGTTGCAAAAATTGCTGAAAACGCCGACGGGAGTCGAGACGAACGTGGCGGGGGAATGGTTTTTGCGCCTCACGTCTGCGATACCGCGCTGGAGTTATCGATATCGATGGCCGCTGGTGATTAGCTCGCTGCTTTTATCGGCAGCCGGTGGCGTTGCGCTTTTCGGCCTTCCTGGCGTCGTTTCGCCAATGAAGATTCTGGTCGATCCGGTCGAATACATCAGCTCGAATAGCGCGCTCTATCACGACACTCGGCGCATTGAGCAGAAACTGCCGGGGTTGTCGCTAACCGAGGTGTGGCTGAAAGGCGGGATCGGCAGCGTATCGGAGCCTGAAGCGCTGGTAGGCTTTCAGGAGTTTCACACGGCGCTGGCGAAAGAACCGCAGGTTGGCACGGTGCTCGGACCGACGACGATCGTGCGGTTGATGCGATATCTCGGCAATGAGGGCGATGCATTCCCGACCGATCCGGAGCAGCTCGATGCCATTGCGGGAGACTTGGAAGCGCTGGCGCCTACGGATCCGCTGATTCAAAAGTTCATCCAAAAGAACGGCCTCGGACAAACCCATTTCACGATTCTTTCGCGCGCTACGGAGCCGGAGCAATTCGAGCGTCTCGAAGCGGTGGTGAAGAAGCATTGGGCGGACGCGGCGGCGAAGCACAAGGCGTTGGCCGGCTTCGAGATGAACATCGTGGGAATGGCGCCGCTACAGGTAAAGGTGTCGCTCAGTTTCGTGCCGACGCTGGTGGAGAGCTTCCAGTTGACGGTGGCGATCATATTCGTCACGTTCTTGCTGGTGTTCCGCAGTGGCGCAGCGCGAATCATGGCGATGATTCCGTCGCTTTTCGCGATATTGGTGATGTTCGGGATCATGCGCATAGCGGGCATGACGCTGAACGTGGCGACGATTTTGATTGCGTCGACGGTGCTCGGGACCAGCGAAAACGATCAGATTCACTTCTTCTACCACTTCCAAGAAGGGCGGAAGACGGGCTCGGTCGAGAAAGCATTGCAGCACACGCTGTATGTATCTGGCCGAGCGATTTTCTTTGCGACGCTGATCAACGCGGGTGGGTTCATGGCGTTTGGAATGGCGGATTTGCCGCCGATTCGCCAATTCGGCATTCTTTCGGCGACCGCGTTCGTGTTGTCGATGATTGCGGACTTCACGGCCCTGCCGGCGGCATTGTGGTTGGTATTCCGTGCCAAACCCGATGCTGAATCGCCGGCAGAGCCCACGGCCTCGAACGGCGAGGCGCCCAAAGCGGCCGCCTAATCCAACTTCACCACAAGCGGCCGAGTTCGGCCAATGATGATGCCGTCATCAGCCTCGATGATGCGCTTCGCATCCCGTCGATTTTCCGTGCTACGGTTGCCCCATGCCCATGGACGCAGAACGCACTCGCGCACCCCGCAACACTGGCCCGATCGAACTGCGCGATTTCGGCCCCAATGGCCGAAGGCTCGGCACACCCGATGACTGTTATGACGGAAGCCCGTGGGAGTTACACCGCGGAGAGCTCGTGGAGCAAATGGGAAGCAAGGACATTCATGCCATCGTCATGGCTCTGTTGGCTGCGCTGTTCTCCGTGCATGCACGTGACGGCATCATCACCATGGCCGACGTTTATTGCGACTTGAGTGACGAGCAGGGTCAGTCCCTTCGTGCTCCCGATGTCGTGCTCGTGAAAGATCTGCTGGAGCCCAAAGATGAGGCCTACAGCGGGATTCCCGTGCTCGCGGTCGAAATCCGAGGCACTCAGTCGAAACGTTACCTCGAAGAAAAAGTCAAGCTATATTTTGAGCACGACTGGCCAGAAGTATGGATCGTCCACGCCGAGCGGGAGGAGGTCGAAATTCTTCGCCCTGGCCTGGCTTCGGTCGTGTATCGCAAGGGCTCCGAAGTACCGCTGCCCGAGGAACTCGACAAGTACGGCCTCACGAAGGTCCCCGTCTCCTCGTTCTTCGATCAGCATGAGGTCACGGAATTCGTCGCCAAGTGGGTCCACGCGCACGGTGAAGCACGCGGTGAAGCACGCGGGCGTATCACATCCATCAACCAGGTCCTGCTCGCTCGCGGGCTCGACGTTCCGTCGAAGACGCTCGGACGAATGAGCACCGAGACCGATATGGCAAAGATCAACCGGTGGATCGCGCTTGCCGCGACAGCTCCCGATGTATCCACCTTCGTGAATGCGTTGGATCGATAGAAACTAGCATCCCGGAATCACGATCCCAATCTTCGCTCCGCCGTCCGGGCGATTTTCTGCTCGCGTGCGCCCGCCATGAGCTTCGGCAATGCGTGACACGAGCGAAAGCCCCAAACCGAGCGATCCCTGTTCACGAGCCTTTTCGTTGGGCCTTCGATAAAACGGTTCGAAGATGCGCGTTTCTTCACCCGGCCCGAGACCCGGACCGCCGTCTTCGACATCGAATGCGATTTCGCCATCCGTTGCCGTGATGCGCAACGCTTGCACTCCATCGCCGTGTTTTTTGGCATTGTCGAGCAAATTCGCCAATGCTCGCGACAGAAGCGTGGGATCTGCTGCGATTTTTTGAAATTCGCCCACGGCAACCAATTTGTCTTCGTCCACGCCCGCTCGTTCGAGCGCTCTGCGGCCTGCATCCACGGGATCCAGCGATTCTTTCGATAACGCCGTAAAGTCCAAACGACTGGAAGCCAGCAAATCACCGACCAGCGCATCCATTTCGACGACTTCGCGATCGAGATGGTCCAGGTGTTTGTCCAGGCTAACGCCGTCACGCGCCAATTCGGTCAGGATACGAATTCGTGCCAGCGGCGTACGTAGCTCGTGCGATACCGCCGCAAGCAATTCGCGTTGATCGCTCATTTGCCGTTCGATTCGCGTAGCCATTTCATTCATCGCGTCGGCCAGCACCACCGCCTCGCCGTGTGCGTGTCGTCCGAGTTTTGCGCGCGCCGCATATTTGCCCTGACCAATCTGACCCGCCACTTTCGCCAATTCTTCGAGCGGTCGCGAAAGTCGGCGCGAGACCATTCCGGACAAGGCCCAGAGCAATACGCCGGCAGCGAAAAGCGGAGTTAGCCATCGCAATGCGCCAAATGGCCGCGGACGTTGCGCGCATACGTGCACCACGCCTAGCGAGCGCCCCGCGCGATTGACCGGAGCATCAAACCACGCTCGATGACAAGGTTTACCGAAGGCGCCCATCGAGTTTCCCTGCACATCGACGAGCTTTACGGTGACTTCGAGGTCTTCGGAAATGGCGCGCCCCAAAGCTTCGCGCGCCGTTGGCTGGTCCCAAACCTCGGCAAATCGGTTGCCCACGAAAGACCGTGCACGCGCGATTTCGTGGCCCCAACTCGCGCCGCTCGACGCTGAAAATAGCGTAGTTACCAGCGAAAAAACCACGCCCGACAACAGAATGGCCACGCCAAACCAGACGAACAGACGGCGCTGCAGACGCGCACGCACGTAACACGAAAGCCGATTCACGGTTTGTCTTTCGCGAGCACGTAACCAATGCCTCGAACCGTTTTGATGAGCTTGGGGGACCGCGGATCGTCACCTAGTTTTTGACGCAAATGCGACACGTGTACGTCGACCGTCCGTTCACCCACGCTCACATCGCCTCGACCCGCTTCCGATAACAATGCATCACGCGCGACGACGCGCCCCGGACGACGCACCAGTGCACACAACAAATCGAATTCGAGCCCTGTCAAATCCACCAGCTCGCCCGATTTCGTCACCGTGCGTTGTCCCAAATCGACCACGATATCGCCCGCAATGAGCCGCTCGCCGACGACATCCGGCCGCGCCCTGCGAAGCACGGCTTTGATTCGCGCCACCAGCTCCCGCGGACTGAAAGGTTTGGCAATGTAGTCATCCGCGCCCATCTCGAGACCCACGACACGATCCGTTTCGTCTCCACGCGCCGTGAGCATCAAGATCGGCACGGAGCTTTTTTGTCGAATCCTCCGACAAACCTCGATGCCATCCATCCCCGGCATCATCAGATCGAGCAGCACGACATCGAACGTTCCGGCTTCGAGCGCCGCCAAACCGCGCGGACCATCCGGTGCCGAAGTCACATGAAAGTCGTTTTGCCCCAGGTAGGTCGAGAGCAGATCGTAAAGGCGAATGTCGTCATCGACGAGGAGAACTCGCAAGGCCACCTCCACACGCTACAGGCAATTCGGATTGCCCACAAGCTAACACTGCGCATGTGAAGGAGACGGCAGGACGCGAGTGAAGAAGTGCAAAGACAACTGTGTCTTTGACATGATCTGATCTGCTAAGATGCGCGCGATGTTGCAAGTCGCTTCGCCCAGTGCCCCTCAATCTCTGGACACGAAGGCCATGAACACGAAGGCGGCCTTAGGGCTTTCTCCGCGCGCCAAGCGAGTCGTTTACGCCTTTGCAGAGGCCATGTTCGCCGACGAAAATGACCGTCGCGAGCTTCAAGCCGCCTCGCCCGACGTATGTGCTCGCGCCGTGAATTGGTACGACGAGTCGATACGATTGCATCCGCATCTGCGCGCGAACTTGGGCCTGCTCACGCTGGCGCTCGACTGGCTGCCGATCCTCATCATCGGCGTCTTTTCAAGAATGACTCGCCTTTCCATTAAAAAGCGCATTCAATACTTCGAGGCTCTCGAACGAAGCTCGATTGGCCTGTTCTCCATGCTCCTGACGGCCTTCAAAGTTCCGTCGACGATCGCGATATTTGAAGAAAACCCCGAGCTTGGTACGACCGGGTTCGACAGGCCGACGATGACGGCGCGGCGCAAGTTGCCCGTGATTGGCGGAGGAGTTTCGACATGAAGGGAATTCCGTCAGGAAAAACCATTGTCGAAGGGCGCGACATTACGAGCGTTTTCGAAGAAGATTGCGACGTGGTCGTCATTGGATCAGGGTCGGGCGGTGCTGTCGTCAGCACGCATTTGGCCGAAGCCGGACAACGCGTCATCGTGCTCGAAGAAGGGCCGTATTACCCGCCCGAAGAGTATCAGCGTTTTCGCCCGAGTGAATCGGTGCAGAAGATTTGGCGCGATGCGGGAATGGCCGTCGCATTCGGCATTGGGCAAACCCCGATGATTTCGCTCGCTATGGGACGCGCCGTGGGAGGCTCGTCATTGGCCACCGGAGGCGTTTGTTTTCGCATTCCGAGCGACGTGCATCATACGTGGGTGCATGAATTGGGTTTGCACGAATTGTCCGAACGGGCTCTCGAATCGGCCTACGAAGATGTCGAACGACGAATTTCGGTAAGCGAAGTGCCGGCCGACATGCGTTCCAAGTCCACGGTGAAGTTCGTCGAAGGAGCCGAGCGTCTTGGCATTTCGATGCATTCGCTCAAGAGAAATACGGGTAATGACTGCGAAGGCAATGCAAGGTGCAATTTCGCTTGTCCCATAGGCGCTAAAAAATCCGTCGACGTTTCGTATCTGCCTAGCGCTTTGGCGCATGGAGCGCGCGTGATTGCGGATGCGCTGGTGACGAACGTCATTGCAGAACATGGTCGCGCCGCGGGCGTGCGTGGAAGCATTCGAGGAGCCAATGGAAAGCGGATTCCATTTACGATCCGTGCCCGCGCCGTCGTTTCGGCTTGCGGAACGATTCATACGCCGCTTTTGCTCGATGCTAGCCGCGTGGGACGGCGAAGTGGAATGCTTGGCGAAAAAATCACGCTGCACCCAGGCGTTCGTTGCATGGCCCTCTTCGATGACGAAATCAATGGCTGGGACGGGGCAATGCAAAGCGTGTATTCGGATCATTATCATGCCGAGGGCATCAAGCTCGTCGGTGTCTATGGTCCGGTGAACATGCTGGCCGGAGGCTTGCCGGGCAGCGGGCCGAAAATGCGCAGTATGGCGCGAAAAATGTCACACATTGCGACGATGGGCGCCATGGTCCACGACGAAGGCGGCGGGCGAGTACGCGCGGGTCTCGGGCGAGAACCCATCATTACGTACGAAATGGCCCCGCGGGATCTGGCTCGGCTGCGTCGTTCAATGACGATTCTCTCTGAAATTGCTTTCGCCGGCGGAGCGCGCGAAGTATTCCTGTCGGTCATGGGCGCGCCCCCCATTCGATCCGTAGACGATGCCCGAGCGCTCGAACGAAGCTCAATCGATCCTCGACGCATTGAATGCATGGCTTTTCACCCGCTCGGCAGCGCGCGCATGTCGAACGACCCACGTCGCGGCATCGTCGATCAAAATGGTGAGACCTACGACCTGCCCGGCCTGTACGTAGCCGACGGCTCCGTATTGCCCACGAGCGTCGGAGTCAACACGCAGGTGCCTGTCATGTCCATGGCCACGCGCATTGCGTGGCGCCTGGCCGAGCGAATGCAGCGCGGCAAGAGTCGAGGGGCGCAGTTGACGCGTTGACGCGCTGAGGCATAGCGGCGCTGTGTCCGGGAAAGATGCGCGTCCGCCCGCTCGAGAGACGTGATCGCCATCGAGTCGCAATTTTTTTGAATAAGTTGCGCCTCGTTTGCACCAATAGCGTCAGTCCTCCACCGGTTACGCCACATATCCGTAACACGGTCTACAGGAACAGACGCTAGCAAGCGTTGGCACAAAAGTCGCTCATGAAGCGACGCGAGTGTGTCGCAAAATCGTGCGCAGCGCCGTCGCTTTCTTGTTCACACCAGTGACAAAATGTGACTAACTGCATCGCTATGCGATCGATCTAACGTCGATCGCGTGCCTTGCACACATGCCATAGTTTTGAAAAAGACGTACACCCACATCAACCGAGCCACGGAGTGCCCTCATGAGAACCATTACCGCGACATCGCTTTTCGTTTCGATCTTGGCCATTTCGGCGTCGGCAGTTGCCACGCCGGTGATTTCTAGCGAGCAATCGCCATATCAATTGGAATATGCGGCAGCGCCAGAACAAGTGCAGATGGATTCCGCGCAGCTCGAGCAAGCGGCGGCGCACGTGCAATCGATGGTGCAAGGCGGGGTCATGGATGGGGCGGTGCTTCTCGTCGCCAGACACGGCAAGGTCGTATTGCATCGGGCATTCGGAAAACGTGACGGCAACTTCGAGGGCAATGCGGCCACGAATCCGGCCATGCCGATTGAGGGCATTTTCGATCTCCAGTCGATGACGAAGATTTTGACGTCCCTCGCCGCGCTCGATCTACAATCGACAGGTCAGCTTGATCTTTCGGCTCCCGTATCCAATTACATTCCCGAATTCGCGTCGCCCGACAAGGCAGACGTGACTGTCGGGGACCTCGTTCGTTTCACCTCCGGGCACGGGATTGATTCGGATACATTTCTCGTGGGCGATCAAAATCCCTGGGCCACGATAATCGCGCAAAGTCTCGTCGCGCCGCCGCAAAGTTTCGCGCTTTATAGCGACATCGGTTATCGTCTGCTCGGCCGAGTCGTAGAAGCGGCTGCAGGCGAGCCGCTCGATGTCGTCGTGCGCAATCGCATTACCGAGCCCCTCGGTATGCACGACACGACGTGGCGTCCGCAATTGAACATGCCTCAGAAGGGGCAGCGATTTGTCGGAACGGGGTATTCGGATCTTCGCGAGCACGCTTCAGCGCATCGTTATATGCGCGGCGAAGTCGCCGACGATCAAGACTTCTGGATCGAGGAGCACACGCACTCGGTAACTGGCTGCGACGGTGCATTCTCGACAGCTTGGGACATGGCATTACTCGGCCAATATTTCCTCAATCGAGGCACGCGGATCCTCAGCAGAAATAACGCCGGCTTCTGCTTGCCGCAGATGGCTTCCTGCACCATCGACCCGGTCACTCCGGCAGGCCTCATCAATGCCTCGATGGTCATCCAATCGATCACCGACACGGGTGCGCCGCTCGGCATTTCAGGCGCAACCTCGAGCTGGCTCGATGATTTGCTCTTCGCCAACAAAGGCTATGGCTGGGAGCTGAGCGATCTGGAAGAAGGAGCGCACGTGGTCACCGGACAGCATTCATCGCCTCATGCGGTATCGAAGATTGGCGGTGCGGGCACGTTCATTACGGTGGATCCGGATCCGTCGCGAGATCTCGTCATCGTCTTGCTCACGAACCACGGTTTGCCTTCGTTCTTCGGTCCCGACGGCATTGCGGTCACGACTGAAGGTGCCGTGATCTGGCCAGGCTACGAAAACATGCTCAATGGCATTGGGCCGCACATCGTAAACGACGTCGTGCAGCTCGCGATTCAAGACTGATCTCGCCCCGCCCTGTCTTTACTCGCCCCGCAATCCAAGCGTCATACGCACATGCAGACTTTGCATTGCCGCTCCCTGACGCGTGCGCCCTTCGTTATCGAATGACAATTCGCTGCGGAATCGCGCGACATTGCTCAAGAGCCGATCCACCGGTGATCCTGGCACCGGCACGGCTGGCCATATCGGTGCATACTCGGTGCCTCGAACGGGATCACGAACGCCTTGCGGGCTGAGCGCGTAAAAGCCACCGTCGGGCGGAACTGGAATGGCCCCGAAATAGGCCAACCCAAGCGCACTCATAACCTCGGGATTGTTTGCTTGCTCCGGGGCGCCTCGCAAAAGTACGCCTGCCGTGTCCCGTCCTCGTTCCGACACTTCGAGCGCTTCGGATTCGAGCAACCACGAAAGCGCCGTCCAAATCGGCCCACGAGACGCACCTGCTAGATCGAGCACGAATTGCGGATCGCCGGGTTTACCAGGTTTACCCACTGCGCCAGAGACAGGGCTTTTGCCATCGAGATGCTCATCGAGAAGCTTGCGGAGCAAATCTTCCTTGAGCGAAATCATGAATGCTCCGCCCGTAAGCGAATAAAACAATTCGATTTGCTGCGCGCTCCTTTCTTCAGGCTCGCGAAAAACGACGTGCACAATGCCAATGCCGCGATGTTCCGCATATTTTTGCCACGTAATCCCGTCAGGAAAAACGTCTTCGGCCATTTTGCGCACCGCCGCGAGCGCAAGCGCGGCCCCGGCGGTGCTTTTGACACCAATGGCTGCATAGAGCGGAAGTTTGGATAGCTCGGCGATTTCGTCGACCCGCACGCGGTCTTCGCTTTCTGCTTCGGTAAGTGGTCGTTGCGGCAAGTCACCGAATTTCGCCAGTGCGACTGCCAATGAATTGCGATCCGCTGCCCCGATCATGGCCCAATCCCCGAGCCAATCAAAGCTGAAATCTCGCCCCACGATGCGGCGCGAAAACCCACCAATCTCTTTACGAATGCGCGCTTCCTGCCCGATTCCAAGCACCGCCCGCACTCCCAGCCCCGGATCGCCGACTTTCATTGCTGCGGATCCTACGATCTCGGCAATATCTCGATACTCAGATGCGTCGATCAACGGTAGAATGCGCAAATCAGCAACCATAGCGGACTTTTCGTCGCCTTTACCAGGCTCGAAAGCGACACGTAACATTGCCGGATCGATGAACGTCGACCAATTACGCTGATACCCTTCCGCGAAACGTTCATAGGAAAGCCGCTCCGTTTCGGTTACGAGCTTCGGCTCGGGCAAGTCAATGAGCGGTGTGAGGCTTTCCGGACTGCCCCACAAAGACTTTGCGGCGGTGCCGGGCTGAAACGCGATCGTGCCGCCACTTTGGTGCTCGA
>CAZETM010000109.1:0-18598 GCA_964514885.1 uncultured Polyangium sp. | reverse complement strand
GCGGCATGGGAGGCAGCTCCAACGGCTAGGTTTGCAGGGGTGGTACGCAAGGGGCGGGCCGGGCAAAGTAACAGTTGAAAAGTCGCGGAAGTACGTGGATGATGTCGCATGCTCGGTTCCTCGATCGCCTCGTTCAAACAATCGCGTGCCCGCCAAGAAATTGCGCCGCGGATTGCTCGTTTGCTTTTGTTGGCCTCGTGTATTTCGGCAACGACGGGAGGTTGTTGCAGTTGTTGGGGCAATGAGCCGGGTGACGCGGCGGTTGATATTCCGGCCTGCAAGGTGCCATTTACGTGGTCTGCGGCGCCCGCGAAAGTCTCGTCGTTATCCGAGCACCTGGCCAAAGCGCCCAATTGGATGGGCACCTCGGGAACGAATGCATTCTTCGACGTACGCTTTGCAGGTAAGCAGACTCGATTGCCCATTGCGTATGACATGGACGCTCTCTTCGACAATTCCGGCTCACTTATCGAAGCGAAGAATAGCGCGACTATTTTGTGTAGAATGTCGGGCACTGAAAAGGAACTGTTGACCGCGAACATTGGGAAGCTCGAAGTGGCCCGGGTCCTTTATCATGCGTCGAACGTCACGTTTGCATTGCCCGGTGTACCATTGGATGCGGGTACCAATATCACGTTCAGGACCGAGACGGAACTGCCCGGGGAATGTTATCAAACGGGGGTGTTGGGATTTCGCTGGACTGCATGTTCGTCGAAAACCGTCAAGAGCCCTCTCGCGGCTATGAAGTCGAAAGGAACGTTGCCCGTAGTCGTGAGCAGCGGAAAAGGCACCTTCGAATGTCGTGGCATAACGGCCGATTCATTGAGTAAGGCGATTGCTCCGAAATTCCAAACGGTGGACAAAGCGTACGCGGAACTGTGTAAAAGCTTGAGCGTAAAAAGCGGATCACCCAGCGACAAGCTCAATGATGAATTGATCAATCTCGCCGCGTATACCGGATGGGCCGACGATCGTGTCACTGCGGCCATCGCCCGGCGCGATACGCTTTATGGGGCGTGGCTAACGGCCAATAAGCCTCTTCCCGTCGGGGCGACTCCAGGGTTTCCCAAGGAAATCCCGGCCATGTACGTATCTACGCCCCTGATCTGCGATGCGGAGGCCAAAAAGCGCTACAGATGGGTTCACGACGAAACCACGACGCCGTGTCGTTTCCAGATCGTGCTCCCCAAAGCGAGCGTTCCGACGACGATCGTTGTCTCTACCGGTCAAGTATATCAAAAAGGGGAAGAGAACAACTGGGCGCTCCAATTCGAGGCGATGGAGCCGGATGGCAAGGAACTCGACACGATTTATGAAACGGAATTGCCGGGTGGGGGAGAAACAGCGGATCTCGGCGCGAGTGACGTCGTGACGACGTGGGTCATTGGATTGCCGTCAAACAAACCGCGTGGCCCGTTCGTTTTGCGAGTTCAAGGCACGTATACGAAGAAGGGTGATATTTTCCCCACGACGCATTATGCGTTCATGGTGTTGCCGGCGCAGTAAAGGAAACTAACATTGAACGAAGATCAATAGCCAAAAACGTATACGCGCACGCCTTGCGCGCCGAGCTCGCGGACCATCTCGCCGAGTGACGCGTTTTTTCCCCCGACTGTCGGGACGTCATCGATGCACAAATCGCGGAACCAACGGATGAATTGCGGCATGGGAGGCAGCTCCAACGGCTAGGTTTGCAGGGGTTGTATAAAAGGGGCGGGCCGATGGCTCGAGGCCTCTTGACGGCGCGGTGCAGTGGTGCAAATGCCTGTTGCATGTTCCTACGAAGTCTCAAGCTCGAGCGGCTGCTTTCGTTCGGCCCGGAAGCGGACGTCGTGGAATTGCGCCCGCTCAACGTGCTCATTGGCCCGAATGGCTCGGGTAAATCGAATTTCATTGAAGCGATTGCATTGCTTGCGTCGATGCCGAAAGACTTGGCGCGGGCATTGAGGGCGGGGGGTTCGTCGTGGATATGGCAAGGCGATCCTTCGGCGGGAGCTAAAATCGTTGCGAAATTTCATTTGCCGAGGTGCGGAGAGCAAGATCTCCGGCACGAAGTCAAATTCTTTCGGTCTGAGTTTACGGACCAATTATCAATACTTGAAACAATCGAAGACTTCCCTCCCATAGAGAAGCAAGAGCCGTACGTTTATTTTCGCGATGATGGTGAATCCATGCTGAATCTACATGGAAACTTGGCGAAACTCCCTCATCGCAAGCAGGACCAGTCAATTCTTTCGCAAATCAAAGGTCCCGATTATCCCGAACTCGACACGCTGGGTGGTTTTTACGAATCAATTCGCATCTATCGAGAATTCACCTTTGGGCGTAGGTCGGCAGCGCGCAGACCGCAGCCGGCCGATCTCCCCACGGATCATCTGATGGAGAGCACCGAGAACTTGGGGCTCATTCTGAACAAATTCCGCAGGGACGTGCCCACCAAGAAAGCGCTCATCGAGGGGCTCAAAGAGATTTTCGACGGGATTACCGATTTTTCGGTGCAGGTCGAAGGCGGTACGGCTCAGATTTTCCTCGAAGAAGAGCATTGGACCATCCCTGCGACGCGTTTGTCGGATGGCACCATTCGATGGCTTGCGCTCCTGGCCATTTTGCTCGATCCCAAACCGCCGCCGCTGGTGTGTATCGAAGAGCCCGAGCTTGGATTGCATCCGGATTTGATGCATTCGCTGGCGCGTATCTTGAAAAGTGCCTCCGAACGCATGCAACTCGTCATTACGACGCACTCCGAGGCGCTCGTCGATGCATTTCGAGATTCGCCCGAGGACATCATCGTATGCGAGCGGCCGGGTGGGTCCACCACGATGCGTCGGTTGGATCGCCTGCAACTATCGGAATGGCTGAAAGAGTATTCGCTTGGCCAGTTGTGGTCGCGCGGCATGATCGGAGGCGCGCGGTGGTAGGGCGAACGAAGTCGTTGCCCGTTTGGGTTTTCGTCGAAGGTGGTGGCCTTTCGCGCGATGAACAAACTGCCATTCGGCACGGCTTTGCCAAATTTTTCGACAAGCTATTGGTTGGTCGTTCCAAACCAAAAGTCATCCCCTGCGGCGGTCGCGATCGCGCCTTTCGAGATTGGCAGAATGCGCTTCGCTCGCATCCGGATACCTTGTCTTTGCTGCTCGTGGACAGCGAAGGCCCGGTCTCCGACGAGCACAGTCTTTGGGATCATGTGCCGAATTGGCCCAAGCCGTCAGGCGCACAGGAAGGTCGGTTGTTCTTCATGGTCCAGGCCATGGAAGCTTGGTTTTTGGCGGACAAACAGGCGCTCGCTCGGTTTTATGGCAAGGACTTTCTGCCAAGCGGTTTGCCGGATCGTCCCGACATCGAGTTCATTCCCAAGAGCGACTTGGAAAGTGCGCTCAGGCGCGCATCGAAGAGCACCACCAAAGGCGCCTACATCAAGTCACATGGCTTTGAGCTCATCGGTCAGATGGATCCGACCAAGATTCGCTCTGTCGCCCCACACGCCGAGCGATTCTTCGACACGCTCGAGTCGTTGTGCTCGTCTCGGTAAAGCGCTGCTGGAGCCAAGCTGAGAGCGCCTAGAATTTTGTTTGACCTCCAAGCATCGCATCCCAGACAAACCTCCACGATGCTTTGACCACCAACAATCTCCCGCGAACTTGCCCCCCTCGCACCTCCGCACTATCAACGCACTCGTTCGAGGTCGGCTCATGCGTCTGGCGTCATCGCTCTTCGTTTCACTGCTCGCGCTCGCGCTCGCGTTCGCCTCGTCGCCGCTCGCGTGCAAACGTCGTTACGAAGTTGGCGACAAAGTCCTCGTCGAGTGGGAGAAGAACGTCTATCCCGCCGTCATCCTCGAAACGAACGGGCCCACCAAGATCAAGGTCCACTACGAGGGCTACGATCCGGTGTGGGACGAGGTTGTCCCTGGTACGCGCATCAAGGGATTCGCAGAAGGCAACGTCCCGCACCCCGAGCCTCCGCCCAAGGTTCGAGCCAAAGCGCTGCAGGCGGCGCAGACGAATCAGTACAAAATCGGCGACAAAGTGCGTGTCGAGTGGCACGGCACCATGTACCCCGCCGTCATCGTCGGCATCGTCGGCCAAGAAAGATACCGGATCCACTTCGAAGGTTATGGCGACGAGTGGGACGACACAGTAGGACTGAGCCGCATCCAGCAGCGGTGATCCTGACGGTTGCGGTCATCCGGCCGATCTTCCCGACTCGGGCTCAACGACGTGTCGGTTCAGTGTCAACCCAGGTCACTTTTACTTTTCTAGTGGCATAAAGCGCCCCCGCCGAGTATAGGGCGCGGCGTTTTGTCGAACGCCGCGATCGCCCATTCGGCGGTCGGAGCGGCAGGAGTTCCATCTCGTGATCAGCGATCTGTCCAAGCTCAGAAACATAGGAATTAGCGCGCACATCGACTCGGGCAAGACCACGTTGACCGAGCGCGTGCTGTTCTACACGAAGCGAATCCACGCCATTCACGACGTGAAAGGCAAAGACGGCGTCGGCGCGAAGATGGACTCGATGGACCTCGAACGCGAGCGTGGCATCACCATCCAATCCGCAGCGACGTTCTGCACGTGGGGTCAATTCCGCGTCAACATCATCGACACGCCCGGACACGTCGACTTCACCATCGAAGTCGAACGCTCCTTGCGCGTGCTCGACGGCGCGATCCTCGTGCTTTGCTCCGTTGCCGGCGTGCAGTCCCAGTCGCTCACCGTCGATCGTCAGATGCGTCGTTACGGCGTTCCCCGTATCGCGTTCGCGAACAAGTGCGATCGCGCGGGTGCGAACCCCTTGCGCGCTCGTGATCAGCTTCGCGAAAAACTCAACCTGAACCCCGTGCTCTTGCAGCTCCCGATCGGACTCGAGGACAAGTTCGAGGGCGTCGTCGATCTCATCACAATGAGGGCGTTTCGCTTCGAAGGCGCCAACGGCGAGAAGATCCTCGAGGGCGACGTTCCCGCCGATATGCAGGCGGAAGCGACCAAGTGCCGCGAGGAAATGCTCGATGCGCTCAGCATGTTCTCCGACGAGCTGACCGAGGCGATGCTCGAGGAAAAAGTCACCGAAGAGCTGGTGGTCAAAGCCGTCCGCTCGGCGACGATCAACTTGCAGATCGTGCCCGTGATGATGGGCTCGGCCTACAAGAACAAAGCCGTGCAGCTTCTGCTCGATGGCGTCACCAAGTTCCTGCCGTGCCCCACGGACGTCACGAACCACGCCGTCGATCTCGACAAGGACGAAGTGAAAGTCGCGCTCGAAAGCGACGCGAGCAAACCGCTCGTCATGCTTGCATTCAAGCTCGAAGACGGTCGTTTCGGACAGCTTTCGTACCTGCGCATCTACCAAGGCACGATCGCGAAGGGTCGCGAAATCACGAACACTCGCACGGGCAAACGCCACAAGGTTGGCCGTTTGGTTCGTATGCACTCGGACGAGATGGAAGACATCGACAATGCCGAGGCGGGTGATATCTGCGCGATGTTCGGCGTCGATTGCAACTCGGGCGATACGTTCACCGATGGCGTGCTCAGCGTGGCCATGACCAGCATGCACGTGCCCGAGCCGGTCATCGCGTTGACCGTGTCGCCGAAGGACAACAAGGCGCAGATCAACATGGCCAAGGCGCTCAAGCGCTTTACCAAGGAAGATCCGACGTTCCGCGTCTCCAGCGATGCCGAGACCAACGAGACCATCATCCACGGCATGGGCGAGCTTCATCTCGAGGTTTACATCGAGCGCATGAAGCGTGAATACGCGGCCGAGGTATTGACCAGTCCGCCGCGCGTTGCGTACCGTGAGACCATCACGCGCAAGGTCGACTTCAGCTACACGCACAAGAAGCAGACCGGCGGCTCGGGTCAATACGGTAAGGTTTCTGGTTATCTCGAACCGGCTGACGTGCCCTTCGAGTTCGTCGATGACGTTTCGGGCGGTTCGATTCCCCGCGAATTCATCTCGTCCTGCGAGAAGGGCTTCGCGTCCATGCTCCCCAAGGGCATGGTCATTCACTCACCCGTGACAGGCGTCAAAGTCGTGATCAACGACGGTGCCGCTCACGCTGTCGACTCGTCCGACATCGCCTTCCAGGAAGCCGCTCGTGGCGCTTGGCGCGAGGCGTATCCGAAGGCGGGTCCGCAGATCCTCGAGCCGCTCATGAAGGTCGCGGTCGAAGGGCCGTCGGAATTCCAGGGTGGCGTGGTTGGCGTGCTCATGCAGCGTCGCGGCATCATCATCGGTACGACGGAATCCGAAGGGTTCTGCCGCGCTGAGGCTGAGGTTCCGCTCGCCGAAATGTTTGGCTTCTCGACCGTGCTTCGCTCAGCGACACAAGGCAAAGCAGAGTTTACGATGGAGTTCTCCCGGTACTCCCCGGTCCCCGGTGCGATCTCCGAGGAGCTCATCAAGAAACACAAGGAAGAGCTGGCCAAGAAGGCGAAGTGAGGGAGGCCCCGATGTACCGCAAAGAAGTCAACGAACGGAGCCCGATGCGGGTCTTCGAGAAGTCGATCCATGGCGGCTTGGGCCGCGGCAACGTGGGCGTCGTTCTGTCCCGCGCGGGCGTTGGAAAAACCGCCCTGCTCGTGCAGATCGCCCTCGACGATTTGCTTCGCGATCACCGCGTGCTCCACATCTCCACCGAGAATGCGGTCGATCACGTCCGCGCGTACTACGACGAACTCTTCCACGACCTCGCGCAGTACACCAAGCTTGCCGAGCCCGAGACCGTGCGGCTCGATGTCGAACGACATCGATTGATCTTCTCGCTGCTTGGCCAGCCGGCTTCTTCAACGGTGAAGAAGCTGGTCGACACCGTTAATTTCGCTCGCGACACCGCGCACTTCGTGCCGGACGTGATCGTCATCGACGGCTTCGATTTCGCGCATGCGACCGACGAGATGATGGAGACGTTGTTGACGCTCGCGCGTGAGCACTCGGCCGAAGTGTGGCTGTCGACGACGACGAAAGCAGCGCAGGTTGCGCCTGGATCCGCACCGGAACCGGTCGGCAAGTTCTTCGACAAACTCAGCGTGGTCGTTTACCTCGAGTCTGAAAAAGACAACGTCCGTCTGCGCTTGCTCAAGGATCACGACAGCAAAGAGTTGGCCGAGATCACGTTGCGTCTCGAGACGCACACGATGCGCATCATCGACCAGGACTTGCTCCCGTCGTCCGAGCGTCGTCGTGATGGAAAGCGTTTCCGTTTGCACTCGGGTGGTGCAAAGGGGGCCGAAGCTGCCTTCGGTTCGTGCGCGGAGCGCTGGGGTTTGTCCGAGTTCAACTACTCGTTCGAGGGTCACACGTTGCGCGAGCGTCAACGTGGTGTGGTGATCCTGAGCGAGCAGGAGTTGGTCCGAGGTGACTTCAGCCTCGTGTACGTCTCCAAGCGTCTTGGCCGCGTGCTCAGCGAGATCCCGCTGGTGCGCAACGTGCTCCAGACGATTTGGTATCAGATCAACGCGGCCCGCGAGGTGTTCGTGATTGGTCAGATCCAGGACGACGGCACGGTCCGTGGTGGCACGGGCTGGGGCGCGGAGCTGGCTCGGCTCTGGAAGAAGCCGCTCTACGTCTTCGATCAGTCGAAGCGCACGTGGTTCCGTTGGAGCGGCAAGGCGTGGGAAATCGCCGCGATGCCGATCATCTCTAGCGAATCGTTCGCAGGCATCGGCACGCAGAACCTCACCGAAGACGGCAAGCAGGCGATTGAAGACCTGTTCCGCCGCTCCTTCGGCGAGCTTGGCTGATCTCCGATGGGGGCTCGCAGACGGGCCCTCATACCCCCGACATCGAACTATCTCCCCGACATTTGACCCGCAGATCCTTCTGACGCCCAAGCGTGATAGAAGGGCGCCGTGTCGTCTTCCGAAGAACACTCGACATCCCACATCGTCCAGTCGCTCGTCGCGAATCTCGCGATTGCAGTCGGCAAAGGCATCGTCGCCTTCATGACCGGCTCGGGAGCATTGCTCGCCGAAACGCTGCATTCCACGGCTGATTGCGCCAATCAGCTCTTGCTGCTGCTCGGCGTCCATCGCGCACGCCAAGCGCCTGATCCGTCACATCCGCTCGGATACGGCCGCGCCTTGTACTTCTGGTCGTTCCTCGTCGCGCTGCTGCTCTTTACCGGTGGCGGCGTGTTTTCGATCTACGAAGGCTTTCACAAGCTCGGGCACCCAGAGCCGATCGAAAAGGTTCACTTGGGCCTGGGAATCCTGGGTTTTTCGCTGCTGATCGAAGGTGGCGCCACCCTCTCGAACATCCGCGAGATGAATCGTCGCCGCGGACAAACCCCCTTCTTCAAGTACCTCAAGGACACCAAGGACAGCGATCTCATCGTCGTTTTTGGTGAAAACGCAGCCGCTTCGCTCGGCCTCGTCCTTGCTTTCGCTGCGCTGACTTGCGCCTATCTCACGGGCGATCCGAAATGGGACGCCATCGGTTCGATCGCCATCGGCGTCGTGCTCGTCGCTGTGGCCATTTTCCTCGCGACCGAGGTCAAGTCACTGCTGCTTGGTGAGTCCGCAGATCCAGCCGTCGAGGTGGCCGTACGCGATGCCGTCACCGCGCATCCGAAACTCGATCGCCTGTTGCACATCATCACGGTGCAACAAGGCCCGGGCGAGGTGCTCGTGGCTGCGAAAGTC
Organism: uncultured Polyangium sp.; assembly: GCA_964514885.1. Lineage (GTDB taxonomy): Bacteria > Myxococcota_A > Polyangia > Polyangiales > Polyangiaceae > Polyangium. The sequence continues at coordinate 9,959 of CAZETM010000109.1, read as the reverse complement.
AGCTTCAACGACACCACGACGGCGCAGGAAGTTTGTGTAGCAATCAATGAATTCGAAGCGGATCTGCGCAAGCGCCGGCCCGATGTGCGGTGGTGCTTCGTCGAGCCGGATATGCCGCGAGAGCCGGCGGTGAAAGCCGCCAGCTAACGTTTCACTTCGAGTGCTTCTCGATCAGCTTCGACAGCCGCGGCACTGCGGCTTCGACGTGCTTCTTCGCCGAGCCTCGCAGTGAGCCGTACGTCGACTGCACGAGGCCACTCTTCGCGCGCTTCGCTTTCTCGTCCGTCACCGACAAGAGCGCATCGGCTACGCGCGCCGAGTTGTCCTGGAAGAACTTCCCAGGATTGCCCGTCTTCACGCCTTCAGACCAGATCGGGTCCACCTTCGCGGCGAACTCGGGCAGAAGCTTCTCGACCACGTCGGTGATGAACCCCGGCTTGATGCCTTTGACGGCGCTGAATCCCGCCTTCAGCGGTATCGCCGTGAGACCACCTTTCGAAGCGACTTCTTCGTCGATCATCTTCACGCAGTCGGAAATCACCATGGCTTTTTTCTCTGGGGCCGTGAGTGCATCGGAAAGTCCCATTTTGATCCTCCGGGGGCGGGCCTACGTAGCACACGCCTGTTTCGAAACGCGAATTGTCGACGTGCGAAAGTTCTACACGTCCAAGACAAACCGCCTGCAAACGCTCCTTGGTTTCGTCTTTTCAAGCGAGCGGAAAACGAAGCTGCGGCATCTTCTACTGCGTACTTCGTTTCTCTTCCGTCACTCTTACCTTCGAGGCATTCATGCGCTTCTTATCGCTTGGATTTCGCCGGCCTGCGTTCGCTCGAAAGCACGAGCAACTCCCAGTGCCGATCCATTCGTGGACCGAGTCGCGTTCTGAGATCGCGTCGATGGACGACGAAGACGCTGCTCTCGACGCTTTGCTCCGCGAACTCGGTGAAGACCCTTTCGACGTGTGGTCTAGGCTGTGCGTTCCCGACGCTTCGAGCGATCGCGGGTCATCAGCAGGACGCGTTCGTCGCGTGGCCAAACCCCGTGCCGGCCTTCGCAGAAGGGTAGGTGACCGAGGTTAATACTTGGACCACGGGGTCGGCATGAACAGCAACACGAAGACCACGAGCGACACGATCGCGATCGCTCGGCGCCCCGGCGAAAGTTCGCCAGGCTCGGTCGGCGGATGGTCAGGACCGGCAAGACGTCCGAGCCCATACACCAGGACAAACCACACGAGCCACGCCATCGAATTGCCGACGGCATCGGCAACGCTCCCGTTCGTCTTCAACGCCGGCGGCAAGAAACGCACGAGATTCAGCAAAAACATACCCAACATCGACCAATGCACGTATCGCGCATATCGATTCTGTTTTTCGCCAAATAACGCATACGCAATGTGTCCACCATCGAGCTGTCCGACCGGGATCAAATTGAGCATCGTGACGAAAAGCCCCACCCAACCGGCAAATGCTGGACCATTTATAAAAACATCGTGGCCTTCGGGAATCGGTCCGAGCGCGATGTATTTGAGCAGCGCATACAATAGCGATTGCCCTTCTTGCGCACCGTCTTCCGGAATCGGCTGAACCGGGGAATGCATCAATCCATAAATAACCACCGGAATCGCGACAATGAGCCCCGCCAGCGGCCCCGCTGCCCCAATGTCGAGCAGTGCATTACGACTTTTGATCCGCCCGCTCATTCCAATCACGGCTCCCATCGTGCCGAACGGACTGAGCAGCGGAAGTGGAATGAAAAACGGCAGCGATGCGGGGACTCGATGCATCCGCGCCGCGAAGTAATGACCGAACTCGTGCGTGAGCAGAATGGCCATCAGCGGCACGGTGTACGTCCAAGCGCCTAGGCCCGCGCGAATCTGTTCCCACAACGGCGCGTCCGCCGGCACCAGGCCACTCGTTAGCGCGAACGTGACCAGAGTCGACAGGATGGTCAGGACAAACAGAAGCAGATTCTTACGCCACCGTAAGGGTTCCAAAGCCCCGCCTTCTTGTGGCTCGGACGCTTCCGTTTCGGCTGCGGGTTCCTCAGGCTCCGTCGACATCGCGCGTAGGGTGGCCAAGAGAAGGCCCAAGCTCAAGGACGGATCTCGCTAACCGCGTACTTCCGCGAGCGCGGCGAGGTAATCCGCAGGTGTGTTGAGGTTCGACAAGCAAAGCAGTCGTGGATCCGCGGCGATCAGCGAGGGCGTGCGACGCAGCTCGTCTTCAGTCACGACGAGCGTTCGCACTCGGCCGAGCAAGTCCATCAAACGCAGGTTGCCTTCCGACAGCATCCGCGCGGCTTCCGACAACACGCTCGAACCGTAGAGCGCAGCAAGCGGGTGAGCAAACCCGAACGCGTGGGGAACGACGATATCGTTTGAGGTCCCACGAACCTCCTGGAGCAGCCGCACGAGCGCAGGCTCGATGAACGGCGCATCGGTGGACGAGACAAACGCTGTCTCGGCAACATCTCCAAGCGCCGCGAATCCCGCGACGATACCTTGGAGAGGACCTCGGTTCTCCGCCGCGTCTCGAGTGATGATCACGTCCCTGGGCAAACCTGGCAGCGTTTGTCCTGCCGCACTCACCACGACGATCGGAGAGGCAACTGCGGACAGACGTCGAACGACTCGTTGCAAGAGCACTTCATCGCCAAAGGGAAGCCACGCCTTGGGCTGACCCATGCGTTTGCTTTGCCCTCCACACAGCACGATCGCGGCGATGTGTTTCAAGACAAACCCTTCGGCATCAGTCGTACAAGAGCACTTCGACGACCGTGTCTTCGTCGAGTCCCGCGCTCTCGGCAGGGACGATCACGGCGCCATCTGCACGCGTCGTCGATGAAAGAATCGATGCTCCGGTCGTCGCGATCGGCGTAACGCGGTCATCACTACACGTGACACGTACATAGTCGACGCGGCCAAGCTCGGAGGCGATCTTCGACGTGAGGCGCCCTGTGGATCGACGATGCGGCCACGCGCGAGATCTTCCACCGAGTGAGCGAATCGTTGGACCTGCAAAGAATTCATACGCGCACAAACAAGCGACGGGATTGCCGGGCAGCAAGAAGACCGGACGATCGCGTGATGTTGCCTGGACAAACCCAAACCCCGCCGGGCTGGATGGGCGCATCGCGACTCCATGCACGACGACTTCACCGATCTCGGCCAGCGCAAGCGGCGCGTGATCCTCGGGCCCAACGGACGATCCACCAGACACGAGCACCACGTCTTCGGTGCTGGATGCGATCGCATCTCGTACGAGTTCGTAACGATCGGGGGCGCGCACGATGCTGCTCACGATGGCGCCGTCTCGGTTTGCGAGTGCCGCGAGCACGATGCTGTTGGCATCGACGATGTTCGCTCCGGTCGGCATGCTCCCTGGTGGCAGAAGCTCGTCGCCCGTGATGACGATGCGCACGCGAGGTCTTCGCACGACGTGCACGACACCGATTCCCACGCTGGCGATCAAGCCGAGATCTTGTGGCCTCAAACGACGTCCGCGTGTCGCTACGATCGCCCCGGCCGAAACATCTTCGCCGATTTCGCCCACGTGTTTGCCCGATGCAGCCGCGTGATCGATCTGCAACAGCGTGCGTTCTTCGCTCACGATTTCCGCGCCACGCTCGGCCATGATCACTGCGTCCGCGCCTTCGGGAACCGCTGCTCCCGTCGTGATACGCACGGCTTGTTTTCCTGCAACTGCACCGACGTACGGACGCCCTGGCCTCGAGTCACCCACCACATCGAGCATCACGGGCGCGATCGAAGTCGCATCGGCCACGACCGCCCAACCATCCATCATCGAGCGCCGAAAATGCGGCACGCTCACGACAGCCGTCACGTCCTCGGCGAGCACTCGATCTGCTGCATCGACAACGCTGATCGGCTCACTGTCGAGCGCTTCGATTCGCCTCTCCAGGATTGTTTTTGCGACCGCGACACTGCTCCGACTGCTGAACCCACGCATTCGAACGTCGTGCATGATCAGTCGCTCCGAACCGCGACACTTTTCATCGGATCAACGCGCGAGTCGGCCGATGTCCTGCATGCGTTTTTGCAGCTCTTGCGGAGGAAGAAACACGGCGAGCGCAGCTTGAAGAGAAGGCAACGCTCGTTCCACGTCGTCTCGCTTCATCTTGACGGGGTCGATGCCGATACGCGCAAATGCTCGTTGGATCGTGCCCTTTGCGAATACCGGCGACAGCCCGCTTCGCTGAACTACCTGATCGAAGAGAGTGTCCACGCGCTTGCCATCCGCTGGTGATCCGTTGAGCGTACTGCCAGTCGAGCGTGCTGCTCTAATTTGAGCAGGTGGATCGTTCTCGTCTTCGTCGTCCTCTCCAACGCCACTCCCAGCAAGCCCCGAGTGTCGCTCAGTTTGCGCGTACGGTGGGAACTTCCATCATCCGTCACGAAGCGCAGACGTGAACCACAACGTTGGTGCTCATCGACACGGTAGCTGTGGAACACACCACCCATGTTCCAAATCCTACCATGCCGGTTCGGACGGCAACACGGCTTCTCGCGTCGCGAGATGTTTTTTGCACTGTGCCATCGCCGACCAACCTCACGGTCGGCGTCGCCGCGCGTCCGTGTCGGTACTTCCAGACGCATCGTCAGCGACCACCCCGGAGTTTGTCCTTACGATCACGCATGCTCCTCCGCGGACGGCTCAATCGACGCAGCGGAGCGAGGATTGCCAACAAGCCCAGGGTAAGTACGGACGCTTTCGGGCCACGCTGATGGGCTTTGGCCTTCGGTCGACGTGCAACGGCGCAGTCGGAGTCACTCGACTCACTGCTGCTGGTGTCGCTCGTGTCGCTGGTGGTGTCAGTCGTGTCGCTGCTGCAGTCAACCCCGTCGCTGCTGCTCGACGTGTCCGCGTAGTACGCGTCTTGGTAGGTCGTTTCGGACGTGTCCGACGTGTCGCCTCCGCAGTCGTCCGAGCTTGTATCGGTCGTAGTGGTCGTGTCGGTGTACGTCGTATCGGTGTAGGTCGTGTCGGTCGTGTCGCCGCTGCAATCGTCCGAACTCGTATCAGTCGTGTCGGTGTAGGTCGTGTCGGTCGTATCGCCGCTGCAATCGTCCGAACTCGTATCATTGTAGTAGTCGCCGCCGTCGCCTCCGCTGCCTCCGCTGCCTCCGCTGCCCGTCTCGTCGACGATGATCGGAGCCGTGCCTGCGCATCCGCAAGCCGTGTCGGCGTTGTAGCTCGGTGGGTTGTACGTGGAACCGCTGCCTGAGCTGCCACTGCCGCCTGGCCATGGATTGCCGCTGCTCGTCGTGCTCGATGAGCTTGTCGAGCTGCATTCGCTGAAGTCGATACTCATGGCCGTCAAGAGCGGTTCGGTCGTTGGCGCAACGGGCGTGAGCGTGATCGGCCAGGTTTGTCCGGACGATCCTTTGCCGAGGATCATCGTGGTGCGCGTGAGCCATGTGTTTCCAGGCTGAAGGCCGCTCATCGCGATCGCCAAGTCGTCAGCTCGAACTCCGCAACGCAGTTTGTCCGGGTCGACCTGCGATCCCGCAGGAGCTTCGACGCAGGTCGGAGAGCCATCGATGACACCCAAGTCTGCACGCGGGCAGCTCTCGGCGACGTTCAACGAGCTATCGAGAGCAACAGCCGCGTTCGTGATGCACGGCTCGAAGTTTGCGTCGCCATCGAGGTAGCTCGCAGCACGCTGAAAGTAGCCCGTGACGACGCCAGTGATCGCGCCTGTACCATTCGCAATGGACACGTTTTTCACGAGCGCATCGTGGCTGGCTGATTCGGTGAGCACGGCTGATGAGCCTGCAGCGACAAGCTCGGACGCGCGTAGATCGACGTAGCTCGAATCTTGCGAGTTCGCGTTCCAGCTCAAGTTTTCCAGGTGAAGTTTGATCGGCGTAGTTCCGGTCAACGTCGCGCGCCCAGCTCCGACAAACCATGTCGTGACGCGTAGATCGGCGCCGGCTGCTTGGGTCAACGTGAGCGGCAGGTACGCGTCCGCCGACGGCGAAGGCATCACGACGCGTAGGGTGGACGTGACAAACGGTCCTCCAGGAGCATTGAAAAGCTCGACGAAAAATCTTGCTCCGGCGAACGCCATCAAGGCTTGGTCGAGCTCTGCCGACACGATGAAGTTGTGCGAATTGGCCCAGGCATAAACGGCTGCAACGTCGCTCAGGACCTTGGATTCCGCCGGCGTGACGCTCGATGTTTTCCCCAGGTCCGACGTGACGTGAAACGGATTGGCTGTCGGATTCGGTGGTGCGCCAGGACAAACCAGGCTCGATCCGACCGGCGGAAAGACGCGTGGTGCGGTCGCTGCGTCGAGAGCTTCGAGCCACGCATCGGAGCTGTGATCGAGCGTTGCGCCTGGAGGCACTGGAATCACCACGCCCAGCGGACCGGGAGCTGCGTCGACGCGAAGGCTCGTCCAAATTGTCGTGCGTGAAGGCCCTACAGCGACGGCGAGTCGCTGTTCGAGCGGTGTTGTCACTCCACTCGGCAACAGCCCGGTTGCTGCGCGAGCGTTGACGAGAAGGCCGAGTGAAGTGAGAGCGAATGCACTTGCGCGAAGAATCGATCGACGAAGCATGCGGGCTGGACGGCAAGTCATGTGCCTAATCTGCCACAGCGGAAATACCGGCGTATCGGCAAGCTCTTAGGTTTTGGTGAGAACGCCCGTTCATGGAGCAGCCGGCCCCGAACTCTCCATGGCATTGTAAAAATTTTCCGCGTTCGTCATCCCCCTTGCTCGTTACGTAACCATAGGTAACCTGAAACTCGTGGATCAGCCCATCGTCACCGCTCCATCTGGCTCGCCCCAAGACACGCCCGTGGACGCCGGTTCCCAGGCCGAAGTCGATCGTTCGCGTGAGCCGGCGCTTTTAACAACCGGCGAAATGGCCCGTTTGTCGAACAGCACGTTGCGAACAGTTCGGTTTTACGAAGAAGAAGGCATTCTGAGGCCCGCACGTCGCACCGACGGCGGCCATCGTTTGTTCGACCGATCTGAGCTCGACCGGTTGATGCTCGTGACCGATTTGCGCATGGCCGGATTGTCGCTCGACGACATCAAGGCGATCCTCGACGTGAAAAAGGCTGCTGCTTCTGGCGCGGTTGCTGCGGAAAGCGCGATCAAGGTGCTTGGCGCGCGCATCGCGGAACTGAAGGAAAAGCTGACGGTTCTCAATCGGCTCCGCGACGATCTCGAGGAGACCACGCGCATCGTTGCCGGCTGCATGACCTGCAAGAACGACCAAACATTCCCCGATGGTTGTTCGACGTGCAGCGTCATGGCGACACACACGACGCTTCCTCGAAGCGTGCGAGTGCTCTGGTCCGTAACCTCGTGCGGGCACGAGCATCATCAACGCAAGGTCGTGGAGGCCGAGGGCCAAGCCGAACCGGAACAGACGTGAAGAATAGTTTTCCCGACGTCGTCGGCTGGTTTGCCCTGTGCGACCGTCGCTCGTAGAACACTCCTCGTGATTGACAGAAAAGCGGCTGCGCGTGCCATCGAAGACTTCTTGCGAGCGCTCGGGCACGAACCGACGGGCGAGCTTGAAGGCACAGGCGAACGTGTCGCGGATGCATGGGCCGATGATCTGCTCGAAGGGCAATCCATCGATGCAGCCGCGGTGCTTCGCGGAGGATCGCTCGCGGTCAATGCGACCGGTACGGGCCTGGTCATCGTGCGCGATTTGGCGGTGACCACGGTTTGTCCTCACCACCTTCTGCCAGCGTTTGGCAGTGCGACGATTGCGTACCTGCCTCGATCTCGCGTGGCAGGTATCGGCACGTTGGCGCGGGTGATCGATGTGGTCGCACGTAGGCTCATCTTGCAGGAGCAGATTGGCTCGACCGTGGTGGATCTCGTATGCAGCGAGCTGAACGCTGAAGCAGCGGTCTGTCGTCTCGCGCTCACGCACACGTGTTTGGTTTCTCGTGGCGAGCGCAAGACCAGTGCGATTGTCGAGACGATCGCGTTCGGCGGCTCGTTTGCCAGCGACACCGAGGGACGCACGCTGGCTCTCACGGTCCTCGGACGCTGAGCTGGATTTTCTTCGGGCCGTATGCGTGTCGAAGACGGCACGTGCTACGTTCGGATCATGAATGCGCCTGTCGGCAGGGAGCTGTCCGATATTGCGGGTGCGCTCGGTGCGTTGCCCGTGTTTCCACTGCCGAACGCGGTGCTTTTCCCTGGGTCTTTTTTACCGCTGCATATTTTCGAGCCGCGGTATCGCGCGATGGTTCGAGATGCGCTGGCGGGGCATCGAACGATCGCCGTGGCGATGATCACGGACATGGATCGCGTCGATGAGCATGGGCATCCGGCGATTGCGGAAATTGCTGGGGTAGGCGTGATCGTGGACCATGCCGAGCTTCCTGGAGGGCGTTACGACATTTTGCTGCGCGGGCGCGCGCGGGTGCGTCTCGAGGAACTGCCGTTCGATCCGCCGTATCGTCGGGCGAAAGCCGAGGTGATCGTGCCACCCGCGGACGATGTGCCGCCGGTTGAGCTGATGGCGCTCATGACGAACGTGGCGGCGTTTGCAGGGCTGATCGACAAGAGCCATGGGGATTTCCAGTTCCGATTGCCTCAGAACGCGCCGCCGGGAATGCTTGCCGATCTCTGTGCGCATCAGCTCGTGCTCGATGCGCGTGAGCGACAAGTGATCTTGGAGACGATGGACTCGCGTACCCGCGTGCGCCGGGTTGCGGAGGCTTTGGTGGTGCAGCGTTTGGCTTTTGGATCGGGCGAGCGGGATTTGAACTAGTTGGTAACGTGCGCGAGCCGCGCCTTGGGCTAACCTCCGCCCCCTATGACCGTGAACGCCCTCGTTGTTTCTGCGCCGATCGTCGTCAAGCATGTGAGTTGTCCTGAGTGGGGTCTCGGGTTTCTCACTGAAGAGCGTGACGAAAAGCGATTTTACGACTTCGAAGATGGCCAAAGCCATTCGATTGCCAAAGCCTTCTGGGCGAAGCTCGAGCCGGTAGCGCTTGCGACCGCCGAGATAACGGCGCTCGAAAAGAAAGTCCGTTCGCTTCGTGATCAACGAGGCTCGGCGAGCAAGTCCAAGACGAAGACCGTGGTCGTACCGCTGGCCAATTTTGATGCGCAGATTGCTCGTTTCACGGAGGTTTTTCCGGGCGGATTTGCCAGCGATAAGTTCGTGAAGGACGAGCGAGGGCATGTCGCTGCAGACACGGACAAGAAGGTCAAAGCGAGCAAGGCGCAGGCCATTGCGACGGCGCAGAAGCTACTCGCGAAGAGCGAGCTCGATCGGTTGATCGCGGCGTCGTCGTTCGCGGAGATCGTCGCGAACGTGCGTGTGGTGCACAAGGCAGCGACGGGGCTCGTGCATCCGCTCGGTGATGTGATTCCGTTCAACAAGATGCCGGCCGACAAGGATCGCGCGTTCGCTGAAGCGCTCAGGAATTTGCTGTGGGGCGATGGAGCGTATGAGGCGCGTTTCGATAAGTTTGTCGCGACGCTCGCCGAGTCGAGTCTAGCCACGTGGCCGCTCGCGACGGTGCTTTCGGCGTTGGTTTTTCCGGACGACCACACCTTCGTCAAGCCGTCGTATTACGAGAAGCAAGCGGCGCTCATGGCCTTCGACTTGCGTTACGAGCGAGTGCCGAGTTCGGCGGCGTATGGGCGTATGCAACAGCTCGCGGAGGAGCTGGGCAAGCGCTTGAAGGCCCTCGGACAAACCCCACGCGACAAGATGGACGTGTACTCGTTCATCGGGCGCACGCTGTCGCCGCAGAAGAAGTGATCGGGGTTTGATCGAGGTTTCAGCCCGATTTTGCCCGATGCTCCTCACACCTCACCCAGCCCTCTCCAACTGCGCTTCGCTCCGTGGAGAGGGGGAATGTCCTCGATCCGATCGGTCCCCCCTCTCCACGAAGCGGCGAAGCCGCGGAGTTGGAGAGGGGGCCAGGGGGTGAGGAGCGACTATGCG
>CAZETM010000108.1:0-18848 GCA_964514885.1 uncultured Polyangium sp. | reverse complement strand
CGACGTGTGGCAACGGCGCGATCGAGCCTGGCGAACAGTGCGACGACGGCAACATGCAGAGCACCGACGCGTGCATCTCGTGCATCAAAGCCTCGTGCGGCGACGGGTTTGTCTGGGCCGGCTTCGAGCAATGTGACGATGGCAATACGAACGACTTCGATGGTTGCACGAACAAGTGCACCTTCACGGTCGTGCCGACGTGCGGCAACGGCGCGATCGAGCCTGGTGAACAGTGCGACGACGGCAATCCCAACACGAGCGATGCGTGCGTTTTCTGCGCCAACGCCAAGTGTGGTGACAAGTTCGTTTGGACCGGCGTCGAGCAATGCGATGACGGCAATCAGAACAACGGCGATGGATGTTCGAACACGTGCACGTTGCCCAAGTGCGGCGATGCAGTTGTCGATCCTGGTGAACAGTGCGACCTCGGAGCGCAAAACGTCGATCGTCCAGCGCTCCTCATCAAGCAAGGCTCCGCGTCGTTTTGGGTTCGTCCGCTCGATCGCGCGGCCAGCGTTCCGACGTTCTACGCGTACGGATCAGCCAGTAGCCACACGGGTTACGAGGTGCTTTCTGGCAGCCGAATCTTCTTCTATCGCGACACTACGACGGGCAGCTTGAACCTGGTTTTCCACCACGGAATCGACTTCAACTCGAGCGGTCAAAACCAGCCTCAAGCGACGGTCAATTGGACCATCACGGGCCTGCCGAGCAGCGTGATCGTGCTCGTCGCGGATGATGGTCCTGGCGAGTTGTCCAAGAATTCGCCCACCTCGATGCTGGGCAAGTGGGGCTTGCAGAACAACTCCGACGGCGGAGGCATCGGCGCGTTCCCGTTCCCGGGCAACTTCACTGTCTCGATCGCGCCTACGTTTACGCCGGGCATCGACGACTGGGCTTGGATCGATGGTGACGAGGGACAAACCTCGTTGAATCTCACGCAGCCTGTTCAGATCATCGCGTACCCCACGCCTTCGGCATGTCGCCTCGACTGCTCGATTCCCGTCTGCGGCGACTCGATTTTGGACGGCGGAGAGATTTGCGACGATGGCAATACCGTTGGCGGTGATGGTTGCGCGGCGAACTGCCTTTCGCTCAATTGATGCATGAATTGCGCATGTTTTGCGCTCGCTGGCAGGACCGGATGCGCATTCGGGCCGGTTCATGCTAGCGTCGACCCCGGAGATAGTCGGAGACGATGCCTGCGAACATCGACCAGCTTCTGAAGGTTTGTCGCGAAGTGATCGCGCCGCTCGTGCGAGCCGATCAAGGCGAGGTGTACCTCGTCGCCGTCGAGCCTGATCAACTCACGCTGCACCTTGCGGGGACGTGTGCAGGTTGTCCGGGTGCGAATCTGACGACCAAACAAGTCATCGAACCGGCAGTTCATGCGGTGGCACCTACTGCTCGCGTCGTGGTCACGAGCGGCATTCGCATTCCCGAAGGCGCCTCGCTCATCACGTGAGCTGACGGCTTCGAGCGCTTCTGTCGGGCGCTCATGATCATCATTTGACGACAAACGAAAACGGCGAGCGGTGTGAATCGCTCGCCGTTTGTGTTTGGTTTGTCTCGGTTACCGAGGACAGACTACTTCTTCTTCTTGTCCTTTTCCGGAGCAGCCGGAGGAGGTCCGGGGGCCGGTTCTGCCGTGCGAGCAAGCGCGCGGATATCCTCGGGGATGTCGTCTTCGACTACGGGCTTGTTCGGACGCAACGCATCGATGTTTCCGAGCGTCGCGTTGTCTTCGTACGCGATTGCAACGGCGTCTTCGCCACGCTCCATGAGTCGCACGTGCGTCGTGGCGTCTTTCCAGTCGACGACCGTCGCGTAGATTTGCTTGGCAGGGTCTGCCGGGATCACGCGTCCCGGCGCGCCGTACAGCGTCGATAGTTTCACTGCGGCGTCTTGGAACGTCTTGCCGTAGGGGCTTTTTTCACCGAGCGCGACTTCGTCGATGATCTTCCAGAGCCGGTCCTGGATGAGGAAGAAATACCGCGTCTCACCTTTGCGGTTGAGCTTCAGCAGCACTTCTTGGTTTTGGTACGAATATTCGGGGCGAAGCGGTGTGGCGTCGAGAGCGATGGGCAGTTTGCCGAAGTCGATTCTGCTGCGGCGGAAGGCGCTCTTTTCTTCTACGAGCTGCGAATCGAGCGACTTCATTTTGATGCCCGGCGAAGTCACTTGGTAGATGGGCCTGTACTCGGCATCGAGCATCTTATCGATCGCTTTGCCGAGTTCTTTCAGCGACAAACCCCACTTCAACTCGGCTGTCGCAGGCTCGAGCTTGACGGGTTTCGCGGTCATCGCAGGACCGGTCGGGGCAACGACCTCGGCGGGCTTCTTCTTCTTTTCTGCATCCGCGTTCGTTGGCGCCATGATCGCCGCGAGGCCGAAAGTGGTTGCGAGGAGCGCGCCCCAGAGCTTGTTCGCCTTCATCTGCTCAATCCCTCCGCCGTGTCGGCACAAAGCCGAGGCCGGAAAATTTTTTCATGAACCCTGTGCGGGCAAGTGCACGCTAGCAAGAGGAGGCCAGCTAGAGAAACAAGTGCGCCTGAAGATGCCCAGCCAGGTCGTTTTGCGGTATTCGACGAGCCTCGACAAGAATCGATGGAAACAAAAACACGGGACCACATGGACACACCGCCCCGCCACTGACACCGCTATATCGCCGTGCTAGGCAACGTGCCCTAACGTGATGTTCGCCGAGCGGAGCCGACCGTGAGCAGTGTCAGCGTCAAGACGTTCAAAGAAGTCGAGGCCATGCGGGTCGTCGGCCAAATGGCTGCCGAGACCCTTTTGGGTGTGGGCGAGATGCTCCGGCCTGGAATCACCACCGAGGACATCAACAAGTTTGTCCATGACGACACCGTGCGTCGAGGCGGCTGGCCCGCGCCGCTGAACTACCACGGTTTTCCCAAGAGCGTTTGCACATCGATCAACGAAGTCGTTTGTCATGGCATCCCGGGCAAACGAGTGCTCGAGTCGGGTGACATCATCAACGTCGACGTCACCACGATCTTCAACCACTTTTTCGGCGATACCTCGGCCACCTTCTACCTCGGCAAACCATCGCCCGAGGCTAAACACGTCACGGAAGTCTCGCGTCGATCGCTCGATTTGGCGTTGGCCGAGGTACGAGACGGTGCGCGTCTCGGCGATATCGGAGCGGCGATTCAGCACTTCGCCGAAAGCGAAGGTTGCTCGGTCGTTCGAGCGTTCGTCGGGCACGGAATTGGTCGTCAGTTTCATGAAGCGCCGCAGGTTTCGCACGTGGGCAAACGCGGGCAGGGCATGCGACTTCGGGCGGGCATGTGCTTCACGATCGAGCCGATGATCAACGTTGGCGGTCACGAGGTCGAGGTACTGGCCGACAAGTGGACAGCGCTCACGGCCGACCGATCGCTGTCGGCGCAATTCGAGCACACCGTCGTGGTCACCAAAAATGGCTGCGAAATTCTCACGCGCAGACCTCGAAAACTGGCCAACAGCGAAATCTTCGGGGATGTCTTTTCTGCTTCTGTGACAGCGATTTCTGCGCCACCTTGAGCGGCCCAAATCATGACGCTCGACGACGCCGCTCGCGCGCGAATTGCGCCCTACGTCTCCAGTACGACCGATGATGTCTTCGCTCTGAGTGGGCTGCCGGAAGAAGTCATCGCCGTACTATTTGCCTACTACTCGCGCAGTCGTGACGACTTGCGGACCAACCTCGCGCGTCTGCTCGCCGATCAAGAGATCGACGTCGCGGAAGGCTCGACAGCTCGTCCGACGTTTGGACTGGCGACGGAAAAGGCGCGCGCGTTCCACGAGAAGTGGGTCGTGGGGTACGGCCACGCATCGGTTGCTGAACATGCGGTCGTTCATCTCGCGCTCGAGAACGTCAGCATTGTCGCGTCGAAGGTGATCGAAGATCTGAGGCTCGGATCGTTCACGGAGAAGAGCACGCGGTACGTCGTGTTCGACCGAAACAGTTTCGTCGAGCTGCCGGTTCTGGGGGACAAACTCGGAGCGCTTTACCGTCGAAGTGCGGAGAAGTTGTTCGCGACGTACGTGGAGTTGATGCCCGTCGTGACGGACACGCTCAAAGCTCGTTTGCCGCAGGGGACCATGACAGACGGGGCGTATGCAGCGGCGATTCGAGCGCAAGCGTGTGATTTGCTGCGAGGGATTTTGCCGGCGGGCACACGGACGAACATCGGTTTGTCCGCGAACGCACGGGCGCTCGAGGGACTGCTCACGAAGATGTACTCGAGTCCTCTCGAAGAAGTTCGTGGGCTGGCGGGGGCCATGCATCGCGCATCGCTCAGCGTTGCTCCAACGCTCGTCAAGTACGCCAAGGAAAACACGTATCGCTCGACCTTGCGTGAAGTTGTTCAGGACAAACTGCGACCGATTTACGACCCGGGCCCGTGGGATGCTTCGGCGACCATGGTGCTGGGACAACCGGTGCGTTTGGTGCGTCATGACGCGGATGCGCTCGAACGGATCATCTTGGCGCTGGCGTACGAGGGCAGTGAGCCGAACGTTCATGCGCGCGGGGTTGTCGAGGCGATCAAGCAAGCGACGAAGCCTGAACGGCAAGGCGTGGTGCTTGCGGCGCTCGAAAAGCGAGGTCCTCACGATGCCGCGCCGCGAGCATTCGAGGCGACGACGATGACGTTCGAATTGCTCATCGATTACGGCGCGTATCGCGATCTGCAACGACACCGCATGCTCTTGCCGTCGACGCAGCGGCTCACGTGCAGGCTGGGTTTCGAAACGCCGCCAGAGCTGATCGATTTTGGTTTGTCAGAAAAGTACTCGCGCACGATGCTCGAAGCCGTCGATGCATGGGAAGCCATCGAGGCCGAACATCCTTTCGAAGCGCAATACGCCGTGCCGTTGGGCTTCCGTTTGCGGACGTTGTGGACGCTGAATCTGCGCGAAGTGATGCACGTGATCGAGCTTCGTTCAGCGAAGCAGGGGCACGCGAGTTATCGGCGAGTCGCACAAGCGATGTACCGCGCGGTTGTGCAGGTCCACCCGTGGCTCGAAGGAGTCGTGCGGGTGGATCTCGAGGACTATTCGCTGGCTCGCGGTTAAGTCCTCGGGCTGCGCGCTTTGCCTTTGGGTTTGGCAGTCGAAACGCTCGCCGCCCGTTGCTCCACCACATGCGCAGCTTCATGCAATAGCTCGGCCGCTGCTTCGAGCGAGCTTTGCGTGACCTTCGCTCCCGACAACATGCGCGCGACCTCGGCAACGCGGTGTTTGTCCGCGACCGGGGTCACCGTGCTCTTCGTCATCGATCCTTCGACCTGTTTGGACACGACAAAGTGTTTCGTCGCAAAGGCAGCGATCGGCGCGAGATGCGTGATGCACAGGACTTGGTGATGACGGGCCACGTCGGCAATCGCGCGACCGATACGATCCGCGATCGCACCACCAACGCCCGCATCCACTTCGTCAAACACGTACAGCCCCGCGGGACCTGACTCTGCGAGCACTCGTTTGAGTGCCAACAATGCGCGCGACAACTCGCCACCCGAAGCGATCTTGCGTAGCGGCTTCGGCTCGATGCCTTTGTTCGGCGCAATCAAGAACTCGACCTTGTCGATGCCATCTCGACCCAATCGAGCTCCATCGACGACGAGCTCCGAGCGCTCTCCCGAAAGCGCTTCCACGTCGACCACGACGCGCGCTCCGCCCATGCCGAGCTCCACCAGCTCCGCACTGATCGACGTACCCAGTCTCTTGCCGGCCTCGTGTCGTTTGCTCGACAAGAGACGCGCGCGCTCGGATGCATCACGCAAACGTCGATCGCGTTCGACCTCCAGCTCTTCGAGTCGCGTTTCCATGTTGCCCAAAGCGTCGAGCTCCGAGGTGAGCCGAGTACGCGCTTCGAGCACGCTTTCGATCGTGCCTCCGTGTTGCCGCAGCAAACCTTCGATGCGGTACATCCGCTCTTCGACCTCGGACAAACGCGTCGGGTTTGCCTCGGCACGCTCGGCGTATCGTTCGAGTTCGCGCGTGACTTCTCGCAGCTCGGCGAAGCAACTGTCGAGCGCACGTGCAGTGGGCTCGAGGCTTCCATCGAGTTCGGCAGCGGTGTTCAAATCTCGCGACAAACGCGCCAACTCGTCACAGATCGCGTTGTCACCTTGATCGAGACGCGCCACGGCTCGTTCGGTCAGCTCGCGAAGTTTGCCCGCGTGACGAAGCCTTTGCCGTTCAGACGCCAGCTCATCCAGCTCGCCAGGCTTCGGCGCGATCGCATCGATGCTCTGGAGCTGAAAGCGCAAGAACGCTTCACGTTCCGCGCGACCTCGTTCCGCTTCACGCACGCCGCGGATCTCGGCGACGACTTTTTCGAGCTGCAGAACATCGACCGTGAGCTCTTCACGCGCTCCAGATAGATGGCCGAAACGATCGAGGTAACCGAGGTGCGTGGACGGATCGGTCAACGCAACGCTCTCGTGTTGTGAAGCGACGTCGACGAGGTTCGAGGCAAGCGACGCAAGTTCACCCGCCGTACACATACGTCCGTTCAGGTATGCGCGAGACCGCCCGTTTTGCTGCACGACGCGACGAATGACCAACTCACCATTGGCCGGTACGCCGGCTGATTCGAGCGCCGAGGCGACGTGTTGATTGTTCGTTACGTCGAACAGCGCTTCGATCTCGGCTTCATCCGCGCCCGGACGAATTTGATCGGCATTGCTACGACCACCGAGCACGAGCGACAAGGCACCGACGACGATCGATTTGCCGGCTCCCGTTTCACCGGTGAGCACGTTGAAGCCAGGCTCGAGCCGCAACTCGAGCGAATCCATGAGGACGAAATTTTTGACGTTTAATGCGAGGAGCACAGGCTGGGGCGCAGCATAAGAAAAGGTTTGCCCGTCGTCGATCGCGTTCTTGCGATCAGCGAATAGTTACGGACTTGCTCACCGTGACGGCGTCGCCCGAGAAGGGAGGCACCGAGACGCCGCGGAATGCAGCCGCGACGCATTGACCCGTGGCGGTACCTTGAAACGGAGGGCCGCCGACGACTGCCCGCGTGGCGCGTCCGGACGGGGCAAACGTCACGCTTACACGAGCCACTCCGCTTGGATCGCCGGGAGCTTTGCAACCTGAAGCCGCGCCAGCAGCCCCGCCCAACGCCGACTGCGCTGCGCTCTTGTTGAATTCGGGACCCGACGGCTGGGCAGCGGGCTTCGCTCCGCCGGCCAGACCCGCGGCCATGGCCTCCGCCAAACTCTGCGTATTCGCCGGAGCTGCGACCTTTTCCTCTTCAACAGGTTTGTCCGGTGTTTCCGTGCCGGAAGGTTTGTCCGAGCCAGTCGCCGTTTTGACCGCAGGTTTGTCCGCGGAATCTTTCGGACTGCTGCCCGTGTCCGTGGTTGGGTTTGGCTTGGCCAAAGCTGCCGGCTGATCCTTGGGCGTGTCGGTGTTGCCTGTGCGCGACGGCGCGTCCGTGGGGGCGGCTTCTCGGTTCGGTCGCGTGTCCAGGTTGTTGGCTTCCGGCGAGGCGGTTGTGTTCTGCGCTGTCGAGCCAGTTTCCGACGTCGATGGCTTCTGCGTGAAGAACAAGAACACTGCCGCTGCGAGCGCCACGGCGACCACGATGCCCACGATCAAACCTGTTTTACCGTTCGACTTTTTGTCTTCGGTCGAGGTTTGTCCTGGTGCAGTAAGAGCAGCCGGATCGAGCGGAGCAAGTGGCGCGATGGGAGCAGCCGGAAATGCAAGGTCATCCAGCGCCGATGTCGATCCAGATTTCGTCGTCGGTTTTTCCGACAAACCCGTCAGGGCCGACATGTCCGGCGCGAGCAGCGGAGCTTGTTGCGAGTTCGAGAACATGCCGACCGACAAGTTGAACAAGTCCGGATCGATCGAGAACTGCTTGCTGCGAGTCTGTTCTCGCTCTTCCGACTTCGTGCCGAGTTTGCTTTTGGGTTTGGCCGGGGCAGGTGCGGGCGTCTGAACCGACACGGGTATGTCGTCGGATGCGGTGTTCGAATCGACATCGAAGACGGAAAAAACATCGTCTTCACTTCGCTTGCGTTTGGCAGGCGCTGCTGCTGCGACTGGGCGATTTTCTTTCGGAAGCGCAGGTGCTCGCGGAATGCTCAACGGTGCACTCGCGACAGGGGGCGGAGGCACCGTTACGGCTTCGAATGACATATCCATCGCTGGAGCGATCGACAATGTCGCCGCCCGGGGGGCCTGCTCGGCACCGTCTTCCGACGTGGACTTATCGTTTTCCTTGTCGCTCATCGTGCTCCGTCTCGGTCGTCCGTCGTCACTCGCTCAGCCAATTCTGTTCGATCCAATCGAGCGGCACTTTCGCGCTGCGCAGCGCCGCATCGAACCTTTGCACCTGCGCGTCCCGGGCTCCCGCGTCCTGCCCATACGCACGCGCGTAGAGGATCCACGTCGACAGCTCGTAGTGATGCAAGAGCGGTCCGAAGCGATGACCATCGAACGCGGCGATCGCATCTGCTGCTGCATCCACTGATCGTTGGTGCACCAACGACATGCACACATCGAACAAAAGTTGTCGAAGGTCTTCGAAGGCTCGATCTGGATCGTTCGCGACCGCGTCGAGCATCGATTCGAAAGCGTCCGCGTCCATTCCGGCTTGCTCGGCGGCGTCGGCCATCGCGGGAACTTGCGTCTCCAAGAACGCTGCATCGGGTGCATGTCCAAGCAGCCTTCCAACGAGGTACAGATCGAAGGCGCTGGCGATCGCTTCGCCCAAGAAGAGCGCGTCGTAACTCATCGGTGCCGACGTGCTCGCACCTGAAACCAACGCTCGTCGCGTCACGTGGTGCCACGCGGCGTGCATGAGGACATCGGCCGGGATGGAATTGCTCTCCAGCACATCGCCAGGATCACCAGGTGCCCAGAACGTCAGGTTCAAGAAGAGCACGCGATCCCATCGCGCCTTTCCTGTGCCTGCACGAGGCACCCAGAACTGCACTTTGTCGCGGATCAGTGAGTGTTTGAGCGCATCGTACAGACCGATGTGGCGAAACGATCGCTCATCCTCGATGCGAATCTTGTCGAGCGTTACGCGGTCCAGTCGCACAGGGTGACCTCGAGGCTACGCGCACCCTACTCGGCGATCGACACACATTGCACATACGGCTTTCGGGGCGCTTGAAAGTCGCATGCGCTCGGGCATGATGCCGGACCAGCTCATCCTGGCAAAGCCTGGTCGTTCGAGGAGGACTCTTTTCATGTCGCGGTTTGCATCCCTTGTGCCGTTCGCTCTTATCTTCGTCCCGTCCTTTCTCGTCGGATGTAACGGTTGTCAGAAAGATGAGCCCGTTCAGACGCAGCCCACGCCCGAAGCCAATGCGGCGGCAGCGTCGGCGAGCGCGAAGTCGAAGCTGAACTTGCGTAACTCGATGGCCCCCGTGCCCAAGATCGAGCCGCAAGCGATGAAGGACTACCGGCTCGAAGTTTGTTACTTCGGCACGCTCACGTTGCGCCAAGCGCGTGACGCGTACTTTGCCAGCCTGGGCAAAGACGAGCCCGGCGAGAAGAAGATCCCGAACTTCGGCCTTCCCTCGACGCCTCCAGCGGGCGCGATCATTCCCAAGCCCATCGCGCTTGGTGCTTCGTCTGCTGGCCCTGCACCAAGCAGCTCTGCGCGTGCCGCTGCACTGTCCCCAGCGAGCAGTGCTGCCGCTGGTCGTCGCGTTGCCGACATGGGCTTGCGTGCTCCACATGAACGCAACGCTCGCGCATGCACCGTCGCGGCGGGTCTCAAGGATCCGGCCATGCCCGACGTCGATGCGGCGCTCAAAGATTTCGCTCCGTTTGTCCTCGAGCTGAGCAGAAACGTTGCTGCTGCAAGCATTTATTACCAACGCGAAGAATACGCGAAGGACAAGTTCGAGAAGGGCAAAGAGCTGCATAAGAAGCTCGTGGCGGACTTCGCCAAACTCGACGAACACTCGGACAAACTCGGCACGGCCATTGCCGCGCACCGCAAAGATCATCCCGTCGATGCGACCAAGCTCGAAGATGGCGAGAAGGCGGTCTTCGAGGCGTACGACAACGCGCGCAACATCGTCTTGTCGCTCGTCGCGACGAAGATCGATCCCGCGGCTTACAAGGCGGGCATCGAGACGATGGAGAAGTCGATCGAGGGCCTCAAAGCAATCGGCACGAAGAACCCAAACGACACGTGGGCCAAGATCTCCGCACCCGCTTTCGATGCGTTCCTCAAGAGCGCCCGTGACAACGAAGCGAAGCTCAGCGACAAGGGCATGGCCTTCGACGGATTCCTACAGCTCGTCAACTCGTTCACCGCGGTCATCGAAGCCAAACACCGCGCGCTTTCACGAGCGCTCATTGCCAAGGGGCAGACGATCGATCCACGCGCGCCTGGTGCCAATGGTCGACCTGCCGTTCCCGTGCTTCGTCCGCAAGTGGACAAAGACGGTCACGACCACGACAAACACTGAAACGTCGTGGGGTTTTACTCCCCGCGATGGCGTGACATCGCGAGCCGGTAGATCGCTTCGTACTGCCGGCTCGCATGATCCCAACCGAGCGGTTTCTGCATCGCTCGTCGCTGCATCGAGAGCCAATGCTCCTGGTGGTAGCGATAGATGTACGTCGCTTCGAGCAGCGTCATCGCGAGCGTCACGGGGGACAGTTCGTCGAACTTGAACCCCGTCACCATGTGCTCGACGGTGTCGTCGAGACCTCCCACGGCGCGTACGACCGGCAGCGTTCCATACCGCTGGCTGTAGAGCTGATTCAGTCCACACGGCTCGTAACGCGACGGCATCGCGAACAGATCCGCACCGGCTTCGATCCGATGCGCGAGCGCGTCGTTCATGCCGATGTGCGCCTTGAAGCGATCGCTCTGATGCGACAACTGCGAGAACGCATCTTCGGCCCAACGCTCACCCGATCCGAGCACCACGAACTGGATGTCCTTGGACAACAAATGACCAAGCGCACCGGCGAAAATGTCGATGCCCTTCTGTTCGACGAGTCTGCTGATGATGCCCACGAGCGGTACGTCAGGACGAACCGGCAAGCCCATTTCTTTTTGCAGCTCGGCTTTGCAGAGCGCTTTGCCACGTAGATCGTCCGCGTCGAAGTGAGCCGCGAGATGCCGATCCGTTGCCGGATTCCACACCTCGTCATCGATCCCATTCAGGATGCCGATCACGTCTCCACCACGCTCGGAAAGCACGCCTTCGAGACCGTATCCACCTTCGCGCGTTTGGATCTCTCGCGCGTAACGAGGTGACACCGTCGAGATCACCGACGACGCGTAAAGCCCGCCCTTCAGCAGGTTGATCCGATCATGCGCTTCGAGCAGTCGGTGGTTGAAGTACTCCCACCCGAGCTTCGTTTGGTACAGCTCGCTCTTGTTGAAATAGCCCTGGTAACCCATGTTGTGGATGCTCAGGACCGACGCGGCTCGTCCCACCGGCGTGTGTGCTTCGAGCGTCTTCATGTAGATCGGCACGAGGCACGTGGGCCAGTCGTGCACGTGCACGATGTCCGGGGCAAACCCGATCGCATTTGCCAGTCGCAACGCTCCTCGCGACAAGAACGTGAAGCGCGCGAGGTTGTCGGCGTAGTCGCCGTTCTTGTCGTTGTAGATGCCTGGCCTGTCGAACAGCTCGTCGTGTTCGAGCAGGTAGACGCGAGCCGAACTTTCACCGAGCGATGTCTCGTAGGCAGCGCCCCACGCTTCGCCATTTCCAACGGGCACGCCGATCGACAAAGGCATTCGTTGCGCCGGATGTTTCTTGGTGATCCGGTAGCGAGGCATCACGACGCGTACGTCATGACCACGCGCCGCAAGCGCCATCGGCAGTGCACCAGCCACGTCCGCCAAGCCCCCAGTCTTTGCGAAAGGGACGCATTCGGACACCACGTTGAGAATGCGTAAACGGGGCATGATCCTCGCGCAAAGTGGGGATTTAGAGGGGATTTAGAGCGTCAACGACAACGTACCACGACTAGCATCCTCTACGATCTTCACCAAACGATCGAGCGACCCGTCGATACCAAGGACCGATGTATCGATCGTGTGTCGCGATCGCTCGTAGAGAGCGCGTCGTGCTCGGAGGATTGCTTCCAGTTCACCCATCGCGTCCGGTCGGCTGGCCATGGGCCTTGCGTCACCCTGATCCATCACGCGTTGGAAATGATCTTCCGGGCGAGCCTTGAGCCACACCGTCACAGCTTCGCGCCGCAGCAGTTCGAATGCGTCGTGATCGGTCACGAGCCCGCCGCTCGTCGCGACAATCACCGGCTTGCCTTCCGCGATGATTCGTTGGAGCTCCTCACGTTCGAGACGCCGAAAATAAGCGGCTCCTTGCATCTCGAAGATCTCGGACAAACTCATTCCCGTCCGCGCCACGATGCGCGCATCGACCTCGACGAACGGCATTGCCAAACGCGATGCCGCGAGACCTCCAAGCGTCGTTTTGCCTGCGCCACGTAGACCGAGCAGCGCGACGATCGGACCCTTTGAGGACATACGATTCGCCGCAGACGTGCCACCGACCAGCTCGGCCAAGCTTGTGTTCAGCGCGAGCCCGATCTCGTTCAGTCGAACGATGGACACATTGGTCTTGCCAGCTTCGAGCGCGACCAAGAACCGCTCACTCACCGAAGCGGCTTTCGCCAGCTCCCGCAGCGTCATCGACGAGGTTTGTCGTGCCGAACGGATGCGACTGCCCACGGAGCGAAGAAGCGGTCCGTTGTCGTGCAGCGGCGCCGAGTCTTCGTCCTGTTTCGCCTTCCGAACCTTGGTTCGTTCGGTCATACATGAAGTATATTTCATGTGTCAGGACAAACAAGCAATATAGTTCTTGCTTCGGATACGAAACGATGGTGGAGTTTGGTTGATGGCGACGGAGACTTCAGGAAGCGGGGCGCAGGCGCGTCCCGTACGTTTTGAAACGCATCCCGATCGATACACGCACTGGAAGCTCTTGTTCGAGGGGCCGGTTGCGAAGCTCGTGATGGATGTGGTCGAGGACGCGGGTATGCGTCCTGGGTATGCGCTCAAGCTGAACAGCTACGACCTTGGGGTGGACATCGAGCTTGCGGACGCGGTGGAGCGTCTGCGATTCGAGCATCCGGAGGTGAAGGTCGTGTTGATGACCAGTGGTCAGCAGCGGATCTTCTGCGCGGGGGCGAATATCTACATGTTGGGCTCGTCGACGCATGCGTTCAAAGTGAACTTCTGCAAGTTCACGAATGAGACGCGTTTGGCGCTCGAGGATGCCTGTACGACGAGTGGTCAGCATTATGTCGCGGCATTGAATGGTGTTGCGTCGGGTGGTGGTTACGAGTTGGCGCTGGCGTGTGAGCGCATTCTGCTTTGCGATGACGGTTCGAGTGCCGTGTCGTTCCCGGAAACACCATTGCTTGCGGTTTTACCGGGCACGGGCGGACTGACTCGTTTGGTGGACAAACGAAAAGTTCGTCGTGATTTGGCGGATGTGTTTTCGACGCTTGCCGAGGGTGTTCGAGGAAAGCGCGCTGAAGAATGGCGGCTGGTCGATCGTTCGATACCGAAGAGCCGGTTCGATCAGGTCGTCCTCGAAGAGGCGGCCTCGATTGCGTCTCGCACGACGGACAAGGTGGGAGCAGCGATTGCTCTCACGCCGCTCGAATGCAAGCGCACCGAAGGTGCCGATAAATACTCGTCCGAATACAAATACGTGTCGTTGTCGGTCGATCTTTTGACGCGCGTTGCGGCAATCACGATGCGCGGTCCCGAGGGTGAGCCTCCGACGACGGCCGAGGCATTGCGCCAAGCGGGCTCGTCGTTATGGGCATTGCAGGCATTCCGCGAGCTGGACGATGCGCTCCTGGATCTTCGTTTCAATCATGCGCCGGTGGGTTTGGTGCTCTTGCGGACGAAGGGCGATCCGGAAGCGGTGCGCACCCATGACCGAGCGCTCTATGCATTGCGCGAGGATTGGCTGGGCAATGAAATACTGCTCAAGATGCGTCGCGTCTTGAAGCGTCTGGATTTGACGGCGAAGAGCTTTTTCGCGCTGGTCGAGCCGGGGTCGTGTTTTGCGGGCAGCTTGTTCGAGCTTGCCGTGGCAGCGGACCGCACCTATATGCTCGACGGTGGCGATGAATCCGCGGTCATTGGATTGGACGAACTGAATTTCGGCCTGTTTCCGATGTCCAATGGCCTGACCCGGCTGGAAACGCGATTCTTGCATGATCCGAGTGTCGCGAAGGCGCTCGAATCGCGCAAAGAATTGTTCGATGCGGGTTTGGCGCGAAAACTCAATCTCGTGACGTTCACGCCCGATGAAATGGACTGGGACGACGAGGTGCGTATTGCGATCGAGGAGCGGGCGAGTTTGTCGCCGGACGCTCTGACGGGCATGGAAGCGAGCCTGCGATTTGCGGGCCCCGAGACCATGGAAACGAAGATCTTTGGCCGTTTGACGGCCTGGCAAAACTGGATTTTCCAGCGTCCCAATGCGGTGGGTGAGCGGGGCGCACTGACGATGTATGGGCGGCCCGAGCGGCCCGAATTCGACTGGAGGCGAACATGAGTTCTGTCGTCAATTCTGATCGTATCCCGAACAACGTCGATCTCGGTTCGGACAAGAAGCTGCAAAGGGCGCTTGAAGCGTGGCAGCCGAAGTTCATCGACTGGTGGAAAGAAATGGGGCCCGAAGGGTTCCAAGAGGACCAGATTTATCTTCGTACGGCGGTCAGCGTCGATCACGAAGGCTGGGCTCATTTCGATTACGTCAAAATGCCCGATTACCGTTGGGGCATTTTCCTTTCGGATCCGGTGGTGGATCGGAAAATCACGTTTGGTGATCACATTGGCCAGCCGGTGTGGCAAAGCGTTCCGGGCGAATTCCGCAATGTATTGCGTCGCTTGATCGTGACGCAAGGCGATACCGAGCCGGCCAGCGTGGAGCAGCAGCGGCTTCTCGGTCAAATTTGTCCGAGCATGTACGATTTGCGTAATCTGTTCCAGGTGAACGTCGAAGAAGGTCGGCATTTGTGGGCAATGGTGTATTTGCTCCAGAGCTACTTCGCGCGTGATGGTCGTGAAGAGGCTGACGCATTGCTCGAGCGGCGCAGTGGTAACCCGGACAAACCGCGCATTCTGGGCGCGTTCAATGAGCCGTGCACGAATTGGCTCTCGTTCTTCATGTTTACGTACTTCACCGACCGCGACGGCAAATTCCAATTGCTCGCGCTTGCCGAGAGCGGTTTCGATCCGCTTTCCCGTACGACGCGGTTCATGCTGACCGAAGAAGCGCATCACATGTTCGTCGGAGAAACGGGCGTTTTGCGCGTCGTGCAGCGCACGGTCGAACTGATGAAGAAAAACTCCAATGAGGATGCTCGCGCCGAGGGCGGAATCGATTTGTCGACGATGCAGAAGTACATCAACTTCTGGTACACGGTGTCGCTCGATTTGTTCGGTGGCGAGATTTCATCCAATGCGGCGAACTTCTTCGCATCGAGCCTCAAGGGTCGCGCGAAAGAAGAGAGCTACGAGGATCATCGCGTGATCGACCAAATCTATGGAATGGACATTCCCGAGCAATCGTCGCCTGGAGTGGTGACTGGATTCAAGCGGGAAGACGTTCCGATGCGTAATGCCATGAACGAGGTATTGCGTGACGAATACATCGAGGATGCGCAACGTGGCGTGGACAAGTGGAATCGGGCCATTGCCGAGGCGGGCATTTCAGTCAAACTGACGTTGCCGAGCCGTCGTTTCCATCGTCGTGGAGGCATTTACGGCGGGCTTCACTTCAAGCCCGACGGTCAGCCCGTGTCGAAGGAAGAATGGGATCGTCGTCATGACGAGTGGCTGCCGAATGCTGCGGATGAAGCGTATCTGCAAAGCTTGATGCAAAAGCCCGTGTACGACGCGAACATGATGGCGCATTGGATTGCGCCGCCGAAGCACGGAATCAAAGGGCGTCCGGTGAATTTCGAATACGTGAAGCGACAAGAGTGACGAATGTAGGGCGAGGGTTTGCCTCGCCTGACCATGGAAAAGGGCGCCACTTCGGAGGCGCCTTTTTTTCGTTTATTGCGGGCGATGCCTCGACGGGCGCAAAGTACATGCCGGTGCACGTCCGATTGCCCACGCTCAATGGCCTTTACGCTGCGGTAGGCTCGTCTTCACCCCGCTCCGGCAAGAAAGTGCTCCGGATGCTCATCGTGCCTGGCACTTGCGAAGGCTGTTTTCCGTAGCCATCGCTTGGAATTTTTTTGACACGCAGTTACGGCTCTGATAGGAGCGGATATCATGACCCTCCACCCTGAGCAATCCTATCAACACACTCTTCGCGAAATCTCGGTCAACCGCACAAATCCGTGTGAGCTGGTCCGCGAGCTCATTTCCAACTCCTACGATGCCGGTGCCACTCGGATTCACGTGTTTCCTCTTGTTCAAAAGCGCGGACTGATCTTCTTCGATAATGGCGTAGGACTCTCCGACAACAAGAAAGACAGCATCAATGGGATTACGCCATATGTAGCATTCTTTTCCATCGGGAAGGGAACGAAGATTCCTGGAAAGCAGATTGGATACAAATGTCAGGGCAGTAAATTATGCTTTGCATCCAGCCGTTTTTCATTGATTACCCGCTGTAAAGGTGAATCTCATTTTCGTTGGAGGGTCATCGACAATCCCAAACAAAATCTCGACGTGACTTTCGACATATCAGCAGAAAAAACGAGCGAACCTTGGCGCGTGCTGCGCGAATCGATCCTGTCCGGGCCCGACGCGCGTACGGTCGAAATATTGGATGCGTTGAATGAATCATTTTTCAAGACGCAATTCGAGCACGGCACGTTGCTCATCATTGATGAATACGAGACGGACAAGTATGAGAACTATTTTTCTCTGCAACCCAAAGAAACCAATTATCTCTACAACTACATCCGTGTTTTCACGGCGCATGGCGATGTTCGACGCATTGACAAAGACCACGGCTTCGACCCAACCGACGTCAAGGCGCTTTCGGTACTTCCAGGCGTAAGCCGCAATATTACGCTCAAGCTTTGGACGATCAACAAGCAACGGCATGCGGCGCTTGAAGCAATACCTGGCGGCTTTCCGTACCTCCTCGCACCGACCGACAAGACTGAGTCCCCTTCAACCGTCAGTCAGTTGCGAAAAGGTAGTTTTTCGGCGCGTCATGCAACGACATTCAAATATGGAGATCAATATTACAGCATCATCCTTGCAATCGATGGTAATCGTCGCGCCCTGGATGGTTATGGTGCTCTAGGAAGACGCGGCAATTCGCGTTCCGGGTTGGCACTTTCGGAAATCCGCGGACCGCTCATTGCCTCCAATGGCATTGCAGTCGGCCCCTTCAGAACGTTGTTCGAACATTCCGTGCTTCGAGACTGGGAGGTTTTGTCGGAGGGACAAGAGCATTACGCGCTCATCCTCGATGGCAACTTCGAGCTCGTTACAAACCGCGACGATTTGGCGCCGAGCAGCCGAACGGTGTCGCAGGACGCTGACTTCATCAAGCACATCCGCGACTTTCTCGACGAAATCATCCGTTCGAAACGTGGCGCGGTTTTGCAAGAGCTCCGGGATCGCCTCAATCGCGAAACCACACGCCACGCAGAAGATCAATACATCGAGCACAATAACATTCTGCGCCGGGAGCTTCCTGAGCGCGATTCATTTCTCATCAAAAACATCCCACTGCTCACGGGACGGCGCATCTTTACTCCACAGCGTGGCGAAGAGCATTTCGTTGGGGCACTTTATACGTTGCTCGCTCATCTCGTACCGCCCAACCACGCACTTGCTCCATATTGGATTAGGCCGTTGACTTTTAGTGCGCTGGGCATTGACGCCATTGCGGCTGTCAATGAAAGCGAAAGGCTCGTCAATGGCAACTTGCAGTCCATCGAATACAAGTACGCCTTTTCCGATAGGGACGAATTCAACCATCCTCTCAACGTAACAGACCGTATTGTCTGCTGGGAGCTCGATGTCGCCGAAGAGGGCAGTAGCGTGCAGGATCGCTACAATTACGAATGTCGTGTGCAAAGCAAAATTTCGCACAAGGGCCAAACCCTTGGACTCACACTCGGTGACGTTCACCACCGATTCGAGACCAAAGCGATTGCCCACGAGATCATGGTTCTCGACCTCCGGGCATTGATCAATGCTACGTTCGACATTGACCATCGGCCGGGTACGAAGGCGAAGCTTCACGGTAAGCCGAAAGGCAAGAGTCGGAAATAGATCCCTTCTTAGTCTAATCGAGTTGCCAAGTGTCAAGTTGGGGCGGGTTTCGACATACTGTGCATCCTCCCAACTTGACTCTTGTCGTCCAGCATTGACTCGTTTACCCTTCCCCCATGACCACCCAATCTCCCACGTATACCTGGGCCTCTTTACTCGCTCTCGTCCCCGCGCCAACGCCTGCCGAATCCGCACGTTATGCGCTCGATGCCCCGTCGGGTGACTTGATCGAGCGTGGAGCCAAGATTCGCAGCGAAAAGATTCTCACCGACATGGTTCGTCTCGGTGGCATTGCCGCGGAATTCTGGGCCAAAGTCACCGATACCCAAAAAAGAAATCTGCTCGGTTTTTCCGCGCCTATTGCCCATTGCAACGCGCCGCATGTTCTCCATGGGCCGCAAACGCGCGGCCTCCGAAGTCGCGAACGAGCCGTGACCACTGCGCGCTCCTGAACCACACGCTGCGCGCATCTCGATCACTCACCGCTGCCTGCTTTACTACACGATGCGCACGCCCCAAGGCTCAGTGCGTACCCGTGAAAGAGCACTGCGCGCGTCCCCGGTACCCACTGCGTGCACGTCAACAATGGACTGCGTGC
>CAZETM010000107.1:0-18973 GCA_964514885.1 uncultured Polyangium sp. | reverse complement strand
TCGAAGCGCGCGCAAAGCGGCCCGAGCCGCCGCACGCAAACTGCGACAGCCTGCAATGGCTGCGGCATTTGAATTGTCGCACCTTTACGGTCAGCGATCCACATCGAGCACTGAGGCGCAAAGCCCGGCGCCCGATACGAATGCGCCGTAGTTGCAGCGCAACGCAACAGATGGGTACCACCGCTGGTCGGGGATACTGCCACGAGGTGCTCAATCTCGACGTTGGCCGATTACCTCAAAAATCTTGGTCGCCAAACGCTTCGGCAAAAAACGGGTCGTCAGCAAATGACCCACGTTCAGCGGGCCGGGGACGATTTCTTGTTCGTTTGCGAAAAACCCTCGAAGCGCTATCTCGGCCGCTGTATCCGGCTCCATCGCGGCCCATTTTGCTATCGTGCCAATCAGGCCCTTTTCGTCGTTTACGCCTGCGCTCTCCAGAAACGGCGTCCTCGTCGTGCCTGGATAAAACACGCTCACCTGCACGCCACGAGGCCCAAGTTCCTCAGCCAGGGCGGCCGAAAACGAGGCCACATAACTCTTGGACGCGGCATACGCCGCCATCCGCGGCAGGGGCTGAAACGAAGCCGTGGAGGCGACATTGAGTATTTTGCCCCGTCCACGCTCGCACATCTCACGGGCAAAGAACGTGGTGATCTCCGTCAGGGCGAGCACGTTGAGCTTGAGCATCAGGGCGACACGCTCTTCGGGCAAATCGATATGATTGCCAAAAAGGCCGACGCCTGCGTTGTTGATCAATATCTCGACAAACCTTCCCAAGGACTTCGAGGTATTAAAAATCTTCGACGCCGCTCCTTCCGTCGTGATATCGAGGGCGAGCGTTTCTACGGGCGGGCCATTCACGAGTTCTTCCTTCAGGGAATCAAGCTCGGCTTGTACGAGCGAGACGACAAGAAGGGAATATCCGCGTTGATGAAGATTACGGCAAAAAGCTCGCCCGATTCCGCTGCCGCCGCCCGTCACCAAAACGAGCGGCGCCTGCTCTTGGTTCGTGGTCACTTGGTTTGTCGTCACCATGATGGCTCGTTGAAATCGACAGCGAACCAAAGCACGTGGATGGGCCTACCTTGGGTCTTGACCATTGCCGGACCGAGCCAAAGATTCGGCGCGACTTCACGAATCTCGTCGTGGATTTTCGCAATGAAAAATGGATTGCCCGGTTGCTCATAATCGAGGTAGACGCAAGGCCTTCCGTCCACTGCGGAGGGTTGGATTCGGGTCCGGAAGGAAAACCAATCAAACCGCATCACCGGAAGCTTGACGCGATTGATGCCCGTGCCTTCGTCCTCGGCGAGCGAGCCGAAGCTTTTGCCATCCCAAGGAAAAAACGCATGGCCCGCGAAAAGACGGAGCCATGAAAACACGGGGGTTCCATCCGTATGTCGCACAGCGAGCATTCGACCTTTCGGTTTGCCGACGAGTCGCGTAACGCCCTCAGGCAAAGGCGCGTCACGATAAAGCGTTTCCAGCTCGCCCGAAGAACACGCTGCCAAATCATCAAGCGAACGAACCCGATCCCCAAAACCCCGCTCGTCGCTCGCGTACCCAACATCCGCTGTCGTCATGACGCCCTCTCCCTCTTCCTTCGTTCGGAAGGAGGGTATTGAACAAGGTTCAAATGTTCATGTCAAGGTCTTCGTTCTCGCACCTTGGCACAACGATGTTGCCCGGTTGGTTGCATGTACGTTCATGAATGAATAGGTCAACGTGTCGAGAGCATAATGCAACGGAACAGATGGGTGCCCCGCGCTCCCGCACTCGTGTTAGAAAGCCACTCATGAGTCGACGAGGCAAGGGGGACACCCGATGTGCTCGGTGCTTGATGCACGAAAGCTTGTGCTTGTGCGCATTGATTCCGCGCATCGTCACGCGTACGCGCCTCACGCTCGTCATTCACCGCCTCGAAGCTCGCAAGCCCACGAACTCGGGGCGGCTCGCGGTTGACTGTCTCGTGAATAGCGAGATTCGAGTGCGCGGGCATGAAGGCGAGCCAAGCCAGCCATTTGTATGGGATGAATCCGTGCAGCCTCTTTTGCTGTTTCCGGCAGAGGACGCCGTTCCGTTGACGCAATTCGCGAATTGTTCGAAACCCGTTTCGCTTGTCGTGCCCGATGGAACATGGAGACAAGCGTCGAAAGTTCGCGCGCGTGTGCCCGGACTATCGGGCATTCCTTGCGTTACGCTTCCACCTGGAATTCCGACCCGTTATCGGCTGCGCACAGAAACGCACGATCAGGGTCTGGGGACCATGGAAGCCATATCGCGGGCTATGGGAATTCTGGAAGGCGTGCATGTCGAGGAGGCATTGGCGCACGTATTCCTGGCCATGGTCGAGCGCACGTTGTGGCTTCGCGGCGAGCTGGATACAGCATTGGTCACGACGGGAATCCCCGATATCGCATTGAAGTGCGATCGGCGCCCGCTCGAACGGACGAGGGTATCAGGCGATAATGGGGAGGGTTGATCGAAGCTGGTAACGCTCGAGCCGCACGAATCGCGTGCCCTCTCGCAAAGCCTTCTTTCGCGACGATGTTACGAGCGCCTGGGCCTGATGAGAAACACTTGTTCCTCTTCGTCACGCAGAAGCCCTTCAGGGCTGAGCGACGGCGCCTGCTTCCGTATCCGAAGAACCTGAAGAGCAGCAGTCCGTTGGTGCGTTGCCCAAGAAAAGGGGATTTCTCGCATGCATTGCAAAAACAGCTTTCGCGCATCGCTCCGCATTGCGGATCCCAGCATGTACCTGCGAATCGGTTGCGAAATCAGCATATACGGGCCGATGTGCACGAGCGCGAGCAACGTCAACCCCACCTCGGCAACGGACATTAGCAGCTCGCCGAGCGCGTCTGTTTGCGCTTTATCCATGTTAATGGAACCAATGCCTTCGTAGTTGCTGCGATAGCGAAACGTTGATCCGTGTACGAAGCGGCTACATTCGCTGTAAGTTTTCTTGACTCGTTCAAACAATCGTTCACGCGTTTCTTTCTCAATTGCTATAAAATGTGGCAGCGTTGGCACCTTTTCAATGAAATCCTTCCATCGCTCGTTGATTTCTTCTTCCTCTTGCAGGTGTCGGATCACGAACGCGGTCGGGTGGGCATCGTAATGGCAGTGCCGCAATAGATTTTCGAGCAAGCTTCGAGCATGCAAGTAGGTGCTGCGTTCCAGTCCAGCAGTAAATGCATAAAGGGTCGCAACGATATCAGAGCGTATTGCGTCGAGAAACGACGGGACCGCGGCATATTTACGAAAGTGCCACGCGAGGTACGACAGGTACGCGAGGATTTCCGTTACCGCAGTCGAATGATTGGTTGGACTCGTCTGGCGCTGATCGAGTTGCTCCCGTATCGCTTCCAGCAAGTCTTGTTGCTTGGGTTTGGCCATTGCTCGCCCTTTTTATTTCGAGTTACGATATCGAAGTCCGCGAGGCACTTTGGCGAATTCCATTTTAGTCCCGTTATTGCTCCCCGCTGTCCCTTTATTGTCTATTGCACGCGATGCGCTTGTCTTGTGCAAATCCATTTTACGCATGAGGGTGGCGGCGGTGTCGGTCGGGCTTCGCAGCCCTTCCAGGAGTAGGCCTTCAAGATTTTTTTGATACATTTCGGGAGCATTCATCTGTGCATCGTTCAGCAACCGGGAGGCGAAATGACGTCGCGACTCTCTGGCCAAACGTGACAGGGGTTTTTCACTCCACCGACGTCGAAGATCCCCAAGCTCCGTGAAATCGGAAAACATGACGAAATTGCCTGCCAAAGCTTCGACGGTTAGTGCACGAAGCGAATCAGCCACTTTTTCCTCATGCTCGAGTCCTGCAAAACGGGCCGCGCGAAGAACCAATTCAAGGAGCACGCGCGCCTGATCGCGCGGAGCGTCGATCTGCGTATCGATCCATTCGACGACTCGCGCCACGACATCTTCGAGTTTTGCGCGCGAGGGTACAGGAAAAGGAGCCACAGACTCAATAGTGTCAGTAATAGTTTGCTTGGCAATCGCTGCCATGTCCAATGGGGCAATACCCAGCGCAAGAAGCTCCGCGCGCACTAGCTCTGCCAAGTCTTCTACCGTTTTCGATTTGGGATCTGGTTCCTGTGCGCGTTTCTGGTAGTTGGTGATCTGGTAGTTGGTGAGCAATTGCAGAATATCCACTAATTCTCGCTGGCTCCCGAGAATGGACATTGCAGCTTCAAAGTCCTCGGCTGAGTTTTCTTCGAGCAGTCCAAGCAAGCCTTTGGCTGCGCGGATGCCCGATGTGCCTTGTTTGCTCATTGTTCTTGACCTCCGAGGCGTAGTTCAATGGCGAGCCGGTCGATTTCGTCAACAAGGTCGCGGTTCTTGTCGGGGATGAATGGTAGAGGTTGCTTGAGCTCAAATGATTTTGGATATGTAGAATGCCGCGATATTTTTGATGACAGACATGGGATCTCCCATTCGGTCTCGCAATTCTTCCGAATTTGCGCTGCGTATTGCTCCGCCTTCTTGCGTGCAGCTCTATCGCTTTTACCTGGAAACATACTGAGCACGACCCCGGCAATTCGAGCTTTGATATCGAACAGTGCCCTGTATTTGTCGAGGCTGGCGAGCAGGATTGGCAGTCCAAGAAGTGCAAATTGATCGGCAAGCATGGGGACGAGAATCTCGTCCGCTGCCTTGAGCGCCGACAGGCTCAGGCTGCTGATGTTCGGAGGGCAGTCGATGATTACCTGATCATACGTAGATGCCTTGGAATCAAGCCAATCCTCGATTCGTGAAATGACGACCTCTGCCGCAATTTCTTGCACTTCGAACAGTTGCGGACTTGCACAAACAAGCGAAAGACGCCCACGATTTTCAAATGTACGTATGTCGACTTCATGATTGTCGTCAGGTTTGGTCGATTTGTAGACCTTGCCCGTTACGACGTTCAGGAATTCAACGTCCCGGTGAAAGATATCAAAAAGCCCCCCTTTCTTGCGTGACGCTTGGCTCCGCTTTTTTCCAGGGCCTTGGACGAAATTGTCCCAATCGGCCCTCTCTTCAAACTCCCGCTCATCGAGCAAGTAGAGGCTCGCATTGCACTGCGGATCGGCGTCGATGAGCAGCACACGCTGACCATACTCGGCTGCCAGTTGAGCAGCGAGATTGACGGCGATGGTCGTCTTACCGACGCCACCCTTCACGTTCTGAACGGCAAGCACCTGCAACTTCGATGACGTAGCGGGATCGGGCATCGCGCCTATCATACGCGATGTACGAAATTTGGAAAGGAATTCTGGCTCAGACTGCGGAGCCTCACGCCGGTCCCCTCTCGACGCTCACAACGCGTTTGCCTAGCCGCAAACGCGCCCTCAACAAAACTCCGACGATATCTTCCCCGCAATCGCGCTCGACGCCACTACCAATGGGCTCGCCAAATATACCTTCCCCGGACCCGATCGCCCAGGGAAATTGCGATTGATCGCCGATACCGTCACTTCATCCGCCGTAAACGATACGCCCGGCCCAGCCTTGATACACGCACCGCACGACGGGTCCACCAATTCCGCGCCCGCTTTCTCGAATATCTCGATATAGCCGTTTTTCTCGGCATAACGACGAATATCCTGCGAGCCGAATTGAATGTACAAATGCACTCCGTCCGCTACCCGGCGACCTTGCTCCAATGCCCGACGCAATACCTCGGCGTACATATCCATGTCCGCCTTCTTTCCGCCCGTGCACGACCCGCCGTACGCAATGTTGATTTTCACTTCGCCCCCGCTCGTCTCCTCGAGCGACCGAAGTGGAATGCCATTGCGCGGATCCCCAGGCGTCGCCACCATCGGCTCGATATCGACAAGCTCCACGTCGAACGTCGCTACGTATTCGGCTCCCTCGTCCGCTTTCACAATCCGCGCACGCACCGCTTCTGCATCCAGACCACGTTGCGACACGAGATACTCCACGGTCACCTCATCCGCTTCGATGATCCCCGTGAACCCTCCCGCTTCGACCGCCATGTTCGTCAGCGTCGCGCGCTCATCCATCCCCATCGCTCGCACGCCTTCGCCCGCGAACTCCAACACCTTCCCAATCCCATCACCGCTCTTCCAAAACGGCTGCGAAAGCAGATACAGCATCACGTCTTTCGCCGTCACTCCCGCGCGCAACTTCCCGTGCAAGTTGAACCGCGCCGACTGCGGCACAGCCACTCGAATGTCGCGCGTCAGCCAAGCGTTCGCCATGTCCGTCGAGCCAACGCCGAACGCAAAACATCCCAGCGCTCCAGCCATGCACGTGTGCGAATCCGTTCCTGCAACGACGTCTCCAGGCATCGCGATCTCTTCGATGATCTTGTTGTGACAGATCGCCTCCGAGCCCACGGTTTTACCTTCGCGTACGACCTCGCCGTAAAGCTTGATCCGATGCTTGTTCGTGAAGCTTTCTTGCACCGTCGCCAGTGACGCCGCTTGTTCTTGCAAACCAAGCTTCTTGTGCGCTTCTGGCATCACCAAATCGAGGAACGTCAGGTGATCGCGGAACGCGTACACGCTCTCCGCCGCTTCCACTTTCGCGTCCGCACCAAAGCCCGCGCGAAACAACGACTCCGCCATCGGCGTCACGTACTCATGCGAGAAACGCACGTCCGTACGCACGAAAAGCGCATCTCCCGGGCACACCGCCGA
The DNA here is from genome assembly GCA_964514885.1 of uncultured Polyangium sp. GTDB lineage: Bacteria > Myxococcota_A > Polyangia > Polyangiales > Polyangiaceae > Polyangium. The sequence continues at coordinate 12,314 of CAZETM010000107.1, read as the reverse complement.
CACACCGATCTTGCCCGTCTGCGCATCCACGATCGCGTGAGCCGCGATGATCTTCTCGCACAACGTCATCGCCCGCGGCGCCGTCGCAATTCGAGGCGGCGACACTTCACCCGCCAAACGCGCCTTGTTGTACGTGAACAGTCCACCGTACTCCACCACGTCTCGGCTGATCGGATCCAGCCCCCGCGTGAACTCGCTGATCGAAATCTCTTCACCGGCTCGGACACGATCCAGGATGCTGAAATCCGTCGTCGTCAGCAGCCCGATGTTCTGACAATTCTGCCCGTAAATCTTCTCGATGTTCTTCGCGACGACGATCTGAATCCCCGCTTCTCGCTCGGAGTACGGAGCGGTTTCACGCGACGAACCACAGCCTTTGGATCGACCACTCACGATCACGCTGAAGCCACCGCTCTTGATCGCATCACGCTCGATGTGCCCACCTCGCAAGCCCACGAGGCAGTATCGAGCGAGCGTTTCATCGTAGTAGTAACAAACCCATCCCGGCGTCAGTTCATCCGTCGAGATGTTGTTGATGAGCGACAGCTCCTCGGGTTTGCCCTCGAGCGAGCCCCCTTCGAGCTGTTTGCGAAGCAAGTCCGGATCTTCTGTCAAAAAAAGAATCCGTCCTCGAGCTTGGACGGAGGTACGTCGCGGGATGGGCATGATCTCCTCGTCGAGGAAAGGCGAACGATCGTCTTCTGGGGACGTGATTTAGTCGGTTCCTGATCCAGATCCAAACGAAGCTTTTGCGCGCTTTGTTTTTTCTTCGAGCTGACGCGTTGTGACAGAAGCAAAGCTCGGCGTGTCAATTCCTACGGCTGCGAACAATCTCTACGTCGCGATGATGTGCGCTTGCCAGGTCAAACCTCGGTGCCTGATGCGCTCATTCGCTCGCTCGGTGATCACATGTGGCCTGAACGTAAAAAATGCTAGTGTCCGCCGCCGCGCGCTCTGGCCCGAAGATGACTCGTTCTTTTCGCACACCTGTTGCAATTCTCGGTGCTGGTCTGACTGGCCTATCGACGTCGCATCATCTTGGACGTGCGGGCCTAACGCATCGCCTTTTCGAGCGCCTTGGGCATCCGGGCGGACACGCGATCACCGTCGAGGACGAAGGGTATCGTTTCGATCGCACGGGGCATCTGCTCCACTTGCGCGATCCCGACCTGCGTTCGTTCGCGCTGGGCATGCTTGGCGATGACGTGCTCGAGGTCGATCGTCGTTCGCGGATTTGGTCCCACGGCACGTACACGCGTTATCCGTTCCAAGCGAACACGTTTGGTTTGCCCCCGGACGTTGCGTACGAGTGTCTGATGGGGTTTGTCCGGGCGCATTTTGCGCCGACTGGTCGTCAGCCGGAAAACTTTGAAGAGTTTTGTTTGCAGCATTTTGGCGAGGGAATCAGCAAGCATTTCATGATTCCGTACAACACGCGTCTTTGGGGAGTATCTCCGCGGGACATTACGGCGGCGTGGTGCTCCAGGTTCGTCCCGCTTCCGAAGCTCGAAGATGTATTGGCCGGAGCGGTTGGAAAGGGTGCGCCTGAAATTGGGTACAATGCCAAGTTTATCTATCCGCGGCTCGGTATTGGGGCTTTGCCGCAGGCGATGGCGAAATCGCTTCCGGTCGAGCTGGAGCTTAACCGAGCGCCTCGATCGATCGATGTGCAAGCGCGCGAGGTGGTATTCGACAACGAGACGGTCCCGTACGACGTGCTCGTCTCCACGCTTCCGCTTCCGGTATTGATTGGCCTTTTGCAAGGTGTTCCGGATGAAGTCGTTTTGGCAGCGCGCCGGCTTCGATGCACTCATTTGTATTATTTGGACGTGGCGCTCGATGGCCCATGCGGAGAGCCATTGCATTGGGTGTACGTACCGGAAGAAAAATATCCATTTTATCGAGTGGGTTGTTATTCTCATTTTTCCGCGGCGATGGCTCCTCCCGGCAAGGCGAATTTGTATGTCGAGCTAGCGGATCGAAGCGAGCCGAATATGGAAACGTTATTGCCGCGTGTGGCTGAGGGCCTGACGGAGATGCGGCTCATCGATTCGCCCAAACAAATTCGATTTGCGCGATTGCGTCGAATTGATCACGCATACGTGATATTCGATCATGCGTATTTTTCATCGCTCGAAGTGATCCTCCCGTATTTGGAGAAAAACCGTATCGTCACGACGGGGCGTTATGGTGGTTGGAATTATTCGTCGATGGAAGATGCTTTGCGTTTTGGCCGCGATGCGGCGACCCGCGCGACGCATCTACATGGTGCCGCCACGTCTTTGGGGACTTGAGTCATGGCCGAGAGCAGTAAAGAAAACCCGCCGCGCATATCGATCGTCATTCCGGTGTACAACGAGGAGGCGATTTTGCATGCGGCCATTGTGGACTTGCGTGAACGGTTGCGCCCATTCGGCTGGGAGTACGAAATCGTGCTTGCCGAAAACGGATCACGTGATCGGACATTGACGATTGCTGCCGAGCTGGCTGCAAAATACCCCGAAGTGCGTTTCTTTTCGTTTGGAATGCCCAATTATGGTGGAGCGCTCCGTAAAGGCATTCTTGAATTTGCGCGCGGGGAAATCGTCATTTGTGACGAAATCGATTTGTGCGACGCTGATTTTCATAGCCGTGCCGTCGAATTGCTTTCGTCGGGAAAAACCGACCTCGTCATTGGCTCGAAGCTGGTTTCCGGCGCCGACGATCACCGCCCGTTCGCCAGGCATGCGGCCAGCCTTTTCTACAATGGCCTGCTGCGCGTGATGCTCGGCTTTCAAGGCACCGATACGCATGGGCTCAAGGCATTCGTTCGTAAACCGCTCCTGCCGATTGCGCAAGCGTGCGTCGTCGACAAGGACGTTTTCGCCAGCGAATTCGTGATTCGTGCATATCGAGCGGGCCTATCCATTCAAGAAATCCCCGTGCGGGTGATGGAAAAACGCCCTCCGTCGATCAACTTGGTCAAACGCGTGCCGAACGTCATCAAGAACCTCGGCAAGTTGACCTGGGCGATACGGATCAAGGGATGAGCAGCGGCCGGATTTTGCGTTTGTAAGCGGACCGACCGACTCCTCGGAAAGCCGTTTGGCGGACGCTGGAACTCATCCACCCGCACACCAATGATTGCAGAGGAACCAGATGATTGTAAAGGAAAAAGAACAGGCGAAATGCAACCCAAACTGCGAACTGCGGCTCGGCATTGCGTCGTGGGACGATGGCTCGGGAACGGCGAAGTCGATCAAGTACACGTGGTTCGACAAGAACGGGAAAGCGGCACGAGGCGGAGAAATGCCGGTTGAAGCGTTAGAGCAAGCCGTGAACTTCGCCCTACGCAAGGGATACATTTAATGAGCATCGAGACCAAAGTCGTTGCTGAATTTAACGCCCGACTTCATCCCTGGATAGATCACAGTCGTGACGTGCTGGTCTGCCAAGATGATGGGGGCTCTGGCGCAGCGGCCATTCCGGATTTGTGCTTCTACTTCCAGCGCGCTAGTGAGAAGATGCGTATTGAATTCAAGACGTTTTATGCCAGCAAGGGCGGCATCATAGGATGCACGAATAAGCAGATCCGTACATGGTTGAATTCGAGTAGTCTGGGCGTAGCGCCTCAGCTTTGGATCGCGGTGGAGAATCCCAATAGTTTTCGTATATGGCAGCTACTCCTGTAAATCCAAGGCGCCGCTGACGGCTGCTGCACATTACCCATCAGTGCCGTGTAGGGCGCAACCACGGCGCCCCGCACCGATCCCCAGAAGGAAATCCTAAATGAAGAAATACGAAGAAAACCTTCCCCACCTCGGCCTTGTTCGCGGTGTTGTTGCCCCCGAAATTTTGCACGCGGTGGAAGTCGTCTCCCGCAAATTGACTGAAGCGGGAATTCCGCACGCACTTGCCGGTGGCCTGGCTATTGGCGCCCACGGCTATCCTCGGACGACCGACGATGTAGACTTTCTCGTCGGTGATGAGGCATTCGAGAAGCACGCGGGTGGATTTGTGACGCTCAAGTTGCCGCTCATCTCTGTCGGCAACGTACGCGTCGACTTCGTTTCCTTGGATGACACGCAGGACGAGCGCGAACAAACCCGAGAAGCAATCGATGCCCCTTCAAAAGGTGACGAGGTCCAGGTCGTCCCTTTGCCCCTCCTTGTCTACATGAAACTAAAGGCTGGCCGGCAGAAGGACATTGCTGATGTGGTCGAGCTTCTCAAGCGTGGTCGGATCGAGATCGACATTGTGGATCGCTACCTGCAGAAGCACGCTCCGCATCAGATTCGCCGATGGGAGCGTGCAAAAGAGCTGGCAGCGCGGGAGGAATGAGACGTCACGGCGTGTCTGCGGTTTAGCCATAACCCCCAAAAGTGCCCACCATTTTTCAAAACGCCCATTGACGCGCCAACGCAGGACTGCTTGTTATGACAACCTGCGCCTACAAGCAAAGCAGCAGATTGTTCGCGTGCTCGAGGTGTATACGAAGGCATTCGATGCCAAGTATGGGACTCGCCTCTACGATTCGATTTCGACTACAGCGAAAACGGCCCCATTGCCATGGGCTCGTCCAATAGATTGTCGACAAACCAGTGCAAATTCGTTTGGCATTGGGAGCGGATGATAAGCCTAAACATCGTCCGAGCGGCCAAAGCATTGGGGTTGTCGAGCCGGTACGTGCTTTACCGCCTGATGCGGAAATATGGGATCGAAGCCGCATAATAGGTGCGCACTGTGCATTCTTCTACGCGCTTCTGGATGCGCTTGCTCCGCAAATTTCTGACTGCCTGCATTCAAGAGCCACTTCGTCCACCGCGTGCTATCACCCGCCCGCATGGCGCGTTTTCTAGAACCTTCCCCCCGCCAGTCGCCCGGACGCGACGATGTCGACGTCGATGTGGTCGTCATCGGCGGAGGCGTCAACGGGACGGGTGTTGCGCGTGATGCCGCGATCCGAGGCCTAAAAGTCGCACTTTTCGAACGTAACGATCTCGCCTTCGGAGCCAGCGGCAACAACAGCGGCCTCATCCACGGCGGCCCAAGGTACATGCTCAATGACCCCAATGTCACGGCTACGTCCTGCCGCGACTCCGGGTACATCCAAGCGATCGCGCCCCACATGCTCCATCGCATCCCGTTTCTCATGCCCGTCGAGAACAAGGGACAAGCGAAAATCATGCACGCGCTGACGGACGCGTTCTTCGAGGCTTACGACCGCTATCAGCCTCTCAAGCGCGGCAAGAAGCACACGATGCTCACCATGGACGAGGTTCGGAAGCTCGAGCCTGGCATCCGCGGAAACTTGATCGGCGCATTCAGCTTCGACGAATGGGGAATCGATGGTCCCCGCTTATGCGCCAGCAATGCCGTCGACGCTCACGAACATGGCGCGCGGATTTTCACGAGCACCGCCGTGGAGCGCATTGAACGACGTGAAGACACCGGCGAAGTCGTCGCTGTGCATTATCGCGATCGAATCACTGACGAGGCCGGAAAGATTCGAACTCATACGGTCGTCAATGCCACTGGCGCTTGGGCTCCGATCACCACTTCGCTCGGCGGCCTCGGAACCAACCGAGCCAGGGTTCGTCCGGGCAAGGGCATTCATGTCGTTTACGACCGGCGCCTCCTCAACTACGCCATCTCGTCGAAAACCATCGATGGGCGCCAAATCTTCGTCGCGCCCTGGCAAAACATGACCATCGTCGGCACGACCGACGACGACTACTACGGAAACCTCGACGACGTTCGCGCAAACAGTGAAGAAGTCCGTTATCTCGTCGAAGGCGTCGCGCAGGTTTTTCCAGCCATTCGCGTGGCTCGCGCGATTGGTACGTACGCAGGCGTTCGCCCCACGCTTTATGCCTACGGACCGCATGAAGACGCGCTTTCACGCGAACATGAAATCGTCGATCACGCGTCTCATGGCGCTCCCGGCGTTTACTCGATGATCGGTGGCAAGCTCGCCAGTTATCGAATCTTTGCCGAAGAAATGACCGACGTATTGGCTTCGAGGTTTGGTGTTTCCATTCGCTGTTCGACCCACGAAAAACCTCTGCCCGGTGGCGACGTCCAGATCGATTCCCACGCTTTGGCCGAGCGCGCGGAAATCGACCCTGTCGCAGCACGAAGGCTCATCTTCCGTCACGGCTCACGAGCGCTCCGGATTGCCGAGCGTATCCAGCGAAACCCGCGCGAAGTATCCACCGTGTGCGTTTGCGAGCCGGTGATCGAAGCCGAAGTGCGCCACGTCGTTCGTACGGAATGGGCGCGCACTGTCGCTGATGTTGCACGTCGAACGCGACTTGGTCTGGGCGCTTGTGGAGGCATGCGTTGCGCGGCCCGGTGTGGTCAGATCGTTGCGCAAGAATTGGGTTTGTCCCCGCAAGACGGTTTGCGACAAGCATGTAGTTTCCTCGCCAAACAATCGCAAACGCGCGCGGTGGCTCTGGGTCCCGAACAAGCCCAACAAGAGGCGCTCGCGATCGCTTCCGTACGTGCAGAGCTGGGGTTTGGGGCGAAGGACGCCGAAGGCGATCCGAAGCCCCAAATGTACAAACAGGGCATGAATGCGATGACCGAAGCGGAAAGTGACGCCAAGTGAGTCGACGAGTCGTCGTCATCGGTGCGGGGACGGCCGGCCTTGCGGCTGCGTTTGCAGCTCGAAAACGCGGCCTCGACGTAACACTCGTGGCAGCCGGAGCCGGTGCAACTGCGCTCGGTGGTGGTGCTGTCGATGATCTTCCGTGGGAAGCGTGGTTTTCCGCTGCGTTGACCGTGGGTGCGTCTTTCAAAACTAGTTTGTTGTCCAACGAAGTCGAAGGCTTCTCCGAAGCGCTCGGCCTTTGGGACTTGCCTCCCGCAGATGCTCCTGCACCGCTCCTCGCCACGGCCAGCGGTCGCCTTCGTCCTGCGCGAGGACGCGACAAAGGTCTGCTCGATTTGGGTTCGTTATGTAAAACCACGGTGCTCGTGCCCCGAGCGCCTCGGGCGGGCTGGGATGCCGATGCCCTTGCTGCAACGCTTGAAAGCGAGCCTCTTGCTCGCCGAGCGGAGCTGCGTTTTCTGCCCGTAGATGCGCCCATTCTGCGGTTTGCCAACGAATCGCGTTTTGTCGATGCCGATCTGGCCATGCGTCATGACGACCCTGCACGAGTCGCGTGGCTTGCGGATCGTCTGGGCGAGTTACGAGCGCGTCATCCGAATGCGAGCGCGATCCTGCTCGGTTCGTGGCTCGGCACCGTGACGGAGCGCGCGACCGAATTGTCCGAGCGCGTAGGAATTCCGGTCGGCGAAGTTCTCGTTGGCGTCGGCTCGTCGGCGGGTTTGCGATTCGAAGCGGCGCAACAAAAACTGCTCGCGAGCTTGGGCGTGAAAGTCGTGACGGGCTCGGTTGTAAAGCTGCGCCACGAGGGAAACCGCATCGAGCTTTTGCTCGCGGATGGCTCGACACGCATCGTTGCCGATGCTGCGGTGCTCGCTGTAGGTGGTGTGGCTTCGGGAGGCATCGTGTACGAGCCGCCCGAGCATCACGCCGGTGACGACTCACCTCCTCGAGTTGCGCCTCCGTTTGTCCTGTCCATCGACATGCCCGACGTGCCGGTGACCTTGGCGTTTGGCACTCGTCGCCTCGATGCTGGTGGATCGCTGTATGGCCTGGTGCTCGACACGGCCGCATGGCCTTCGGATGCGCATGCATCGCTGCTCGAGTCGGTTGGAGTTCTTGCGTCGGACGGTAAGGTTTGTCCGGGCATCATGGCGGCTGGAGATGTCGTGGCGGGTCAACGTCGCACGTTGCTCGATGCCGTAGCTTCGGGCATTCGTGCCGGACAAACCATTTGAGCGCCAATCATTTGAGTACCAACTACTGCGCGGGTTTTACGCCTGCCCGATCGAGCAACAGTTTGTAGCCTGTGGCCAGCACGAAATCGGTGCCTTTGGCTGGATCGACGGGCACGTCGCGTGATGGTCCCGAATCCGTTTCCGGAGCTTTGACTGCGGGTCCGCGAGCCACGTTTGTCCCGCCAGCTCCCGAGTGAGCTTCTGCTGGCAGATGCCCTTGGATGTCGCTCTCGCGTAAGGTTTCTCCGAGCTGCACAGGCTTCGCTCGTTCGACCACCACGTCTGGCTGGATGCCTTGCGCTTGGATCGATCGTCCGCTTGGCGTGTAGTAACGCATTGTCGTCAGACGCATCCCAGCTCCGCCGGGCAGGTCGAAGATTGTCTGGACAGACCCTTTGCCGAACGTTTGAGTACCAACGATCGATGCGCGCTTGTTGTCTTGCAGCGCTCCGGCCACCAGTTCTGACGAGCTGGCGGAGAAGTCGTTTACGAGCGCAACGATGGGCAGGTTAGCGAGTGCTCCACCGGGCTGCGCTTTCAGTTCATCGATCACTTTGCCGCGATGTCTGGTCGAGTAGATCCCGCCGCTATCGAGCATTTCATCGGCGACGGCTTCGGCTTCGTCGATCAGTCCACCGGGGTTGTTGCGCATGTCGAGCAGCACGCCGCGCAAGGGTCGTGAATTTTCTGCGCGTAGTTTCGCGGTGACCTTGAGCAGCTCGTCGTGGGTGCCGGCTTGGAATTGCTTGATCCGCACGTAGCCCATGTCGTTGTCGAGTCGTTTGCCGACGACGCTGGCCACTTGGATTTCTTCGCGCACCAGATCGAGTTGGAGCGCCTCGGTTTGTCCTGGCCGCTTGAGCGTCAGGCGCACGTGAGTTTTCACGGGCCCGCGCATCATCGCGATGATCTTGTCGACTTTTTCGCCACGGACGGGTTTGCCTTCGATGGCGATGATTTCGTCGCCTGGTTTGATCCCTGCGCGATCGGCGGGAGATCCATCCATCGGCGCGAGCACGGTCACTCGTTCATCGCGGAAGTCGACTTCGATGCCGATGCCCGCGAATTTCCCGGACGTATCGCTCAGGAAGGCTGCGTACTCCTGCGAGTCCATGTAGGCCGAGTGAGGATCGAGTTCGGCGACCATGCCTTTGATCGCGCCGTCGATGATGGTGCTTCGTTTGGCGGGATCGACGTGGTGGTTTTCGACGAGCACGAGTGCCCAGGCGAGTTGGTCGAACGGATTGTAGGGGCTCTGGGCTTGGGTGGTTGCGTTGACGACTTGGCTGGTGATCGCGCCTCCGGCGAAGGCGGCGACGACGAGGCTGATGGTGCGGAGCCAACCTTTCGAGCGCATGTTTCGACGATAGCAGCCTGCGTGAAAGATCCACGGGTTTGACCGGGTGAAATCTGGGGATGGGCGGGATCTGTTGGAGTGGCGAAAGGCTGCTCGCGTTTGAGATTGGTCCCAAGCTTTCGCGGGTTCCTTTGTCCAAGCGGCCATGTTCGGTTATCTTCGGGCGCCTGAACGTGGCACGGGGCGCTTCTTGGGAAGACCTGCGGGGGCATGGGTCATGCCTTGCGCTGATCCAGGCCTTCTCGGGCGTTCTTGCATCAGCCACGGCCCTCGGGCATTTCACCTCATTTCGCTGCTTGCCTACGCCGTCGTCGACGCGTGTGGGCAGGCAAGGGCGGGCAGCGCCGCCCAGGGCGAATTCCCTAAGAATGACGGATCAGCGAGCCGGCCAAGATGGGCAAACCGACCGATCGTGAGCTCGTGGAACAAGCACGCGCGGGGGACGCACAAGCGTTTGGAACGCTCATGCAGCGTCACCAGCGACGTATTTTTCGCCTCGCGTTTCATCTCGTGCGCTCAGGCGCGGAGGCCGAGGACGTGACGCAAGAAACTTTCGTCCGAGCCTACCAGGCGCTGGATCGTTTCGATGGTCGAAGCGAGCCGTTTACCTGGCTGTATCGGATCGCGGTCAACCTTTCGTTGAACGTGATTCGAGCGCGAAAACCGCGGCGAGACGCGGTACCTGCGGATGACCCTCGCATCGAGCCGTTGCTAATGGAGCATCGTGCATCGCACGGTTCGGATCCTGCGCGCAGTGCGCAGAATCGGCAGATTGCCAAGTCGCTTTGCGAAGGCATCGATCAGCTTTCCGACACGCTTCGTACGACGCTCGTGCTCGTCTGCATTGACGGCATGGGGCACGAGGAAGCGGCGAAAGTGCTCGATTGTCCTGAAGGAACGGTGGCCTGGCGTGTGCACGAAGCGCGGCGCAAGCTGCGTGAGCATTTGGAAAAACATGGGTTTGGAGGGGACGCACCATGAGCCCCCAAGGCAAAGTGGATCTCGGCGCAAAGGCTGAAGCGATGCTTGCATCGTGGCCGGCGCCAGCGAGTGACGATGCTGCATGGGAAGCCCGTGCAGCGAAGATCGTTGCAGCAGCAAAGGCTGCGCCGCGCGCGGATGACGCGCTAGTTGCGGCGCTATTTGCAAAACCCGCGCTCGAGCCCGAGCCGGGAGAGGATCAAAGCTCGAACGTTTCCGCGGCTGTAAGTGCGCGGAGTGCATCAGGAGAAAAGGCGATGTCTGATTCGAACCCGGGTTCACCTCCCAAGCCTTCGATACCGCCGGCGAGTGGTGTTCCCTCGAAGCGACCTTCGCTCAAGGAGTTGGCTGCGCGAGCGAGCCAAGCGGGGGCTTCGGGCACGCCGTCGATGCGTCCGAGTGCGCCGACGCCGCCTCCTCCGGAGTCGGTTCTACCGGACAAACAGTCGCGCCAGTCATCGCCGACGCCGTCCGTTGCACCGCCCAAGGCATCGACTCCGCCGCCTGCGGGCAAGGAAGATTCGGGCCGTGTTGATCTGAATGCGATCAACCAGGCTGCGACGCCGGAGCAAGTTGCTGCAGCCGCCGTAGCCCAACCCGCCGTGCATGATCTCGTGAGTGATGCGGCTGGTGAAGACAAACCCGCTGGCGATGGTGCCAAGGTCAAGAACATCGCGGATGCGCGGGCCAAGAAAGCCAAAAAGAGCGAAGCCGCGAAGTCTGCTGATGCAGACAAACCCAGCGAAGAAGTCGCAGCGGCAGCCGCGCCGGCGAAGAAAGCCGAGTCCGAGTCGTCGGGTGGTGGAGCCAAGTTCGGCATCGTCATTGCGCTACTCGGTCTTGCGGCGGCTGGCGCGATGGTTTGGAAGAACAAACAACAGCCGACTCCGGCTCCGGTCGCCGCGGTTGTTCAGGAAAAACCCGCAGCGCAACCGTTGACGGTCGAGACGCAGAAGGTTGCGGAGGCTCCGAAGCCTGCCTCGACGGGTTTGTCGATCGACTCGCTTCCTGAAGTAGCTCCGGCAGATTCGGCGAAGGCTGCGGGCACGAAGCTCGCCGCAGCGCCGACAGAGCTTGGGGCAGCTCCGGCGCCTGCTCCCACGCCTGAAGGGCCTGCAGCGTTGCCGACGGCGACGGCGCCCACGGGCAAACCGGGTGATTTGTCGAGCGCGATGGCTGCGGCCGTGGGTGGCTCGACGGACAAACCTGTTTCGGCCGAGGATGCGACGCCTGCGGCTGGACGTTCGGGAAGCCAAACCGTTCCCGAGCAACCTCCGCAGGGTTCGGTTTCCGCGGCGATTCGTGCGGTCGTTCCGGGAGCGAAGGCTTGTGTGGCAGGTGCTGACGAAGTGTCGCAGGCGAACGTCACGTTTTCGTCGAGCGGTTCGGTCAGCAGTGTCAGTGTCTCGGGTTGGGCGGCGAAAAATGGCAAGACGGCATGTGTGAAGTCGGCGCTTCAAGGCGCGAATGTCGGTCCATTCTCCAAACCCTCGTTCACGGTTGGCGTTCCGATTCGCCCCTGAACGGGTGAGCGGCACTGGATCCAGAAGAAAAACAGTCAGGTCGCTTGACACGACCCCCACTCCGAATAGAATCCGGCCCCCCATGGTCTCCGCAACGCAGCAGTCAAGCCGCATCCGCAAGCGTAAGTCGCGGCGCAACGGCACGTCGAACAAGCGCGAACTCCGCGCTCACGGCACGCCAAAGTTCGCCATTCACCTCGAAGGGTACGACCAAAAAGCACCCGACGCGCCTCGCCTAGCGGCCGAGAAGAAGTAGGAAAAGTTCCTCATGGCCAATCACACATCTGCCGAAAAGCGCAACCGACAGCGCATCAAGCGGACGGATCGCAATCGCGCCGCCAAGTCCGAGCTTCGTACCGAGGTCAAGAAGGCCCGCGCAGCAATCAAAGCCGCGCCCGCCGACTCCGCTTCGCTCGTGCGTGGCGCCGAGAGCACGCTCGCTCGTGCCGCAAGCAAGGGAATCATTCCTCGCAAGCGTGCATCGCGCGTCGCTGGTCGCCTCGCTGCTGCTCAGGCCAAGGCGGGCACAACCGTCAAAGCCGCAGCCGCTCGCTGATTCGCTCGTCCGCGGCGCCTCACCCCCTGGCCCCCTCTCCAACTTCGCTTCGCTGCGTGGAGAGGGG
>CAZETM010000106.1:0-19024 GCA_964514885.1 uncultured Polyangium sp. | reverse complement strand
CGGCCTAAGCACGCTCGGACCACCATGGGTCACGCTTGCATGAGCACCTAAGTTCGGTCGTACCCCCTTGGTCGACATGTTTGTTAGGGAAATTGGACAAACGGAGAGCCTCCTGACTATCCTTTACGCGCCAGTCCGCGCTAAAAGAGGCATCGAGAAACGCGCCGAGTTCCGTTTTGCACAACACAGTACCAAGTGTTTGCTTTGTCAATGGGCTCGCGCGGGGGTCTTTTGCCATGTCCCAATTAGATGCTGTCTGGCATCAGTCCTCCATCGACCTTTATCCCTTTATCGTTGCCGCGGCGTTGCTCCATCTGTTTCGGGCGAATCTCGGTGCTCGTGGGCCTTGTCCGCGGTGTCAAATTAGTCGAGGCTGATAGCGAGGGCGCCACGGGCGATTTCTCCGTGGTCGACGCCGTGGGTTGCGCGGATGGTGACGGAAGCGCGAACGCCGGCGGTAGCGTGGACCGAGTCAATGGGGGCCCAGCCGCAGGATTTGGCGGAGATGGAATGGGTTCATCTACGCGACGCCACGTTGTGGAGACGAGCGCAGCCGCGGCGATGAACATGAGCACGCCGGATGCCGCAATGGTAAGAGCAATACGCATCCATCGGCGCGTCGTCGTCGAATCCTGCGGTAATGATTGGACGGGCCGATTTGTATTGCCACCGTTGCCGGTCGCGGCAAACCAAGTGTTCATTGCGAAAAGCATCGACGGCTGGGCAGGAATGCGGGAAGCAGACTCCACCAGCGGACCTGGAAAGGACGAAGGGAACATTCCCCAACCAGTTGGTGGCGCGGAGGACGACGGCGGCGCTCGTTCCACGAAACTCAGCGAGTTCAAAGGCGTTCGTGACGGTACCGGCCATGGCCAGGGTGGCGCCCGAGGCGGCGCTAGCTGCGGCGTCGATATTGCCGAATGAGGGTTCCACCCCGCCATTGCACCCGTGTGCGCATTGCCAGAAAGGACCGGCAATGAATGCATCATGCTCGGCCGTGGTACGGTATTGGATGGCCACGAGTATTGGCCAAGAGGTATCGTGCGAACCAAGTGGCGGCGGTTCGTGCGTTGCTCGCTTTGCTCCGGGATTGCCTCGCGCAACTCGGCAACGATCCCTGGATGCACGGCTGATCGCGACGTGGCAGGGTCGGATTTCGCGCCGATTGACCGATACAGCATCGTGGTATCGTCTTCTTCGGGAGAATTGTCAGGCAAGAATGGCTCGAGTGCGACCATGAGATCGAGCACACTTGGCATTCGAGTGGCAAGATCGTGGTCGAGGCAGCGAAGGATGACGCGTTCGATCTCGGGGGCCAGGTCGGACCGATGGTTTGTCGGAGGCTCACACGGCGTTCGGTCGAGGCCCATCGCGAATACTTCGAAGTGCGTCGAAGCTCGGAATGGGACCTTGTTCGTCACGAGTTTGTAGAGGACCGCGCCGAGAGCCCACACGTCGGTTCGTTCGTCGACATCACGCGTCGAGCGCATTTGTTCGGGGGACATGTAGAGGAGCGAGCCCATGATGTCGTTTCCCGTCCTGTCCAGTGTTTCGATACCAGGAATGGGGAGCTGCTTGGAAATGCCGAAATCGAGCACTTTGATGCAATGCGATCCATTCTCCGACGTGGTCAGAAAAAGGTTCGACGGCTTGATGTCCCGGTGGACGATGCCTGCCGCGTGCGCCTCGGCCAATGCCTTGCAGGCTTGAAATACGAAAAGGACGGCCATCTTGATGTCGATGGGTACGGGGCTCGTTTTGCGCTGGAGCGCTGCGAGGTCGACACCGTGCAGCAATTCCATGGCGATGTAGGGGGCGCCGGATTCGAGCCGGCCGACATCGAATACTTGGGTAATGTGTTCGCTTCGCAGGCGAATGGTGGCGCGTGCTTCCAGAAGAAAACGCTCGACGGCTTTGGTGTTACCGAGCTGTTCGGAATGCATGAGTTTAATGGCGTGTTTTTCATGCAGATCGAGGTGCAAGGCGGCGACGACCAGGCCCATACCGCCTTGGCCGAGAATCTGCTCGACGCGATATTTACCGGCAAGAATGTCGCCGGGGCGTATAGCCGGAAGAGATTGGTTCATCGGTGGTATCGTGGTTTGGCGTGGTTGGACGGGAGGATCGCGAGGAAAACCAATTTAGTCGGCGCCTTCGATACAGCAGAACGTTACCGGCCCGGTCGTGACTAATTCGCCTTCGGCTTTGCCGCCGGTGGTATACGAGATTTCGGGTTTGCGAAAACTCACCCCATAATACAACTCTTTCGACTGTGTAGAAATCTCCGTACACGTGTCGTCCTTTATCGTGAGTTCAGTACCGCCACACTCATTAGTGCTGGAGATAATGTAGCCACGCCAGTCGCACAAAGCCTCGCATGTGCACGGCGTGCATTTTCGGGAATCGTCAATCGACGCGTAGCCTTCTCGCTTGCTTGTCCAGCCCATGGGACACTCGCGATTGTGCCCCAATGCCCTAATACACATTCGCTGGTCGGACATCCCCAGCGGCTCGCACGCGCCCGACGAGCAACCAGCACCCTTTGCAGCCGGAACATGGCAATCGTCGAGCTGTTCTCTCCACGTAGGGAGAGCAATGGGCTCGCCTTCGATTGTCGTGCAAACGGGCGGAGTGCTTGTGCCAGTGACACGGCACCAAGCGGGAAGTGCGCCAGTACCCTTCGAGACGGCACACTTTCCGTCATCATTGACGTTCGTCACGAGCGCTATTTCCGTGTCGCAGGCATTGCCCTCCCAGCACTCGAGTTCAGGCAATTGACAGATCGAACTTTCATTCACCAGGTCTCGGACGCAGACCGGGCACTCGTGCTCGCCTTCTGGAGGATCGACGTAATAAGTCGTCGGCATCGTTCCGTTGGCGCACTTTTCGGCTTTGGTATCGTGATTCGGATCGTTCACCACCCGAATCCAATGGTACCCCGTCCAATCCTTTGGAATGGCCGGAAGACATGTCGACTTTTGGTCGCAATCCGGATCCGCGCAATCCGCAACGCTATCATCATCGTCGTCTTTGCCATTCCAGCAATGCTCGTCACCGGGCATTGGTTGCTCCGGTTCGTCCGGACGCTCTCCGACACACGTCGCGTCGTCCTCGCACGAATAAAATCCCGCGCATCCGAGCGGATGGAACACGAGAATGGCAGCCGGGAGGAGCACCAATGCGCCCAATTTTCGTAAATTCATCTTAACCTCTCAAAACGACCCGTGGATCTGGAGACCCGGTCCCGATAGCACTCCAACGCCAATACGCGGAGCCGTTGCCTTCCCGCGCGAACGCAGGAAGTAATACGTTGCGAACCCCATTCCACCAGCACCGAGAATGGCTGTACCCAGCCCGATGGCTGAATACGGAATTTGTTGTCGGGCAATTTCGCCAAGCCCCCGGCAAACGTCACTCGGGTTGTCGTAACATTCCGTGCCGCGCACGATACCGTTCTGACGGCGGAGATCAGCCGCTTCGGTGTCTACGGAAGCTGCTTTCATGAGCAATCCGATACCTACCGCCAAGCCGGCTCCGCCCAATGCGCCGCCAGCAACCACCTTCCAGTCGACCGGGGACGACGGCACTGCACGAGGCATCGGCGCGGTCGATGTCAGCCGCACCGTATGCATGCTCCCGGCGCGCACATTCACCGTTTGCAAAGTGGGCGCCCAGCCACTCAGCACTTCAATCAACCGCTGCCCCGGCTCGACGAACACCGGCCCCGCCAGCGGAGATTGTCCAATGACTTTGCCGTCGATGAAGACATCCATCCCGGCTGCGTCCACGACGATGTCGAGCGTTGCGATATGGCGCTTGGCTTCCTCCAAAAGTGCCCGTGCCCGGTTCGCATTGTCGGCAGGCTGATCCTTGGGGTATTCCCGAAGGTAATATGTCAGATGCTCGGCAGCGTCCCTGTATTTACCGAGCTGCATGCTGCAATCACCAAGGTTGCCAGCGATTTGGTAATGCTTCTTCAGACTCCAAGCCGCAATGTACCTTGCCTCCGCCTCGGCATACCGTTTGGCTTCGTAAAGTGCCAAGCCTTCATCGTATAGCTTGCCAGCTCGATCCGTCGCTACAGCGTCATTCGCCGAACGCGCCGGTTCTGCGATAATTGGATTTGCCGTGGTCAGCACATAGCCGACCACGCACAATGCAAGGAATTGGCGCATGATCAGAAAGACCTTTTCGTTTCGAGGGGTTTGCGCGACGTGGGAGATGATTCACGAGGCGTTTTCGCGGGCGCCGCTCGTCCAGAAGGACGCACGCTCGTCGCGGGTTGCGGAGCAGAAGCTTCCTTTTGCGCCTTTTGTTTTTTCGGCCGCTGAGGGTTGAGCGTTTCCTTCTTGTCGCGTGTTTCGAGCGGCGCATTCGATGTCGATCGCTCGTCCATTTGCCTAGCCAGCTCCGCCGAGGGTTGCGGTAAAGGCGCGATCGGAAGCGTTTTTTCGTCGTGCGGCGTGTCAGTCAACGGCAATTGAGGCTGCGAGGCTTCGAGCTTCAATGGGGCGGGCGTCGTCACGTTCGTCATTACAAGCAAACCCAGGAACAAACCAACGACGACGGCAGCAATGGCCACGACGGAGCGGTGAATACGTCGGGCCGGTGCGGGCGCCTCCTTCACCGGCAAGTCGTGACCCGTCGGAACGAGAATCGGGATTGTCGGTGATTCATCCCCCGCATCATCGAAGACGACGTCTTCACTTTTGAGGGCACGTCGCATGACCACCGTCATTTCGTCTCGCGGGTCCACCGAGATTCCCACGATGATTTTGGGCGCCGCGGTCTCGCTCGTTTCTCGACTGGCCGGTGCGCAAAGCCCCGACGCGTACACGGCAAGCCCCGGCACTGCCGCCGCCGTGGCGTGTTCGGCCGCAAGCTCGTCCCGCATTTCCGCAATGAGCACGTCGAGCTTCATTTCGAGCGACGTGCGATCCACTGGCTCGCGTGATGGACGCGACCTCCGCTTCGGATCGACCTGCCTTTCCGATATTTCCGGCACCGTGGACGACCGTCTATCAGGAAACGTGTCGCGAATGCACTTCTCGTTGTCGTGATCGTGCTCGGAGTGTGCGTCGATATCTGTATTCATGGAACAATTGTTGGAAATTGAATCGTTCATGCGGTTCGTCCATGATCGTGGCGTCAGTTCGCCGTTCGCGGCTGCTCGCTCCATGAGCGAAGTCAGCCACTGCTAGTCGACGTGGATATCGCGTCGCAAGAAAAAAACAAGAGGGGTGGACAAAAAAATCTTCAAATGGCAATTGAATCAACCGAGCGGTATCAATTTGCAAGCAATGTGTGTTTTGTGTGAATTGCGGAGGTGTGGAGTTGGTGGTGGTTGGTGGGCCCACGCAGACAACCCCACATTAAATCCTCATTCGATCTGGTTTTGGATGAATCGTCGCAACGCTCGAATCGGTGCTGGCAACGTATGATTCGAATGCCTCGGTGCAACAAGTGGCGCGGTGGTCGGGCCGTGTCAAGTTTTCCCAAGGGTAGGGGACCGAATGCTCGACTTTCCTACGAGTGGTTTCGTTCGGCAAATCGCGTCTCGGCCCGCTAGGGTTGGTTCAGCGCTTCAGCACGCCATCGCTTTGACCGCGAGAGCCCCATTGTCCAGTTTCCGCCAACGTCGCGGGTACCGCATCGTCGTGCGAGGGTAAAAACACGCGTCGCGCGGGTCTTGCCGATAACCACGCGTGCAGCACGCGCACTTGATGCATATCGGTGTGAATGCCCGCGGTCGGTGCATCGGGAAACACGCCCGTTGCGCGAAAACTGATATCGCCAACAAACCACACTTCGCCCTCGTCCGCTCTAAAACGCACCATGGTCGAGCCTGGGGTATGGCCCGCCGAATGGAATGCTTCAATGCGCCCGTCCGTCGTGAGCTTGATGCTCGGCCACGGGATATCCGCTTGTTTTTCGCCTTCGATATCGACATGACGAACGCGCGTTTTCCCATCTCGCCAGCGCCAGGGGACCGCTCCAATGAATTGCGCGGCATGATCCTCCGCCTGCGTCGTCCATATGTCAGCTTGCGGGAAAGAAGGAACGGCGCCGGTGTGATCGACGTGCTGATGGGTCAAGACAATCGCGCGGACGTTGGTCAGGGCAATACCTAGCGCGTCGAGACGCCCAGGAAGCGCTTCGGATTCATTGACGTCGAGCCGGAGAAAACTGCGCACGAGCCGGCCGCTCACCGGGTCCTTTGCCCACGAGGCGTCGTCGTTGTAGGTCGGCACGGCGCCAGCATCCACGACGAAGACGCCTTCGGGATGCACGAGGACGTAACTCCAAATAGGCATTCGCGCGCCGAGACGAGGATCGGCGAGAATGCCGATAAAACGCAATGGATAAGGCGTGGCATCGGGAAGGGATCCTTCGTAATGCGCTCCTTTGATGGTCACCGAGCCCGTTTGCAAAGCAATGATACGCACGGGTTTTCCGTCGACGTGCAACGTGGTTTCGGTCGGTGCCGCGGATCGGATCGGGGGCAGATTGGCCAAGCGAATACAGCCCACCACTGCGCAAGCAAGGACCACCGAGATGGATGCGAACAAGCCGATGGCCAGGTGACGGGGACGAACTCGAGGCATACGCGCTCCAATCTGGATGAACTCTCATCGGAAGCTTGGCGCGTGTCGTCAAGTTCCAGGTCGTCCAAGCGACGTCGTTTTTTCCTGAACCTTACGCATTCGAGGATTTACGAAGACTGCCCCGAAGCTCGGTCACGAGCGCGAGCAAGGTCGCTGGCGCAAGGACCAGAGCCGCAGACGCGGTGGCGCAAAGCGTAGACATCAGGTCGACAGGCGCCCGGGGATTTCCGGAACAATACAGCCTGTAGCTCGAGCCTCTGCCTCCTGAATTCCATGCACTGACCAACAACTGCTGTCCAGCGCCGCAAACATCCGGTGCGAAGATCTCGCGGACAATCGGCACCAAATCAAGCGCCGCCGCACCAATGATAGCTGCCAGGAACGCTAAGAAAAACGCCGTGCCAAGGATGATGCTCGGGGCGGCAGAACCATGGGCAGGAAAAGAAGACCATGGGCCGTGGGGCAAACGTCGCGTCAGAGTCGATCCGCGGGCTCCATGCGCGAGCATGCTGGCGAGACTCAAAACGCGCTCAATATCCCGAGGATCATTGATGGTCGGCAGAACGAGCACGGCGGTTTCATTGTTTACATGCAACCAACGTAGATTCATCTCCACGAACACACCGAGCGTTTCCGAAGGCGGCCAGCGTAGATTTGCAGAGGAGCTTCCTGGGTGGGCTGCTGGTCGCCGATAAGGATCGACAAATACTGCGAATGCCGCATCGAATTCAGCAAAACCCGTCCCTACCTGCGCGACGGGTGGGAAGTGAACGGCGACCCTGTCCCGCTCGTACCATCGACAAACGATTGAATTAGGCACAGGCGCCCAAAACGTGACCGTGGCGCAAGAAAGAAGGTCTTTCGTGTGATGCTCCCACGGCGGCCGGAGCGATGAACGATTTCCCAGCCGCAAGTCAATGCCTTCGTAATTCCCGTGCAATTCGTATCCACCGAAAGGATCACCGGAGATTTGCAGGCCAGCCGCTTTTAATGCAGGCAAAAGCTGCTTTCTGATTCGAGCGCGCCTCAGCATCAAGCGCACCACGAGCAGAACGAGTGCAAGCACTGCACCCGCAATGATCACCTGGGACACCATCAGGATCTGCATACGAGAATGTCATACACGAGTCATGGCACACGTGTCTAGATGTTCATCCCCACAGGGACAAATGCTTGTAAAGTTGCTTCAGGGGCATCCTCGGTTGCCTCATGCGCGACGCATCGCGGTCATTCCAATCACTTTCGTTTTTGCTTGCATTCGAACGGCTCGGCACCGTAGACTCCCGCTCCTATGCAGGTTTCCGCGTCGTCGGGTTTCGATTGGAAGGATGGCCTTCTCGTCGCGTCTGGTTTTGCTATTCTGATTCTTCTGCAGTTCTTTGTGCGTGCAACGTTTGGCTTCGACCTCGGAAGCGGCACTCTGCACGTTCTTGCATTGCCTGCTCTCTTCGGGCCCGTCGCCGCGCGGCGGGCCATTTGGGGCCCACCTCGCCTCGGAGCCATGCGCACCGGCGTACTCTTCCGACTTCTGTCGATTGCAGGGTTACTGCTGGTCTTCTTCGGATTGGGCGCGGGCGCGATCATGATGAGCCGCCTGTCGCGTGCTACCGACCCAAAGCCAGATTTCGAAGCGGTAGAAAGAGCGATCTACGCCCCCACTGCTGATTTCGATATCGGACCCGCGAACGAATCTACCGAGGCACGTGAACGGCGCCAACAGTCCGATCGCGTTGAACTCGACGCGCGCATCAAAAAAGATGCCGCCGAAGCGGAGAAGCTTTGGCTGGAGAACGATGCCGAACACAAGCGGCTCGACTGGCTCTTTGTACTCGCGACGATTGGCCTTCTGGCCATTGGCTCATTTTTCCTCAGCCTTCGCTACGAAAAGTATTCTCCCGAAGCTCCAGCGCTGAATTCGAAACGCTGACACGACTTCTTTCATTCACGAGTTCCCGACCCACCAGCGCGCGTCACGTCGTCGGCTGCGCCTTGGGCTTTCGTTTCGGTGGCGAGGCGGACTGAGCCGTGTGGCTCGCCACGTACCCCTCGAGCAATCCGCGGAAGCGCGGGTTCGTCGAGGCCTGGTATGCCGCAATGACCAGGTCGTGAGCTTTGACCGAGCGCAAGAAGCCCTCGAGACCGTCGAGGAACATGTTCCCCGCGCTCCACCCGTCGAGCCCGACGGCAGCCTTCATCTCGGCGTTGGTCGGAGCGTCGGAGCGGTCAAGTGCGCGCAGAGCCGTCGCTAGAAACTCGAGATCATCTGCGAGCTTCGGCTCACGGTGGGCCCACCAGCCGGCGGCCGCAAAGGCATGGAGCACAGCAACGGGATTCTCTGACGAGATTCCTGCACGCAGCACGGCCACCTTGTCGGGGAACGCACCGAGCAGCTCCTTCGCCTTGAGACGCTCGGTGCTTTCCCAACGGATGCCCGGTGGTGACTGCCCGAGCAAGGCGCGGTGGTTTTCGAGCTGGGCGGCGCTCTTGACGAACACGTCTTTGAAGGGTTTGTGGGACGCGATGCGCTCGCTGAGCTTGGCCAGGATCTGCGAGGCCATCAAGTTCCTCGATTCTCTGCGAGGTGGCGCGGTAATCAGGCGCGCCCTCAGCAATACGGGTCGACGGCCTTTCGAGCCACCCGGCCCGGCTCAGCCCAAAAGATCCTCGACACGCTTCACCCACGCCTGTTTCCCATCGAATACCATTGCGTATTCGTACACCGGCGTAGCCCCCGCCGCCAACAGCTCGGTCGCATACTTGCGATCCCGCACTTGCGTCGCCGCGTCTTTCAATACCCCTTCAATCGATTCGCCCTCGTAACGCACTTTCAATTCCAGCACCACCCCGGGTTTTCCCGCCTTCTTCGGCCGCATCAGCACATCCGCTCGACCAAAACCCGATTCCCGATTCGATCGCACTTCGTATTCGCTCTCCAAGTGCACGAGCATTCCCAAGATAAAACCGTGGTACAACTTTTCAGGATCCTTGCCTGCAGGATCTTGATAAGACATCGCGGTCGACAATACCTGCCCGAGTAGTCGTTGGACAATGGGTGCGTCGCCTGAGAAAAGCGCTTTCACCAGCCCATCGATGTAGGCCCGCGAAGGTACCGACTTGTAGAGCCAATTGCGAAACATGTCTTGGTAGACGATTTTCACTTCCTCGTTGGGTACGGCCAGCTTTCCATAATACCTGCCAACCACCAAGTCGAGTTGCACGGTCTTGAGATACCCAGAAAACAACAAGAAATTCCACAGAGCGTCGTCGGTTTTGTCGATGTCGCGCAGCACGATATTCGAATCAATCTGTAGGTCGATGGTTTCACCTCGCAAAAGTGCTTCAGACTTGTCGGTGAGCCCCAGCCCTTGCTTTACCGCGAGATGCTCGATGAGGTCGCTGGAACCAGAATTGACCCAATAGGGCTTGAGCAGTCCCTGTTTTACGTAATGCAAAATCGACCACGGATTGTAAATGACGTGCCCGCCGAAAGTATATCCGTCGTACCACGAGCGGACTTCTTCGAGATGCGCCGGGTCGATGATGGCCGCGACTTCTTCTTCGGTAAATCCGAAGGCGGTACTGTACGTCTCGTCGATGATGGAATGAACCATGATGTGGTTCAATCCCGAAAACATGTTTTCTTTGGACACGCGCAAGATACCCGTCAATACGCCTTTGAAGAGGGCCCGATTGTCTTTGAGGCACGCCGAAAAGAAGTTGCGAAAAAACAACACGACGTCGTCGAAGAATTCGTACATGTAGCCCGATTGCACTGGGGTGTCATATTCGTCGATCAAAATGACCACTCGCTCGCCGTGATGGTCGTACAGCGCCTGCGACAACCAGTCGAATGCGTAAGGTAACTCGTGGTCCGTGACCTCGTTCATCAGAATTCGATGAAATTGTCTGGCTTTCGTGGCGTCGAGATGCCCATCGTCGAGCAGGTGACGATGCTCCTCGTACGCTTTGGTGATCTGCTCCCGAATCCCCGCCATCGTCCCGGCCAAACTAGTTGCCTTGACGTCCTTGAACGAGACCGTAATGACGGGGTACTTCTGAAAGTGCTTCATCGCGTGCTCGTCACGCGTGACGGCAAGGCCCTCGAAGATGTGCGACAGATCCTGTTTGGATTTGCCCAAGAAGTAGCCGAGCATGGACAGGCTGATCGTTTTGCCGAAGCGCCTGGGCCTTGGGAAGAGGAGGACCTTGGTTGGGTCGGCAAGAATGTCGCTGATGAAGAAGGACTTGTCGACGTAGCTGAAGCCGGCTTCGCGAAAGGATCGAAAGTCGGACTCGCCGATGCCTGGAATGAACCTGTTCGTGCTCACGACGGCACTGTTGCTCGGTGGTCGGGCGGTGTCAAGTTTTCCCGAGTGTTCTTTGCGTTATCAGTCATCTGACTCGGCCCCGTTCTTCTGCGCTTCGAGTTTCGCGCGGAGTTTTCGCAGATAACCGAGTTCTTGATCGTAATACTCCGCGGCGAGTTCGGCGACCGTAGGTTCACCACGTAATCGTTCTAGTTCGACAATGAGCGGTTCGATGACGCCGAGGCCAAGGTCCGTTTGACCATGCTCGAGGCAAATATCCGCGAACAACCAAGTTTCGTTGCACCGGCGTTCGATGCGATAAAAACCCAACTGTTGCAAATCGTGCCAGTACTGCTGGCACGTTTCGAAGGGTTGATCCGTATCCGTAGCTGCTTGGAGCAACATCTCGGTGATGATTCTGCGAACCTGCTGGGCATTCTCGGCGTTATCCTCAAGGCGTATCAAGTACTCAGCTTCCAGCGCGCGGAACTCAGCCACGACGGATGCGAAATCGTTCTTGAGGTTCTTGCGATTTTTGATATATTTGACCGAGACGACGCCACGCGCTCGGTCGAACGCAAAGGAGACGTCTCTGGGCCATTTGTCGTACCCCATGAGTTCGCCAAGGGGGTCGTCTCCTTTAGATTCTGCCATTGCTTGATGAGGCATGTTTCCTCCTTCGGGTGATGCTTGGTCTACCGTGCAAAGTCGCATGAATCCCGCTTCGGCCAAGAGAAGCGCATGCAGCGCCGTCGGCGGGCAAAAAACTCGTGGAGCGTGCGCGTGCCAAATCGATCCCCATCACCGCCAATCGATCGGATCAGCACCACCCACCACCGCCAATCGACTCGATCGCCGATCCTGCTCATCGCCATCGGACACGATCACCGATCCTCGCCACCACCAATCGATCGGATCAGCACCACCCACCACCGCCAACGGACTCGATCACCGATCCTCGTCATCACCGTCGGACTCGATCACCGCTTCTGTTCGTCGTCCTCAAGCTCGGTTGGCGCACCTGCGTGGCACCGTAAAAATATTTTGAACAACTCGGTGGCGACTTGCAACTGAATGGGGGTCAGCAGGGGAGGGGAAGGAGCCAGAGATCATGAAACCGCTTTCGTTCACGCATGTTCCGGCTGAAGGGTATTCGGGGTTCAGCACCGAGTTGTCGACAGGGACCTGGGCGGTCGTCGATACTTCGAGTTACGAAGGGCCAAACCAATCTGCATCGAAGTCACTGAGCGACGCATCCGTTTTCGTGGCGCTGAAACTGCGTATGAAGTGGGGCATCGCGGCTTTGGTGCAAGCGACGGAAGGCTCGGGGACGGCGAAAAGCTACGATCGCACGTGGGATACGCTTCAGAAGCAGCTCAATGCATTGCTGATGGCGTCCGCGGCATCGATGGAGCCGGCGAAACATGAAGCGGCGAAACGTTTGCAACAATCGTTGTTGCTCGGCGGAGGCGAAGGGCAGACGAAATTGCGCTATCAGCAGGAAGTCGATTTCGGTCGCAAACAAGTGCTAATGACGTCGCAAGGGCAGGGAGCTGCCGACATGACGCTGTTGGGACTGGGCGTTTTGCTGGCGAGCATTGATGCAGCGACCGATTCGCTCGCGGAAGCGATTGGGCACGGCGATTATGGGCATGCGCCGCATCGGCGCAGAATCGCGGCGACATCGGCGTGCGGCGCGGCGTTTGCTTCGGCGGCGCAGCTCTTGGCGTGGATTGCTGCGCACGGGACCGCTGAAGATCGCGAATTGGCAATGGATCTGCGAGGGCCGCTGGTGGAATTGGTGGCGCGGTATCCGGCGAAAACGGTGACAGCGTCGGAAACGGTGGAAGCAGGCGGTTGAGCGAATGAATGGCGGGGTGGAGCGTGTACATGAGCTCCGCCCCGCTGCTACTTCGGCATCGGCCAGGAGTATCCAAGAGGAGCAAGCTTTTCCGCCGTGTGGAAGACGAGTGCATCGTAGGAAAGGGCGACGAACTGCTGATCTGGGTTGAGGAGCTTTGCGCATACGGTCTTGAATTCTCGACGTAGAATTTTCGGCTCGGAAGTAGCGAATCGAAGCGCCGCCTCAATGTTCTTGACCTCGGGGACGACATAATGCTCGACGTGCTTCGTGTATCGTGTCACGAGGCCATCTCGGCCAAGTCCACAGCACTTAATCGTCCATTCTCCCTTCGGACTGTTGCTGCGTGGTTGGGGAATCCAGACGATTTTGACTCCGCGTTTCTCGGGGCAGAATTCAATATGCTCGATGCCGTTTTCCATCATTGGATCGATAAGCAGCGGTAGCTCACGTCCCGGCGGCTCTTCCTCTATGTCTGGATCCAGCGGTGCACTGCCGATAGCAAGCGGAAACTGTGTGGACTTGGTCCCGTTGCATTGATTGCACGCGTATACCAAATTTTTCCACGTATAGGCCAGCCACCAATAGCCGTAATCGTCGACGCATCCTGGTGCACGTGTTGCGCCGGCCTTTGGACGATAATGATCCACAGGTTCGTGTGTCGGTTCCAGTTCCTTTTCGCAGTAGCAGCACTTGCTCCGCTGCACCTTTAACAAGTTGTCGCGAACGACCTGATAGCCGTGAATCTGCTTGGATCCAGGATTCGTTCGATTTGTTTTGATGAAATCACGCAACCGCGTAAGATGCCGGCTGCGAATTCCCTCGAGCATGTCGGGCTCGTCCCCACGCTCAATGCGAATCACGGCGATTCCTCTTCGAGCTCCGCAAGAGCACTGAGATCGCGTGAAACAGGTTTGATCCCGGGTTCGATTTCGCGTGCGCGCAGCTTGGCGAGCAAATCGTGCATCTCCGCGTCTTCTTGGTCCGTACGGACTGGGTTTCGGGCAAGAAAGCCATAGCGGTCTCGCATGTCCCCCAATTCACTCGGAAACACCGATTCGATCCCAAAGTACGCGTCGAGAATGCCGCTTCCTGTCATGAGCGCCGGCGTCTCACGGCCTTGCACGGGAACGATGGTGCCATCTCGTCGCTCGAGCTGCCAGATCTCTTCCGCTTTCGCGCCCAGCAGCGTGAGCGGATTATGCGTGGTGACGAAAAAGCTCATTTTGGGGAAAACCGTACGCACCTTGGCAATGAGGTTGCGCTGCCAAGCCGGATGCAAGAATTCGTCGGGCTCGTCGATGATCACGAGGCCGGTCATCTTTTCATTGAAGTCTTGGTCAATGGCCTCATTGCGTTGTTCCATGGCGTGCAGGTATCTGCTGAGCAAGTCGACAACCCATCCCAGGGTCATTAGGTATCCGTCGCTGAGCCCTGAAATCGTGGTCTTGTTCAGGCCATCGCCCTCGAACCAAATACGCGTCGTTTCGACGGTGATGCGCTGCAAGCCGGGAAGGAGCGCAAACAGGACGGACTGAATGGCTTCCCATTTTTGCCTGGGCGGGCTCCCTTCGGGACTGGCCTGGGCGTGAAAGTAAATGGGAATGAGCCACGGTTCGGCGTGATTGGTGCCTGCACCTTCGGTGAACAGCGTCTCGATTTCTTTCGGGCTGTCGAAGTCGACGCTAGGCTTGGCACCTCCCAAGGCGGAGCCACGTCGCGCGCCATAAGCAAAGATCAAAAATGGCGCGCTCATTTCCTGGGCGCTGGCATCGCGGACGGGATAGTCGAGCCCCTGTTTGTCGACATCCACGCGCACACGATAATCGGTGCCGTTGACTTTGGTTTCCACGCTGCATAATCCATCGCGACCGATGCCTTGCCGCCGAAAAGAAGGATTGTATGCGGTATCGGGCAAGGTACCTATGCGCCGCAAAGCGAGCACGAGGCTGCGGAGTATCGTGGTTTTTCCTGTGCCATTTTCACCAAGGAGCACGATCCACTGGCCTGAGCCATTGTGCGGCGGCGCAGGCTCGAACTGCAATGATTCGATGGTGCGTACGCTTTGCAGGCGAATCGATTGGATCCGTACGGGCTGCTGCGTATCGAGCGGTGGAGGATTGGTGGGCGACTTCTTTCGCGCCGGATGGGGCAGGGGAAGAGCAAGGTCGGTCCAGACTTCGTCGTTGTCGAGGAGGGTCGGGCGCGAGCCAGCAATGCGGCGGAGACGTTCGATGATTTTGCTACGCCACCAGAACATCACCGGGGGTGCATTCTCCACCAGTGCGAGCAAGATCGGCGTCACATGTGGAGCGTCGTCTGGAACGTGCTCGAGTGCTTTGAACACGTGGCCCAACGGATACCGGGGACCGCTCGATGACTGGGCGATCTGCTTCGCGCCTTCGGTCGCTTCTTCGGGGGTTATGTCGCCTTGGGCCAAGCGCAAAATATATGCAGATTGTTTGGCGAGTTCGTCTTCGAATCGTTCGGGGGCGAGAAGGTCACGGCGTATAGTTGATCTTCCACCGACCACTGCAAACCGCCTACCCAAGAATTCGCCTAACCATGAGCGCGGCGCAATCTCCGCTTGATCCAGCGCATACCCCAACAGCTTGCCCATCCCCGCTGCGCGCTCATCCCATCGCGCATCCGCCATTTGCTGCGCCCACGTTTCTCCCTGCGCAGCCAAATCCAACAGCACGACCCACGCGCCAAACCCGTCCTCGACAGCAGGCAATGCAAGGCGCGCCATGATCGCGGACTCCGTAATCGATTGCGACGCACGCATGATATCCGGCTCCCGCAACAGTACACGCACGAGACGCGCATGCACCGCGCTCGGCGGTAACTCCACGATGCGGGAGGCCAACTGCACGAGCTTCTTGACATATTTGGTCTGTTTGAGCGCCGAACCCTCGTCCAATATCTCCAGCGCCAACATCGACCCCGCCAGCGTCGCCCGCGCGAGCGGATCGTCCGGATCATTGTTCAATTCCGGGCAGATTCGCTCCACGAGCGCATCACGCAGCCCCTGTAAATCCAAATCCGTAAATGCGCGACTTGCAAGAAACAGCAACACATTGCGAAAGCTCGCTGCTTTGACGATGCGCCACATGCGGCGCTCCACCGTTTTCTCGTCCTTCAGCGACAGCGCCCACGCCGCCATGAATTCTTGAATGGATCGAACCTCGAAATTGACTTTTCCCGGCGTTTCCTCGACGAGCAGCACGAGACGCTGGCCAATCAGCTTCATCACGCTGCTCGAGCGATCTTGCCCCGTCATTCGCCGCGCGACTTCGTTTCGCTCGGCACCGTCGATTTCATCCTCGGCAAGCACCGCATCGACGACCTGGCGAAAACGCTCCATCGTCATTGCCGACGCCGTACCTCCGGAATGCTCAGCCTCGATTTGTAGGAGCAGCCCCACCTGCGTATGGATCTTGTCGATATACTTGCGATAATCACGCAACAATTGCGACGCGTCACCTGGACGCTCCATTTCCCGCTCGTAGATGACGCGATAATACTCCTTGAAAAGAGTCCACCGTTCATTCGGCGCTCGCCCGAGATGGTCGACGAGAGTGGCCATGATGGTGATTTGCAAAGGCGAACGCATCAGACGTGCGGTCGTTTCACCACTGGCGGCATCCTGAAGCCGACGATATACGATGTCGCGCCGTTCATCCTCGAAACGAGCATTGACCAAGCGTGTTGCATATTGCAACGCTTGAAATCGTCCCAGCGGAATTAGATGCAACTTCGGAAATTCATCAACCTCTTCTGCATATCCCTGAGGCCGGGTAGTTACCACGACCAACGACAACGGTTTGGGGCGCGCATACGCGAACAATGACTTCATAGCCGCTACGAGCCGCTGGCGATCTTCGATCGCCGCGACTTCATCGAGTCCGTCCAGCACGAGCACGGTCGGGAAGTCACGAACGATGGCAGCCAAATCGGCAGCCTCAATGGTAATCCCTTTTGCTTGCACCTTTTCCGCAACGAACTGTAAAAGCTGCGGTATTAGTGACGTATCGGCAGTTGATTCCTGCTCCGCAAGCCATGCCGCTGCATCTGGCAGAATGATGCGAATCGGAAAAGCGATTTCCGCCGGCATGCCGAGGTCTTTTCGCGCAGCCTCATTCGTGAATGCGTGAACTGCTTTTTTCTGCGATTCTTCGGACAAGTCACCACAAACCGGTTTGAGCAACCACGCCCGATGGAGCTGGCAAAGTAGCTGCCCCAACGTGGACTTGCCTTGTCCTGGTCCACCAACGAGCACCACTCCATTCGGGAGCGATTCCGTGTCCTCTGCTTCGTAGACTTCCCCGTTCGGAAAAACACGTCGGCGTCTTCCCGCAAGCCCGTCGCGACGGCGATCCGAAGCGGGCTTGCAGAGAAATTGCAAAAAGCGAAACGCGTATGCGTCGGCCCCGTCGTTATCGCGTTCTTCGACCGGCGAGGAAGAAACGGATAAGTCGACGAACACTCGCGCCAATGCAATACGGTTTTCGGCGTGGTGGCCTGCCTGCTCGAGACGAGCATATTGCTCACGATCGAGCTCTCGGGCTAACCAGTTCGTGAAGGAAGCCAGCGCCTGTTCGCCCAGATTCTCGCCGATGGTTTGCATCAACGCCTGGGCTTGCTCGAAAGCAACCACGTCCGGCGATTGGGGCTGGGCTTTCGTAGCAGGCGCGTCTGTGCTCATGTCGCGGGAACATACGAAAACCATGCCCCCAAGTCAAAAAAATTGCCACATCGGTCGCCTGCAAGTGGCGCATGTGAGTGCAGTACTCGATCCACGGGTAATCAGGGATGTGCCCGAGGCGCGCGAAGAACGAGTTGTACGACGGCGCATCGGGCGTGGCCTCCCACTCGTGGTCGTGGGTGGTGCCACCCCACTTGATCAGGCGCTCGCTACCGGGGGCGGCGACGCGGTGAACGTCCCCCATACTGTTGACGTGCCAAATCGATCCCCATCACTGCCGATCCATCGGATCAGCACCACCCACCACCGCCAATTGACTCGATCGCCGATCCTCGTCATCGCCAACGGACTCGATTGCCGATCCTCGCCACCGCCAATCGATCGGATCAGCACCACCCACCACCGTCAACGGACTCGATCACCGATCCTCGTCATCACCATCGGACTCGATCACCGCTCTTGTTCGTCGCCATCAAGCTCGGTTGGCGCACCTGCGTGGCACCGCAAAAATATTTCGCGCAACTCGGTGGCGACTTGCAACTGAATGAGTGTCAGCAGGGCAGGGGAAGGAGCCAGAGCGATCCGACAAACTTGCCCTCTTGTTTTCAACGTGTTAGCGGGGCGGCGAGGTTGTGATCTTCATGTCGCCTTTCCGGTTGGTCGTCGTTGCTGTAACGTCAGGCGTCTGCGTTGTGTTGGGTTCGAGCATCGCGTGCGCATCGCCAAGTGAAACGTTCAATTTCTCGTGGGAAAGGGGTTCCGGTGCGGAGACCTGTCCGTCCCAAGAGAAAATCGCGCGGATGGTTGCGGTGAAATTGGACCGCGACCCCTTCGAAGAAAACGCAAAACGAACCATCCGCGGCCGTATCGAACGTCATTCCGGCGAATGGATCGTGCACGTCGAGGAGTACGACGGCGAGAAACTCATCGATACCCGCGACAGTTCGAGCGTTGCGCCCGATTGCAGTGCCGTCCTTGCCACCAGCGTTTTTCTCGTCGCCAGAATCATTGAAACAGGCATCAGCCCGCCCGAACCAGCGCCTCCGCCAACACCTCCGAGCGTTTCGATTCCGACTCCCGTGCCATCCGTCGTGCCGGTCGTTCCTCGAGAGGCGCCCATTGTCGCGCCAAACCCCGTTCGTCCCGCAGTCAAACCATTCCCCGTTCCTGAAAAACGCGATGGCACGTTGTTTCTGGGAAGCGGTGCAGGAATCGGAGTGCTTCCCACCCCCGCGGGTATCGTCTCGGTGGCGGGCGGTATGGGAAAAGGCCGTTTCGAGGCATCGGTGGGGATGGTTTTTCTTCCCGAAACTAATGCGCAAGGCGGTGTGTTTTCGTTTGGCATGACGGCCGGGTGGATCGGCGGCTGCATTCGTACGAAGGCCGAAGCTCGAGCGGTCTTGATCGGTTGCGTCAACGCCTTCGCCGGCGCCGTATATGGCGTCGTCAACAACATCAATTCTTATTCCGCCATCGAGCCCGGGGCCCGAGCATGGGTCGCGATGTCGGCAACCCCCCGGCTGCGTGTGTCGATCCGAGGACC
>CAZETM010000105.1:0-19192 GCA_964514885.1 uncultured Polyangium sp. | reverse complement strand
CACCGCCACCTCCGCCGCCACCGCCGCCGCCGCCGCCGCCGCCGCCACCTCCGCCGCCACCGCCGCCAGCGGACCGCGACGGCGATGGGTGGGCCGATCCCGTGGACGTTTGTCCCGACACACCTGCAGGGAGTTTTCCGGATGCCAAACGGCCTGGATGCCCGCTGGCGTCGAAGCTTGGAAGTCAGATCGAAATCTTCAGCCCGGTGCTCTTCAAGACCGACAGTGCAGAGATTTTGGCTGGCAAAGAAAGTACCGATGTGCTCGATGCAGTGGCCAAATTGCTCAAAGAAAGCCCGGAGATCGTGCTCGTTCGCGTCGAGGGGCATACGGACGACAAGGCATCCGATCCGCACAACCTGTTGCTCAGCAAGCGGCGCGCAGCGTCGGTCGTGGCCAGCCTCGTTGCGCGAGGAATCAATGCGAAGCGTTTGCGGAGCGAGGGGCTAGGTAAATCGAAGCCCATTGCGCCGAACGACACGGAGGAAGGCCGCGCGAAGAACCGGCGCGTGGAGTTCCATATCGTGCGCGCTGGCGAAAGCGTCGTACCGAAATAATCTTTAAGGATTCCCGCGGCTGCAAGAGCCGCAGGTCGGGGGGGACGATCTTGGAGCGTGTTTAACAGGCGTCGCGAGCGAATCGGGGCTAGGAAGGCCGATACGAAGCGTACTTCAGTACGCTGAGTGAGGCCGACCGAAGCACCGATTCGCGCAGCAGCCTGTTCAACACGCTCTCAGGGGATCTTGCTGATGAGCTGGTCGCCGAGCTTCGGTTGGTCGATCTTGCCGAACCAGATGCTCCAGGTTCCCTTCATGAAATCAGAGCCGTCGACGGTCACGGAGCCTTGGCCAGGCACGGAAAACGTCGTGGTCTTCGCGGCGGCGTCGTAACTGATCGAGAAGGTTTGCCCTTCCTTCATTTCGCCGGTGAATGCCGCGAGCACTTTTCCGATCTTCGCCTGATCGGTATAGCCGTTCATCGCATAGGCGTCTTTGAGCGCAGTCTTGAGCTTCTCATTGTCGAGATCGCGCATCATTTTGCAGTTGAACTTCTTGTTCACATCCGATTCGATGACCGCTCGCTTCGACTTCTCGGCGGGCAGTTGCGCCATCGAGTGGCTGATCGAATACACGTTCACGTCGACGAAGAGGATGGTCTTGACGCGAATACCCGAGCCAGTGGTTATGAAATCACTGGCGAACGAAGTGGCACTCAGCATGAGCATCGTGCCCATCAACGCAATGAACGAAAGGAACTTGGAACGTGAAAACTTCATGGGACGTGACCTCCACCGGCATCGCCGGACCTGGCTAGAGCATGCTCAACAGGCTGCTGCGCCAACCGGCGCTTCGGTCGGCCTCACTCAGCGTACTGAAGTACGCTTCGTATCAGCCTCCCTAGCCCCGATTCGCTCACAACGCCTGTTGAAAACGCTCCAAGGAATCGATGATTGTTTCTCGACAAAGGTGACGTGCTCAGACGAGCAATTGTGCATACGCTTCCCCGATCCGAACACACCACAAACGTCGAGAAACCGATCTTATGCGATCTTGGACCTGAATGTCAACGCATTCGACAGACGAAGTACGACATAATCTGTCCTGCCCTGCCCCCGAGCAGAGCGCGACGGCGCAGCTCATGAAGCCAGCACACCCGAAAATGCTCGCAGATGTAGCCGTGGGCATAAATTCCATCGACGCAATAGATTGAGTGGGTGACGCCCATAGGAGGCGTTCTGCCCGCGGTCGGTGCTCCACGGGGTGGAGTGAGTGACGTTGGCGTTGTCGAGGCCGTGGTGTGGTGGAACGAAATCGACCGCTACGCCAATGAATGGCTCACGGTTGATAAGGCATCGTATCGAAAGCTCCACCGAAGTAGAGCCCGATCTTGCGATTGTTCTCGGTCCCGAGCAATCCGCAATTGAGCGCCGTTCCGTAGACCTCGCCGGTCAAGTCCGTATACGCGCAGAAGTTTTCCGCGGCGTTGTGCAAACGAATGGGATAGTTCGCATCGAAGGCACCTTGCTCGTACTTTTCGAGGAGCCAACGCTGCTTGTCCGAGCCATCGCACGGAGCGGTGATCACCGTCCACGGCCCGGCCAAAATGCCTTTTTGGCTCAAGCATTCGTTGGTCGCGACATTTCGGAATCCATACGCATCGCCATCGGGGAACATCGTCCATTGTTGCTTGGGATCCGTCGCCTCGCAGGTGCTCGTGGATTCAACCTTTCCATCGCCCAAGATCAAACACCGTTTGAAGGCCTTGAATTGCATGACGACGAAGGAAGGGTCGCTGTCGCACGCGTCGCCAACGCCATCTTTGTCCACGTCGGATTGATCCGTATTCGCCACGTCGGGGCAATTGTCCACATCATCGGTAATGGCGTCCGCGTCGGTATCGGCTCCTGAGCACACGCCCGAGGCTGCCACGGGGCAAATGTTTCCGTGACAGGCCCAATCGGGAAAATCGAAGGCGATTTTCGCGCCCGCTGGAGCACACTCTTTGGTCTCGAAAGGATCGGCCGTGCAGCTCGAATCGAAGCTACCCCCGCCACGTCCCTTGTTCTTGACCACGATGCGCGAAACGACCGTACCTGTATAGTCGCCGGACACGTCAATGGTTCCGCCTTCATTGCCATTGCCGCTGAAATCGGTATCTTGCACGATTTTACCCGAAATCGTCAGATTGATCGTACGCGGCGCCGTCGTCCCGTTCTCCTCGACGTCAATCGTGACGGCATGAGCGCACGCGTCATACGTAAACGAGCTAATCGCGCGCAGCCCATTGAGACTCACGTCCCAACTGACTTTGCCAGAATCGCATTGCGCCGACCAATTACCCGTGCTCGAAGGGTTTTCGCATCCATTCATCAAACACCGGACTTCATCGAGCCATACCGCGGATGCGCGTACCAAATCTTGGTTGGACCACGGCACGACCGGATCGCAGCTCGTCTTGCAGGCCTCGCTATCGATCACGTAATTCGCCTCGTCCGTGCCTTTCGACCAGGCGATACGGATCACGTTGAATCCGCATTTCGGCACTGCAATCTGGCGCGTCGCGTCGAGCTTGTTGGCGCATTTTCCCCCATTGAATTCCGCCGGCGAACCGTCGGTCGTGTAGCAAATGACTGGCTCGCTGTCGAGGTTGATTACCTTGACGAGCGACCCGACTTCCGGGAGGGTGGTGGCGCTGGGAGGATCGAAGTGCGGAACGGGCGGAACGACGCCGCCAGTGCCGCAGCTCGAGATGGCAAAGGCAAGAAAACCAAGTGCGAGTGAGTTACGCATACACCAAGCATATCGCCGATCGTTGTCAGTCACTTTGGAAATTTGTGCCACCCGGTTGCATTTTTACCAGTTTTTGTTTGCTGCAATGCGAAGCGAACTGTAACGATTGCTTCGCATCACGGTGCGTAATGGACTTCTTGGCGCGGCAAAAACGTCGGCGCTTGAAAGCCGTACGATCGGGGTTCCAAGAATATCGTCGAGCAATGACGAGTAATCCGTGCAAGCTGGCCAAAAAGATCATTTTCCGCTTCATCAAACGCAAGGTTTGTGGCATTCTCCGCGAATGAGCGGACAGGAAAGAAGACGAACTGCGCTTCTTGCAGGCGCCACGGGTCTCGTCGGACGAAGCTGCCTCCAGCGGCTCTTGGCAAGCGACACGTACGAGCGCGTGCGGATTCTCGTACGGCGCCCGGTGGGGACAAACCACGACAAACTCGAGGAGTTGCAGGTCGATTTCGAGACACTCGAATCGTTGTCGATCGGAGCCGTGGACGACGTCTTCGTTACTCTTGGGACCACGATCAAGGCAGCGGGCTCGCAGCAGGCGTTTTACAAGGTTGATCACGATTACGTGGTGGCCGCTGCGAAGCTGGGCAAACGAGCGGGAGCGACGCGTTTCGCGCTCGTGTCTAGTATTGGCGTGGGTGGGGTCGCGGCAAACTTTTATTTGCGAGTCAAGGGCGATACGGAGCGGGACGTGCAGACGATCGGATACGAATGCGTGGAGATCTTCCGCCCGGGGCTGCTCGTGGGGAATCGCGATGAAAAGCGGACGGGTGAAGAATTTGGAATTGTGGCGACGAAGCTCGTCAGCGGATTGTTTGTCGGACCATTTCGCCAATACCGGCCCATTGAAGCGACGGACGTCGCCGCGGCAATGGTCGCGGCGATGAGCAAAGGCGAGCCGGGAGTGCATGTGCGGACATTCGAAGACATGCAGAATCTTGCGCGCGGGGCTTGAAATCGAGAAAAAGCAGTGTCCGTGCACAGTTTGATTCGCCAAGCGTCTGAATTCTGATACAGTCGCTTGCAGCATGTCCATCCTGAAATTGCCCAAAGACGTCGTCGCGGATCCTCGTCACGATGCGCTCGTCGCGTTGCTGGCGAAAAACACGAATTTGTTATGGGAACGCGGTCACGCTCCGGTTCCCACCCTGCCGATGACGGATGCGTTGTCGACGGTGCTTCGTCGTGCTCTCGCCGAGGGCCACGCATCGCAGGGCCTCGAGCACATCGGCGACGTACTGGCCAGCGAACAGAAGGGCCTCGATGCACTGAAGCGAAAGGCGCCCGAAAGCCCGCAAAACGCGCGCGTCTCTCGTATTCTGTTCATCTCGAACGACGGTAGTCCAAGGTTCTATCGCGATGTCGACGCACTGCTCGCTCGATATCCTCAACGCCTGCTCGTATGCCGACTCGATATCAGCGGCGAAGAGCTGGGGCCCAAATTGGTTGGCAATGACAAACTGATTCGGAGTGTGCTGGTCACCGACAAAAGAATCGGGGCGCTTGCTCTGCTGGCGCTCCTGCCACGCGCAGAATGAGCCGCCATGACTCGCAAAAACGTCCTCGTCGGGGCCATTGAAGCAGGCGGAACCAAGTTCGTCTGTGCCGTCGGTTCGGGACCTGGGGACCATTTGGTTTCGCGGGTCGAATTTCCCACGAGCGACGACCCTTCGTTCCTATTGCGCCAAGTCATCGCCTGGTTGAAAGATCAGGAGCATACTCATGGAAAACTCAGCGCGATCGGCGTCGCATCGTTCGGGCCGCTCGACTTGGACTGCTGCTCGGCAACCTTTGGCTTCATTACCTCGACGCCGAAACCAAACTGGCAAAATACCAATTTATTGGGTCCGCTCAGAGAAGCATTCTCGAATTTGCCGATTGGTTTCGATACCGATGTCAATGGCGCGAGCCTCGGGGAATTCTATTGGGGAAATGCGCGCGGCTTGGAGGATTTCGTATACGTTACGATCGGCACCGGCATTGGCGCAGGCGGGATGGCTCGTGGACGATTGCTTCACGGATTGATTCACCCCGAAATGGGTCACTTGCTCTTGCCCCGGGCGCCGGGCGATGATTTTGCTGGGGTATGTCCGTACCACGGCCCGTGTTGGGAAGGATTGTGCTCGGGCGAGGCATTACAAGCGCGCACTGGATTGCAAGCGGAAATTCTACCCGCGGATCATCCCGCGTGGCGACTGGAAACGGATTACATTGCCGCAGCGCTGAGCAGCATTATTTGTGTGCTTTCGCCCCGCAAGATCATTCTTGGCGGCAGCGTACGAAAGGCGGGTCGACTTGGCGAGGCTCGTTTCTTTGAATGGATTCGCGAAAGCGTGCAGCGAAAGCTCAACCATTACGTGGCCTCACCGGCACTCGGCGCGGGTATTCACGAATATATCGTTCCGCCCATGCTAGGCGACGATGCAGGCGTTTGCGGAGCCATCGCCCTAGGGCAAAACGCGCTTGGCGAATGAGCGACAGGCGTCGGACGAATCTCTTCGGACTGGCCATCGTAGTCTCCTCCCGACAACAGCCCCAGCACAATCGTATTGGCGCCCGACGGAACTTGCTGGACGCTGCGCCCTATGTCGTGTCAAACTCGCCGCGTGAGCTTGGCAGTCGCTGAAAGAAGTCCCGTCGTTGTCCGTTTGATCGAGCAAACCCCGCAGATGTTGCGCATGCAGGCCGATAACCCGGAGCGTCTCGCTGCGGCGCTCGGATGCACGTTGGCCGAAGGAGGTCTGCTACCTGCGGATGTCGTATGCCAATACGTCGACCGAGCAATCTCGAGGCCGGGATGGATAGGTGTTTTTGCTATTGCGCCAGGCGACATTTTGGTCGGTTCGGGTATATTCAAATCAACGCCGATCGACGGAATCGTAGAAATTGGATATGGCGTGAGTCCGCAGTGGGAAGGTCGCGGCATTGCCACAGCCATTGCTGAAGGGCTGTGCAAAATTGCGTTTCTCCAAAACGCATCTGCCGTGATTGCTCACACGCTGCCGGATAGTTTTGCGTCGCAACGTGTGCTCGCCAAGGTGGGTTTTCAGCGTATCGGAATGGCGATGGACCCTGAAGATGGGGAAGTAATACAATTTCGACGCAGTCGGCCATGAGCCTGAGCCGCCTTCTCCTGCGGGACCCTGCATGACGAATTGCTCACCGACCGCACGTGACAATTTTCGTCGAAGCCCATTGCATCCAAGCCCGTGGTCGTAGTATCCAGGAGGGCTGCTCTGCTGCCTGCTATTTCTTTCAGGCATCCTCCTGCAACGCAGCTCTTCAGCTCTAACGCACCTACCCATCAACGCTCGAGGGTCATCATGAATCGAACCATCACCTACTTGGGTCTCGTTACCATCGTTGTCGGCATTCCCATTGCCTGTTCTTCGACCGGAGGCTCCTCCGGCACCAATACGTCGGGCAGCGGAGCATCGAACGGCGCCGGCGGAAATGGCAATAGTGGAGGCGAAGGCGGGCTTTTGTTTCCTTCCAGCTCCAGCGTTTCGGGCAGCACCAGCTCGGGTAATCCGTCGACTGGCTCCGGATCGGCATTCGACGCAGGCTTGGAAGATTTTTGTGCGGGCAAGGGAGCGATTCCCATTCCCGGAACCACCGATTGCACGGGCGACATCGGCAAAAAGGTTTTTCTTTATGCAATGTGCTCGTGCACGGATATCACGGGGCAGAATTCCATCAACACCGATTCGATCGACGCCTCCAAACCTGGACAACCTCTCGCTGGAGGATCGATTGGCGTAAATGGCAATTATTTGACCTCTGGAGTCACGGACGTCCAGGGAGCCATGATCGTTGCCGGCACGTTCACCAACTACAACGCTCAAAATGTCGTGCAAGACCTGACCGTTGGAGGAGCCGCGTACATTGGCGCCCCTTCCACGGCCAAGAGCAATGCATACCTTGGCGCGGCAGTCACTGGGCCGTCCAAATTCCTAACGATTTCGGGCAAAATGACCACTCCGCTCACGGCGAATGTGAACCAAGTCAATGCGGCTGGCGGATTCGCGATTGCCCCCGTCACGGTGCCGGCCCCTTGCGATTGCCAAGATCCGGTGGACATCGCGGGCATCGTCAGCGCATTCAAAAGTTCGAATGACAACCTGACGAACATGATCCTCCCGGATGCGTTCACGTTCGAGCCCAGTTACCCGAAGGACATCACGCTGCCTTGCGGACGATATTATTTCGACGGTATCGTCGTGAATAATTCGGCCACGATACGTTTGACCGGACGCACGGTCATTGCCATCGGCGGGAACATCAGCATGTCCGGGCCGTTCAAGATCGAGCTTGCCGAGGGCGCCGAACTCGACCTCTTCGTGACGGGCACGGTATTTCTCAACAATGTGGCCGCGATCGGCTCGATGGCGTCTCCGAAATCGACGCGCATTTACATTGCCGGCAACGATGTGACGATGACTTCACAGCTCGACCTGTCGGCAAACTTCTACCTGCCGAATGCAACGTTCAACATCACCAACACGCTCGAAATGTGGGGCGCGATTTTTGCCAAAAAGATCAGCTCTTCCGGCACGGTGAAGGTGCATTACGACGAGGGCATTTTGAAGATTCCCGGCTGCCAAGGCGGCGACACTCCGTGCACCGATTGCGGCGATTGCGTCAATCCCGCGCCCGCTTGTGGCAGCGACGGCACGTGTGGTCCTTGCACCAAAGATGACGATTGCTGCGGGCCGCTGATTTGCGACGCGCTTGGCGAATGCGTCCCCCCGCCGCCCAAGTGATTCGAGCGCACGTCATCTAGCAATCGTCGTCGACGAAGCCTCGCACGACGCCCCCGCGCCCAGCCTGAACAGCAGCCCATCCCCCGTCTCGTTTGCCGCGGCCCAACGAATGGAGTCCGTCGCGGGCGTTTCTGTGATTCGACCCTATGGTTGTCCGAGTCATATAAATGTTTGTCGGACTGATATGAAGTTTGCCCGAGGTTAGCGACTTCGCAAAAGTGTGGGGAACGCTATGGGTCTTGCGAAACGAGTTTGTCACAAAAATCTGGCGCGTCGAATCCAGTCCGTGTATCACCGCAACTATGGTTCGTCCGAGCGTATTCTCACGCAACAAACTTGGTTTTCTGATTGCCACGCCGATCGCCGTCTTGATGCTCGCGGCTTGTCCGAGTTTCATGTCAGGGGATCCCGTGTTGAGCAACTGGTTCAATCCGCCGATGTGCCCTTCGTATGACGACGGCACGCTGGCGATTCCGATCGAATGTTGCCCTTGCCCGTGGCCAGACATGTGCCCCAACGGTTGGCCCCCACTGCCCGCTCATTGCGTCACGGGTTGTGAACCAGGACAGAATGTCGAATGTTGCGAATGCCCCACTGAAGAGTGGTGCACCGTTGACAAGCGGAATTTTTACCTGCCGCCATGGTGTGCAGACAAACCCGGGCTCGACGCCGGCACCGATGGCGCGGACGGGTCAACGGCACTCTGTCCGGTGGGCACATGCGTACCGAATGCGCCCGAGGGATGGCGGGGACCGGCAACTTTCAGCACAGAGTTCTGGACCATCGAGCAACAGCCATGTCCCGACGGCAGCGAAACACTCGATGGATGGAACGAGCCACCTGCTCTGACCTGCCCGACGTGTAGTTGCTCCGAGCCCCAGAGCACTTGCAAGTTTTCCAGCAAGTGGACCATCAGCTCGCACGGGTGCGGCGACTTCGATAGCGGTACCCCGTTCGGTTTCAGCCCGCCTCCCAACTGGGATGGCTCGTGCGACATCGCGGATGCCCTCCCGGAAGGGAAGCTGTGTAACGGCATCCCTTGCGTAGCAGCCGTCAGAGTCTCGGCACCGACCATCGAGCGAATCGACACGTCGTGCACACCGACGATCAACTATGACGAGGAGCTCACGCCGAAGCTGCACAACAGCGGCTCCCACGAACCGTTCGGTCGCGTGTGTGTGGGCAAGCAGAACGCCGAAGGAACCACCTTCTGCGGTGAAAACAATCAGAACGTCTGTTTGTCGATCCCCACAGGCGCCCTGACTTGCATCGTGCGTGATGGCGATGTCGCGTGTCCTGCGAGCTGGTCGCAAAAGCACGTCTTGTACAAACAGTACGACGACGAGCGCTCGTGCTCAGAATGTTCTTGCGGTCCGATCGAAGGAACGCTGTGCACCGTGAAATATCGCATCTTCGAAGATGCTTTGTGCTCCAACGAAATCGGATCGTACGACATCGACGGTCCCGGAAACGATCACTGTTACTCGCTGCCGTTGGGAAACGCGATTTCCGGAAAGTCAATGGAAAAAGTGAACCACAAACTGGGTGCGTGTCAGTCGCTCGGTGGTGAAGCCGTGGGCGAGGTCAAGCTGGAACAGCCCTTCACCGTCTGCTGTTTGCCCGACGAAATATGACTGGGACAAACTTTTAGAACCGCGGGAGGACCGAGACGAACCCGGCCAAGGTCGGACGAATCGTTCCTTCCGGGGCTGGGCCCAATTCCAAGAAGGTTTGGTAGATGGTCACTTGGCCCTCCATATCGAAGCGCAAAGCCCAACGCTGACCAAGTGAAAATTCGGCCCCGAGTCGAAACCCGGCCAACGCGGCGCCACCCACGACCGAGTCGCCGGAAAGGTATGCGCTCGACTTGGCGGGCTCAGTATACGAGTAGCCTGCCGCACCGCCCGTCACCATCAGGCATCCCACGAGTGGCGCTCGCCGCGCGCACAACGCAGCAGTTGCAAGATAAGCTTGTGGTTTAACCAGAAATTGGCGTGCAGAGGTTGTTTCGAGCGTTGACTCGAATAACGGCGGGAAAACGCGCGCATCCACCTCGACCATCAACGGACCAAACATTCGCCCGATGCCCAGGCGCACGCCCGCCATCGGCGCCCGCGTCAAACCCATTGCCACGCCGGCTCCAATCAACAGATGATTCTTGGGTTGCTCGAGGGCAAACGCCTCCGGTTCACGACGGGCAGGCGATTCGACAACCTCTGCAATGACCGGACACTCGCGCGGTTGTTGCTCGACAGGTGCCGATTTTTTCTTGACAGGTGCCGGTTTTTCTGGGGTGTACTGGGACGCCGCCTTGACAAGCTCATCGATTGGCACAGGCGCGGTATCAGGCGGATCCGTCGACGGCGTTACGCGCTTGAGTAGTTTCAACGTGTCGAACGCGGTCCAATAAAGTATCCGGAAACATTCTTCATCCGGCGGATACGTATGCGTCTCGGTTTCTGCGGTTTGTCCTTCCGCATCGAGCAATGTCAAGACGACTCGCTTTCCGCCACCACGAAGCGCTTTCATGCGGACGACAATCTTTCGCGCAACCGTGGGATTCAACGACTGTGGGGGGATCCAATTCGTGACGATGGCCCGATATGCATCCTCGTCATTGCAAAGTGGTAGCCCCGGGGTGACTGCAAAGTCGAGCCGATGAGGCGTCGCCTTGACGTACTCCGCTTCAGCAGTCCGCGGCCACGATAGGCCAATGCCCACCACAGCCACTCCAACGGCGGAACGAAGGAAATGATTTATATACGCACTGGTGTTCACAGACAAAATACGCACGTGAGTTCGTCCATGATGAATGGATGGCCTGGTCATGGCAAGCGTAAAGGCAACGGCCGTCTACTCGCATCGCACGTGCGCCGATTTCTTTCGACACCCAAGTTTGCCGCGGCAATCCAAACGCCTGCTGCACAGTGCTGCGCCACTGCAATTCAGGAAGATCCGCAACCCGTAGGGCGGAATTCCATGACCCCAAGCCGCAAGGAAGAGTTGCGGGAATTTGCCACCTCCGTCCGTCCGGGCTACGCTCGATTTCATGCGCGGTGCGTACCCTTTTTTTCTCGGCTGTGTACTCGTAGGTTGCGGCGAAGATATCGCCCAGACGGATAACAATGGATGCCCTCGAACGGCGTTCGATGCCACCACTGGAGCGCGCCTTTTCGTCGTGCAGCCACGCATCGCGCCCGAACACTTCGAAAGCTACGAAGCATACCAAACTCACCTCCTCGGGCTCGTCCGAGCAAAGGTAGGGCCTTGTCTAGCGCCCAAACGGCCGAATGTGATCGTGTTTCCCGAAAATACCGGGCTTGCTGCCGGTTTCATCGGCTCGCGCGGAGAAGCCGCTCGATCATCGACGTCGGCCTTTGCCGCATTCCTGGCGCTCGGTGGCCAATACGCACAGCCAATACAATTCTATAAGTCGAAATGGCCGGCTGTACCACTGCCCACGCAGATTGAACTCGGCATCACGGACACCGTTTGGCGTGCGTTCCATGAGACAAACCAATTGATTGCGAAAGAAATGGGCGCCTGGGTGGTTTCGTCGACGAACGTGAGCGGGCTCGTCGAACAAAGCTCCGATCCAGCCGAAATCGCCGCGCTAGGCGATCCGGACCTCAAAAACGTGTCTTACGTCTATGTGGCGCGTGATCCGGCCGTATACAATACCGCCTTCGTGCATGCGCCTGATGGTTCCATCGTCGCCACACGAAACAAGCCGTATTTGGTCGACACCGAAGAAAATGATTTCGCTCTCGCCAAAGGTGCATTACGTGACGCTACGCCCGTCGCCATCGGACCGCTTAGCGTTGGCATTTTCACCAGCAAGGACGCGTGGATGCCCGACATGGTCGATCGCTTGTCCGCACTCGGAGCCGACGTACTCGTGCAACCCGAAGCGTTCAGCGGCTGGACGATTGCCCAATCTCAGAATGAACC
Organism: uncultured Polyangium sp.; assembly: GCA_964514885.1. Lineage (GTDB taxonomy): Bacteria > Myxococcota_A > Polyangia > Polyangiales > Polyangiaceae > Polyangium. The sequence continues at coordinate 7,182 of CAZETM010000105.1, read as the reverse complement.
GAATGCTTGGTCCCCCGATATCGTGAGCCAAAGTGGAATGGCTGCCGTGCGAAAACACGGAGCTTATCGTTATGGCGTGGTGTCACATCTCACGGGCAATTTGTTCGATATGGTGTTCGACGGGCAATCGATCATCGTGGGCGATTCCGTGCCCGAACAAAAGCGCCGCACGTATGTTGGCCAAGACGAAGAGACCGGCGTATTAGCCGTCGCTCCGTGGGTCACGCCAGATCCGATTGAAAACGATTCAACGCTGAATCTGGAAGCTCGCCGCGTCGCGCTCCGAGCCACTGGGCAAGAATTATTGCCAGGCGGACCGAGGGAAAACCAATACGTGGAAACCGTCATCGCCGCGGACCTCGCGCCTTCCGTGGCACTGCCCGTATCAGACGATGGTCCTGCCGGCGCGCTCGGATCAAGCCGCACTTCCGATAACGGTGAGGCAGAACAAAGCCACCCGGCGCTTGCGTGGACCGATTCGTCAGCAATCATCTTGGCATACCAAGAAGGTAGTCGGGGAGCGACGCGTATTTTCGTGACGACCTCCGAAGACAAAGGAACCACGTTCAGCACGCCTCATTCCATCACCGTCGGCACGAAAACACAGATCACGCCCGCCGTGCTCGTGGCTGGCATTCATGTCTATGCGGCTTGGCAAGAGCGAGACGCCAATGGCGCCCGAATCGCCTGTGCCATCTCGACTGACCGCGGAAAAACGTTTGGCATGCCAATCTATTTGCCGTCCGAAGGCGCCTCGCCCGATGCGTGGCTTCCAACGTTTGCGCGCTCGAATGGGCAAGTGTTTCTCGCCTATGTCGATGGATCATCAGGCAATGAACGCGTCATCGTCGCCCGAGCGCCCGAAGGCACGCTCAATTTCACCACCAATGCCGTGGAAGCAACGAAACCCCATCCTGCTGACGATATGCGCAACAACCAATGGTCACCCGCCATTGCAGCGAGCGGCAACCAAGTGGCCGTCTCGTGGGTCGATTTCAGGAGTGCCAACTGGGATGTTTTTCTTTCCCGCTCAATCGATGGCGGCGCCACGTTCACCGCTCCCATTCGTATCGACGACGGCACCGATGCGCTCGAACGGCTTCACGACAATCCCTCCGTCATGTTCCTGCCGAACGTCGATCCCTCGACGTTGGCCGTGAGTTGGAGCGACGTGCGATTGCGCGAAAAATACGCCACGCCACGATTGTCGCTCGTCGCCGGCACGGTCATTGGGCAAAGTCGCCGATTTGGATCCGCCGACCGAAGCGCCCTCTTACCGCGCCTTGCGCCGCTCGGTACAGGAAAAGTCGCCGTGGTTTGGCAGGACGATCGCACGCGGGGCAATGATATTTACATGTCTTCGAGCACCGATGGAGGCGCGAATTTTGGAGCAGAAAAACGCATTGATGACGGAGGCGATGGCCCGAGTCAGCAAACGGCGCCAACCGTCGCCGGTGATGGGCTCGGCTCCGTTATCGTCGCATGGGAAGATTCTCGAACCGGGCAGCGCAGAATCAGGTTTGTCCTCGGAACACCTTAGTCTGCACCGGATAAGCACCGCGCATCGTCATCGCAATCTTTTTGAATGCCTCTGCCAATGCAGAGCGTTTGCGCCACACGAGCGCAATCGTGCGATGTGGAACCGGACGGGCAAACGGGCGCACGCGTAGACCCGCTCGCTCAGCCTCGAACGATACGGCGAGCTGCGGCAATAACGTGACGCCAGCGCCACCAGCCACCATATGAACCAGCGTGGACAAACTCGTCGCGCGAAACTCCAGCTCGTGTACTCTCGCTCGTGAGCACACCGCCAGCGCCTGCTCGCGTAAACAATGGCCATCATCCAGCAAAAGCACATTCGCTTCGCCAAGCTCCGCCGCCGTCACCGGCGATGACTTCGTTATGAGCGGGTCGTCAGGACGAGTTGCCAGGACAAACGGATCGATCGCCACGATTTCAGAATCTACGTCGCCTAAATCCGCCTCGAGCGCCAGCAGCGCGGCATCGAGATTGCCCGAGTCCAAATTGCGCACGAGCACATCTGTCTTGTCTTCGACCCATATCGTGGTCAAACGCGGATACGCCGCTCGCAATGCCGGCGTCACGCTCGGAAGCAGATATGGCGAAATCGTGGGAATCACGCCCACGCGCAATACGCCCGCAAGCGGATCCCCCGCACGCTTGGCCGCCAAAAGCAGCTCGTCCGCCTCCACCAAGACCCGACGCGCTCGGTCCACCAAATCCTTGCCCGCCGCCGTCAAGAGCACGCGCCGTCGGTCACGCTCGAACAGACGCACGCCAATCGCCTCCTCGAGCTGCGCAAGCTGCGCACTGAGCGACGGCTGCGCGACATGACAACGCTCGGCCGCCTTGCGAAAACTGAGCGACTCGGCCACCGCAACCAAACGGTTCGTTTAGCATTGCCGGAAGCCGCCAAGGACATCCGGTTGAATTTGCAATCGGTGCTTCAGCCGGGACCATTGACGCCGGCGCAGCGGTGGGGCGTGGCGGTTGCTTCGGCCGTTGCCGCGCGTAGCCCCGTGTTGCGAGACGCGCTCATTGAAGAGGCGCGGCGCGAAGTGGAGGCACCGGTGATCGACGACGCGATTGCCGCTGCCGCACTGATGGGAATGAACAACGTGTATTACCGATTCCGGCACATGATCGGTAAATCGGTATACTCGGAAAAACCAGCGCGACTACGGATGACGCGCATTGCCAAACCCGCGACGAACAAGCTCGATTTCGAGTTGGTTTGTCTGGCCGTGAGCGCGATCAATGGTTGTGAAGCGTGCGTACGAGCGCACGAGAACGTGGTGCTCGCGGGAGGTTTGACCGAGGAGCAAGTTCATGATGCAGTGCGAATTGCGGCAACCGTTCACGGCGCCGCGGTCGCTCTCGATACGGTTGGGCTTGCTTCTGCAACGGAATCGTCCGCCCTCGCATCGTCCGTAACTGCTTGAATCGATCCCCCGAACGAATCCATGCTCGACGAACCGAGTTGACCCGACGGGCCATCACGACGTTCGATGACGAACCTCCCACAGCTCAACTAATCCCGTACCCGCAGCTCCAAATACTCCTCGGCCCGCGCCACCCATTCGTGCGAGCCCCGCCCCGCCAATACGTGGCTTACCGCCGCTGCCGCAATCTGCGCGCAATGATCCAAATTGCAATGCAGAAATAACGCCTGCCGGCCAAAAGGAATCACCGACCCCATCTCCACCACGCGACGCATCGTCTTTCGCCACTCGGCTCGGAAACCTCGACGATAAAGCGGGTAGACGTTTGGCACGAAGATCTGGCGCCGCTCGATCGGCATCATGCCCGGCGGCAAAACCCCTGCATTACGCAATTGGTCGAGCAGCGAAGCCAATCGATCACCATTCGAAAAGTCCAAACCCCTTCCCCAGGCGCCCTCGGGAATCTCGACACACAAGATCGTTTCGTTCGCTTGCGAAAGCTCGGGCGAATAATGCTTCAGCTCGGAAACTCGACCGAACCAATATCGCGGATCAGGTGAATAATACGTCTCGTGACGGCCGACAGCCGAAATCGGAAACGCAAGATACACCAAATAAACGCCGCGGTGCTCGAGCTTGGTTTCCACGATATCCCGCAAGTCACCCGCAAAAAGAACCTGACTACCCAAGGTGTCATGATTATCGAACGTTCTGCCGCATTCAATGGGCACGCCAAGCCGCATCAATTCATTTTCGAGATACTCGATGATGGAAAAAATGCCCCGCGCTGGGTAAACAAAATGATCAAATCGTTCGACCGATCCAGCTTGACCGTCGAATCTCGCTAAAACGCGCCCGATGGCACTTTGGAGCAGCGCCCAGGGACGAGTTGCACTGAGACGCTTTTTTGCCACGCTTTGAGAAAGCTCCGCCGGATCGATCCCCCATACCTTTTCCGCATAAGGCCGGTAAAACACTCGATACGCTGGCTCGCCGACACGATCGATGACAAAACGCTCGAATCCGACGTCATGCTCTTCGGCGGCGGGTACGCGGTCATCCTCCCACCGAGCAAATGCGCGACTGCGCCGACTGGTGCCGAAAAGCCCCATTCCCAGCGACAAACTTGCCGCAGGGCCCAATGCCGAAAGCATTTCCAGCGCGTGCGGAGGATAATCGATCCGACGACCAGAAAATAGCAGTACTCCTCGACGCGGACGCGAAAGAAAAGGGCTCGACGCGTGAATTTCACGAAAAAGAGGCACTTCGAGCGCCCCCATGTGCAACCGGTGAGATCCAATATCACACGGAATTCCGCGAAAAACCTCCGCCGCCGCAAGCCCGCCAGGACGCACGCTCCGCTCGATGACTCGAACGGTCTTGCCGGCACGCGCAAGCAACAGCGCAGCATAAAGGCCGGAAATTCCCGCCCCAACCACGAGGTAGGAGGCGGGGTTGGCAGAACTCGTCGCCATGGGTCACACGCATGTTGACCCAGTCATGGAGGGTTGTCTAACAGCCCGTTGACTTATCTGCTCGCATCTGAATGGGCTGGTAGCAGTCCGTTGAATTATCGTCGCGAGCGCCCGAAAGCTAGGGCGACGGAGCGAGGAATCCTCCTGGATTTCGAGCGATGTCGACCGACGATTTCGGGGGCGAGCAGATAAATCAACGGACTGCTAGAAGGCGTACGACAGATTGCCCCCGAAACCGGGGCCGCCCGACGTAAAGTTTCGAGCCTGATACCCGCCGCGAATTTGTACCGAGAATCCACCCGATACTTTGATCGCAACTTCACCGAGCAACCGCACGCCGAAATCATCCGCATTGGGCATGTCGGTAACTTCGATGATGGGCGAGATGACTAGGCGGCTGCCCCCGACGATATCCATTCGAGAATAGAATCGGGTGCCGAAACGAACGCCGCTGAATCCGAGCGACTCGAATCCGAGAATGAGCTTTGTGCCGTAAGGATCACCGATGTACGTCGATCCGCCAATACCAGCGGAAAAGCCTTCTTCCGTGATACTCGTGACCAGTTCGCCTTCGAGCTGCCAGGCATCGAGAATGCGGAACCGTACGCGAGCTGCACCGAAATTGAGACCGACTTCGTAATCGTCTTCCCGGTATTCGTTAATCGACGCCTTGAAGGAGCGACCACGAAGCACACCGAGCCGAAACCCGAATTCGGACACGGTACGCAATGACCGGTACGTGTAATTGGCCTCGATGCGGTAATAGTTCTCGTCGACTTCGGGAAGGTATGGCTGACCGGGGGTGCATTGCGTCTGCCCCGAACCGCACGGAATTTCCTCCGTGCCAAAGATTTTCCCAAATCCAACGTATTCGCCGCCGAGCGTAATGACCGAGCGCCGTCCACCCAATCGAGCGAGCGCGGCACGTTCGCGCGCATCGGTTCGATCTTCGATGACCGTAATCGGATGCGGAGCCGCTCGTGACGCAAATGCGGCAATACGCGAGCCATTCATATGCTCGATTTCGATGGCGTAACTGATGCCGGGTGCTTTCACCACGTCGGCCGGAATGACCGCGACGTATTCATCTCGATCACTTCGCTGAAATACCACCGTTTGCTCGGCGCCCAACGACGAGACAACCACCACGACAGCCCGACGCATCAATTGGGGATAGTCGAACGTGGCTCGAATGGTAAGCGACTCGGCAGGCTGGGCCGCATAAACGGCCGCATGATGCACGCGCGGCGTAGGCCCAGCAGGAGCTGGCGTCGCAGGTTGAAGCGCAGGTTGAGCGAGTGCGGGCGCAGCCGCTACAGGCGCAGCCGCTACAGGCGCTACCTCCGGCGAGGTTTGTCCCGTTGCCACGGGCGCCGCAGTTGGCGGGGCCGGTTCATCGGCAAACGCGGAGCCAATCGATCCTCCGGTGACGAGGACGAACGCCGCGAGCGGAAGGAATTGTTTTACTGAGCGTTGCTCGGTCACCATGTGTACCCCACTGCGCCGCCGATACCCGGGCCAGCGTGATCAATGGTTCGTCCTTGAAATGACACGCGTGCCGACAGTACGAAATCCGGGGTAAACCGATAACCCGCCTGCACGATTGCGCGAACACCAATTTCGTTTTCACCGACGGAAACATTTTCGTCGACGGATGACGTAACCACCGAGTTACCCGCTGGTTGGTTGGTGACTTCGGTTCGTACCAGAATGGGTACCCTCTTGATCGTATTGAGTTCGAGCTGGGTGAACCCGCGTAAACCCACGCCGCCAAGAAATTCGCCACCGAGGAGCAAGTTCGTGTCCTTATCGCTTCCGATGCGGAAAAGAATCTGCCCACCACCCGAAATCCCGTCATCCTGCAAGCCAATGGCGCCGCGAGCGATGATCGAGAACAGGCGATGAATGCCGACTTCCGTTTCGAGATACCCGTACGTCAAACCCACGGGACGTCCCTTGAATTTCAGCACGTCGAGTTCTTGGAGCGATCCGCCCTTGCCTCGAAATACGCCGAAACCCGTGCGAATCGCGCGAACACCAACGTCGTCGTAACGCAAACCGAAAATGCCTTCGGTCTGCCACACGTAGTCATTGCCCCTCAAACGATTGTAGTCGGCGTAATCCGTAATGAGCTGAGCGCTCGCGCCGACTTTTCGTGGAGTGCCCACTTTAGGGACCGGCAACACTTCGAAGGTTTGGGGAATACCCGGACCACCAACCACGGGAATGGCATTCCCTTTGGGCGTAGTCGCCTCGATGAAGTATTCGACTTCCGAAGCCTGGAGCATTTCCACCGGAACCCTAGCGCCCCAATATCCGGGAGAGCTAGAAACCATGTTCACCGGCTCATACACCGGCTCGCCACGGCGACGTACATGCAAGATCGCCCCCGTTGCTTCGTCGCTCAATTCGACGACCAATTCGAGACGCGACCCTGCAAGCACTTCTTGGGGGCCAACGAAGTGCAAAAGAACCGGCACCGCATCCTCAACAGCAGAACGACCCTTGGCCGGCTTATCTTTCGCCTCGACCAATTTACGTAGTGCCGCCGCTTCCTCGTACAACACGCGCGCATAACGCCCATTCGGGTAATTGCGCACGTACTCTTCGTATTTGCGAATACGAGTCACCAAATCGGCGCCTTGCAAACCGTCGAACAACGTGCTGACCAACAACGTATCGGCATCAGCCGATCCCGCAGCAGGTGCAGCTCCACCCGGCGTCGCCCCACCTTCTCCACCGGG
>CAZETM010000104.1:0-19247 GCA_964514885.1 uncultured Polyangium sp. | reverse complement strand
TCAGTTTCAAATCGGTACGTCGAGGTTGACCCACCCACGGATCGATCCCCTTCGCTTTCAAGCGCTTCAAATATCCCCGATATCGCTCGAGTAATTTCGGCGCATCAATTCCCTCGAGTGTAAAGACGTCGGCAAGCGAATCGGTGAATTCAACTTCCAGCAAGGGTCCCCTGTCGCCAAACATGTCCCGTGTGAACGCTGAGTACAGCGACAATTGCACGAATGGCGACGAGAATCGGCACACCACGTTGCTCGTTTCGGGTCGAGCTGGATCTGGAACCACCGTCTCGTCGATGATTCCATTCATGAATAGGTAGCTGCACCATTCCTGGCGCAAGGAAAACTCGACATTGGGATCCGTGAACAACTTCATCACTTCGGCACGGTGAGGGCCACGAGCTTTTTTGTCGAGGTTCAGGAGGGTGTTGTTCCATTCCGTGTGCATGGCGCGGTAGTACACGCGATGCCATTCCGACATCGTGATGGGTTTGTCTTTGCCCGGGTTGTACTTCTCCGTGAGCAATTCGCCAAACCAGCCAATAAGACCCGGTTGACCTCGCGTGGAATCGAAAACAGCTTGAACCACCGCAGAATCGACGACCTGGCCACTCTCCGATTGGTATTGCTGAAACATCTCGACCACTTCGTCCTGCGTCAAGTTCGGAATTTGCAGTGAACGCTGCACATTGAACGGCGAACCACGAGGACTATCCACGCCGAGTACGGCGCGAACGCCAATCAGGGCCAACCCGTGAAGCACATGGCTCTCGCGCGCCAAATAAATGTCCCGGAACATGGTCACGAGTTGATCGATGATGGCTGGGCGAAGGCTGTCGAATTCGTCAATGAGCAAGATGACCGGTTTGCCGTCGAATATGCCATCGGTCGACGAGAACAGGCGCTTCACGTCCGACCAGTCGACAGGTTTGGCAATGCGTAGATGAAACGCATCCCGAAACATGTCGGGAAGGTATTTGAACAACGCCTCGGGAGGCTCGTGGTCGTCGATAATGGCTCCCTGCATCGACATTTTGCCGACGAGAAACCTATCGCCGTACTTCTGCCGAATCTCCTTGATGGCCTGGCGCATGATCCACGTCTTGCCACTCTGTCGCGGGCCCCAGATCGTAAAATACCGACCGCCTTTGGCGGGATTCTTCCCCACGAGCTGCTCGACACACTGATTCACGAGCTGCCGACGCTCGACACCGAAATTCACATCGATTTCAACCGGGCCGTACGAAGTGAACTGACGCATGCGCGCACCGTAGCACGATCAGGGTGGAAAGCCGCATCGTTCCCTTCGTTACTGGGGCAAGTTCGTGGCCATGCCAGGTAACGCAGGACTTCCCACACGACCCCATTCCAGATAAGCTCGCTCCCTCTCCACGAGGTAGCTTCATGAGACACGAAATCGTTCGGTTTGCCGCTTCTTCATTCGACCCACTCGCAGGCCCAGCGCTATGCCTGCTTGCAGCGCTTTCGTTAGCCGCGCTTGGATGCGCCGACGACTCGAACGCGGTCAAACCGCTCCCGTCCGGCCCCGTGCTCATCGAAAAGTTTCAGCCCGAAGGATGTGGATTCGAAGTCGCCACCCGCGCCGAGTACGTCGAGTTTCAAAAAGGCACGCCCGTTGTCTCTGCCGCACCAGACATTCGCCGCGTACGCCTTGGATTGGGTGGCAACGTCGAAGTCGGAGCCGCAGGACGCGCCGACCCCGCCACGTCCGCGGGTTTTGCTTGGCAAACCGACGTGGGTACACTCGCCACCGACATCACGTGGGGAAAAACTCCCGATCCCTCAACGTGGTCCGCGGAAAACCGTCGTACGGGAGTCACGTTCGTCGTACCAGAAGGCTTGATTTCACCTCAAGGTGACGACCGCATGCACGAAACTTACTTGTGTGGTCTCGACCCGGCCACCACGTATTATTATCGCGTCGGCGGTGGCGCGTCCGGCAAAGAGGTTTGGAGCGACGTTTACAGTTTCACGACCACGCCCAAGGATCCTGGCGCCGAAGTCATTTTGGGCGTCAGCGGCGATTCTCGCGGCCAAGACAACGAAGCTTGGCGGCTCATTCAGCGTAGGTTCATGAAAGCCGGCGCCACCGCGCAAATCTTCAGCGGCGATATGATCAATTTCGCCACCGATCACTCCGAATGGCACAAATGGCTGGATTTAGCCTGGAAAGATAGCGATGGAAGCCTCTCGTCGCTCGGTCAGATTCTAACGCTCGCAACGCACGGCAATCACGAAAATCACACCTCGTTCTTCTATTCCAATCTCGTATTGCCGCAGGACGTGACGAAATTCCCCAAATACGGCGAACTCTTCTATTCCGTGGACATCGGACCCGTGCACGTTGTCGTCGTTGACGATTTTTGGGTCACGTCACCCACGGGCGATCCCGAATATGCTCCGCTGCTCAAAGCATGGCTCGAAAAAGACCTCGAAGCAGCCAATGCCAATCGCGCAAATGTGCCGTGGATCATTGGTTCGCATCATCATTCGGAATTCTCGTCGTCGAAACACGGACAAGACAGCGCCGTGCTCCGCGGACGCGAGTTTTTCGTGCCGATCTGGGACAAGTATCACGTCGATCTGCTCACGCTCGGACACGATCACAACTACGAGCGCACCAAGCCCATCAGCGGTCCCCTCGCCCCGAATACGCTCGAGCCAGTCGTGCAAGCGACGCCCGACAAGGGCACGATTTACATGGTCTGCGCGGGCGCCGGGGCAGACTCGTACGGCAATGGCACCAGTGCTTGGACCGACGTGAGCCGCACGTACGATGGCAAGACGGTCTTCGGATTTTACTCGTTTGTCAAAGCAAACAAAACGACCTTGACGATCGAGTCACACGAGCTAACGGCGGATGCAAGTGATCCCGTCATCGACACTCTTACGATCACGAAGTAAACCGTTACCGCATGAAGGCAACCCATACTTTGTGCTCAAAGCTTCTTCCTTTTCTCGCCTCGCTCGCGCTGTTCTCCATCGGTTGCGGTGATGGTTCGTCCACTGCAACCGGTGACGTGCAAATCTTCGTCGAGGCAGAAGACAGCATCCCGAACGGTTTGTCCGCGGGCATGGGGGACGAAGACATTCAAGATGGCTGGAACGTTTCGTACTCGAAGTTCGTGATCAGCATCGGCAACTTCCGCGCATCGCGATCCGATTCAACAGACAAACTCGACGCTCCCGGCACCTACGTGCTCGACCTGATGAACGTTCCCGCAGGCGGCTACGTCGTGCACACGTGGAGCGACGTCGAAGCAGTGCGTTGGGACAGGTTTGGGTTTGACCTTCCAAACGCCACGACCGAAGCGCAGACGCTCGCGCCAACCGCCGATGCGGACAAAGAACTTTTGAGCACCAACAAATGGAGCGTGTACATCGAGGGGCAGATTTCCAAAGAGATGGTCACCAAAACCTTCAAGTGGGGCCTGCCTGCCGGCACGTCGTTCGACGACTGCGCAGATGAAAACGGCCTCGCAGGATTTGCCGTTCCCTCGGGCGGATCGATCGCCATCAAGCCGACGATTCACGGCGACCACTGGTTCTTCAACAACATCACGGCCGGCGCGGAGATCACCAAACGCTACGCGCAGTACATTGCGGATGCGGATGCCGACATGAACGGCGAGACGACGATCGAGGAGTTGAAGGCTCTTGCTGCCGCGTCGGCTTTCCCGGCGGACAAGTACAACCTTGCTGGGCCCTCCCCCATCGAAAACGCGTATGACTTCGTTGTTGCGCAAGCTCGGACGCTTGGTGATTACCAAGGCGAGGGCGAGTGTGGGACGCGTAAAAACTTGCCTTGACGAAACTGCTCATCTGACGCTGGGAAGATTGCCGAATCAGTGCTATTCCCGGCGTCGTGCGCGACCCCTATGACGTGCTTGGTGTGGCTCGTACGGCTACACAAGACGAGATCAAGAGCGCCTTCCGCAAGCTTGCGGGGCTACATCATCCCGACAAAAACCCTGGCGACGATGGTGCTCAACAGCGTTTCAAAGAAATCAACGCAGCCTATCAAATCTTGAGTGACCCGCAGAAGCGCGCGGCGTTCGACAGGTTTGGCCCGATGGGTGTAGGCGGAGCTGGAGGACAGCCCTCTGGGCCTTTCGGCAACGCGGGTTATGTCGACATCAACGACATGAACATCGACGGGATCTTCGGCGATCTGCTCGGAGCGCTGGGCATCAAAGTCGGCGACCGTGGCCACTTGCAGAAAGAGATCCGCATCAGCTTCGAAGAAGCCGCGTTCGGCTGCACGAAAGAGCTGACGTACGATCGAGTCGAGCCATGTAGCGACTGCGTAGGCACGGGTGCCGCGAAAGGCTCGAAGACCGAGCGTTGCGAGATGTGCATGGGCCGCGGGCGCATCCGCGTGCAGCAAGGCATGTTCCCCATCGCGATCGAGAAGCCGTGCACGAAGTGCAAAGGCATGGGTCGCATCGTGCTCGAGCCTTGCAACGTTTGTCATGGCGCAGCACTGCTCACGAAGAAGAAAACGATCGAGATCACGATTCCTCCGGGCGTCGAAAACGGAGCGACGAGGTTGGTCGAGCGCGGAGGCAATTGCGTTCGTGCGGATCGAGGACCTGGCGATCTCGAGCTGACAATTCGCGTTTCACCGCACGAGGTTTTCCGTAGAACGGGAGACGACATCGTTTGCACGGTGCCTGTTTCGTTTCCGATCGCGGCGCTTGGTGGCGAGATCGAAATCAAGACGCTCGAGGGCAAGGGCAAACTGCGCATCCCTGCGGGCACGCAACCTGGTGCCGTGCTTCGTGTCAAGGGCAAGGGAATACCGCGACGCGTCGTTGGAGGCCGAGGAGATCAACTGGTCGAGATTGGCATCGAGGTGCCGACGAAGGTGTCGCCCGAGCAGCGCGAGATCATCGAAAAGTTGGCGCAAACCATGGGTGAATCACCAAGCGACGGAGTCGAAGAGGAGCCCACGTTCATGGACAAGTTGAAGAGTCTTTTCCAGTAAGCTTGTCATCTCGGAGCTACCGCCCTAAACGGACTTCCCCTTCGAACACTTTTGATGGAACGTCACGACACAATGAGCGAGCCCATGTTGAAGTACATCGACGTGCTGAGCGACTCGACGGGTGAAACCGCCGAAAAGGTCGTCCGTGCGGCGCTTTTGCAGTTCCCGCAACCCGGAGTGCAGATCCGCCTTCACACGCGAGTGCGTACGAAGGAGGTTGCGCGTCCGGTGCTCGAACGAGCGGCGAAGGAAAACGCACTGCTCGTCTTCACGGTGGTGAGCCCGGAGCTACGTGAGTTCATTCATTCGGCAACGGCCGAGCTGCGGATCGAAGCGCTCGACGTCATCGGATCGCTCATTGGCAAGGTGAGTGCGTTCCTGGATCGCGAGCCGATCAATCTTCCGAGCGGGATGTTGCCGCTCAGCGACGAATACTTCCGGCGCATCGAGGCGGTCGAGTTTGCCGTGAAGAGTGACGACGGCAAAGAGCCGCGTAACTTCCGTCGTGCGGACATCATCCTGGTGGGTGTGTCGCGTACGTCGAAGACGCCTTTGTCGACGCTTTTGGCGCAGCGCGGGCTCAAGGTTGCGAATCTTCCGCTGGTGCTCGGCGTGCCGTTGCCGCACGAGATTGAAGAGGCACCGAGCGATCGGATCGTAGCGTTGACGATCGGTCTGGATCAGCTTTGCGAGATTCGTCAAGCGCGTTTGCGCCAGCTCGGCATGCCTCCCGAGACGAACTACGCGATGCGCGAGCATGTACGGCAAGAGCTGGAGTTTGCGAACGGGATCTTCCGTGCGCATCCTTCGTGGCCGGTCATCGATGTGACTGGACGTGCGATCGAAGAGACGGCGGTCATCATCCTCGAGAGCATCAACGAGAGCATCAACGAGCGCAGCAAGCACGCGCATCTTTGATCCCGCTCGCAGCTACTTGAATTTCCTCCCCATGAAACTTTTGGTCCTACGCTTCAATCGTGCGTTGGGTTGATTGTCGTCTTGTGTTCGACGGCGTGAGCGGCGGATAATCGTGACGCATGAACACTCGACTACCGCGAACTGCTTTTCTCGCTCTGGCATTGACCGCTGTGCCCGTGTGGCTCGGCATGGCTTGTTCCGCGTCCGGCGGGAAAGGCACCTCCGAAGCGGGTGGCACAGGGGGTAAGGATCAAGGGGGAAATGGATCGGGTGGGAATGGCACGGGTGGAAATGGCACGGGTGGGGACATCAACATCACGGTCGGATCTGGAGGCGGTGGCGGAGGCGGTCCGGTAGGCGATCCGACGACGTGTGCCGATGCCGCGATGTACAAGACGTACATTGGTTGCGACTTCTGGCCGACGGTCGTGGCGAACAACGTGTGGTCGATTTTCGACTATGCAGTTGTCGTAGCAAACGCAGGCGATCAGGCAGCAGACGTGACGGTGACTCGAGGGGCCAACACGGTGGCGACGGCGACGGTCGAGCCGAATGGTTTGGCGAAGATCTATTTGCCTTGGGTGCAATCGCTGAAGGGTCCGGATGCGGATTCTTGCGGTTCGGCAACGCCTCTTGCGAATACCGTGCGTGAGGCCGACGGCGCATATCATTTGGTGAGCACCCGACCGGTAACGGTGTATCAATTTAATGCGCTCGAATATGCTCCGCAGGGTGGACCTCCTGGTAAGAATTGGGGCGCGTGTCCGGCGCAGCAATGCGGCTTGGAATGTTTCTCGTATTCGAACGACGCATCGCTGCTGTTGCCGAGCACGGCGATGACGGGCAATTACCGGATTACGAGCACGGCTGGATGGCCGACCGCGAACATTGGAGCGTATTTCGCGGTGACCGGAACGGCGGATGGGACGACGGTGCAGCTCAAGGTATCGGGCAAGGGGCAGACTTTGCAGGGCGGCGGAGTTCCCGCGACGGGGCCGAATGGGCTGGTGACGTTCTCGTTGAACAAGGGCGAAGTGGTCGAGGTGGTATTCGATCCCAGCTCGGATCCGGCTGGCTCATTGGTATACGCGGACAAACCAGTGCAGGTGATTGCGGGAATGCCATGCACGCAAATGCCCCTTGGAACGCAAGCGTGTGATCACATTGAAGAGAGCGTTCTTCCTGCGGAGACGCTTGGAAAGCGTTATTTCGTCGTGCCGCCGACGTCGGCCAATGCCTCGGTGGTTGGGCATGTGGTCCGCATATTTGGAAACGTCAATGGCACGCAGTTGAGCTATCCCGGAGGAACGCCGGCGGGAGCACCGCTCAGCATCAACGCTGGCCAGGTATTCGATTTGGGTGTGGTCAGCGAGCCTTTCGAGATTACGGGAACGAATGAATTCGCGATCGCATCGTTCCAGCTTGGCGGCGCCGCGGTCGATCCGGGTGGGGGCAAGGGCGATCCTGCGCAAAGTAACGTGATTGCGGTCGAGCAATATCGGATCAAATACGTATTCCTTGCTCCGAGCGATTACGATGAGAGTTACGTCGACATCGTTCAGCCGCTTGGGGCAACTGTGACGCTCGATGGCCAGACTGTGGCCGAATCCCCCTCGTCCATCAGTTCGAATTATGGTATTACGCGCGTCAAGCTTGGACCTGGTAACAACGGCGCGCACATACTGACGTCGACCGAACCGGTCGGTATCCAGGTCGTCGGGTATGGTCAATACACGAGCTACCAATACCCAGGTGGATTGAACCTGGGCGTCATTGCTCCGCCTCCTCCGCCCCCCAAGTGAATTCGGCTTCCGGCGATCGCGATCGATTGCCACCACAAACGATCAAGCCTATGGCCCAGACGCGCTCTCGTTCCTCGGTGTGGTTTGTCCTGGGCATTCCACTCTTCATTGCGAGCATATTCGGGCTCCATGGTTGCAACGCCCCCGGATCTTCACCGCGTTCGACGGAGGGAGGTGAAGGGGGCGCGGGTGGCTGTCCCGTTCGTCCTCCCGAACCTCAATTCGTCGTCGAAATACGAGCGGCAGACGGCCCCGTGCCAGCGGACACGCGCGTCGTCGTCGAATGGAGCGCGGCCAACGAGCCTGCGTTTGTCCTGTCCGATCCGACCACGTGGAAAACGCTCGACGATGGCGTGAACTTGGTGTGCAACATCGACCGGGCCAAACCGCCGCCGACCGACCTTCCCGTCCTCGTTTGCGAATTGTGGACGAGCGGCGCCGTCAATTTGCTGATCGAGGCAAATGCTTTCGATTCGCACGCGGAAACGCTCACGCCGATGATGAGCGAGGAGTGTGGTGAGCCGATGCCAATGGACGTGGCAGTGTTGCTTTCGCGTGCGATGATGGACGGCGGGGTGATGCCGTAACGAGCGGATTGCGTTTTGACCATTCTCGCGCGTTTATCGACGTTCGAGCGGATCTCGTGCACGGGTAAGTCATAAAAAGTCCATTCGTGGGTGCGCCGCAAAATCGATTTCGCACTTCTGGCACCGCCCCTGGCAAAAAATGTGCATGAGAATGTCTTTGCAGACGTCCATTGACATCACGCCTTGGGCGTGGTGAAATGACACGCGTCAGGAGGTCGGGATCAACATGAAGAAGATTTTTGCTTTTGCGGCTCTTGCCGTCGCCACCGTTGCCGGAGCTGCATTCGCTGCAGAGGCATACGATATCGGTGTCCGCGGTGGTACGGGCAAAGTCAATGAGAAAATCACGTCGACCATCACGGTGACGGCCAAAGGGGAACACCACGTCAACAAGGAATATCCGCACAAGGTCCTTTTGACGGCTCCCGAGGGCGTGACGGTCGAAGCCAAAGTGATGGGCGTCGTTGCTTCGGAAACGTCGCTGACCTTCACGGTCGTTTCGTCGCAAGCAGCGGCCGGCACGAAGAGCATTGCGGGTGAAGTCAAGTTCGCCACTTGCACGCCGTCGTCTTGCATTCCGGCGGTCGAAAAAGTTTCGATCAACGTCGTCGCGCAGTGATTCTCTGATTCGAGGGAGTCGGCTCACAAGGCTGGCTCCCTCGAATTTTTTTGTGACTCGCCAAAGAATCAAGTCGCTGGAATCAAGTCGCTGGAATCAAGAGTCCCGCCTCCGTCTCTAGGACGGGTTTTCCTTCCATGATTTTGCGAATCATTTCTTGATCGACCGCCGACGGGCATCCCCAGGTCGGCTGGTATTCGAATATCGACCGCGCGGGCTTTGCATGGAAGCGGTCATCGATGATCTCCAGTTGGTCCAGCGTCAACAGAGCTGGGTGCGGAACTCCACAAGCGCGCGACAATTGCAGAATTTCCTTGCGCAAGGTCATCACATAATTGGCGAAACGCACCGATTTGTCCGTCGGATCGAGCCCTCGCATGAGCCACTTGTTTTGCGTGGCAATCCCCGTGGGGCAATGCCCCGTGTGGCACTCTTGCGCTTGAATGCATCCAATCGAAAGCATCGCCTCACGCGCAACGTTGATCATGTCGCACCCGAGCGTAAAAGCAAAAATCCCCAGCTCGGGAAAGCCCAATCTGCCCGAGCCAATGAAGACGATATCGTCCGTGAGTCCCGCCTCGGCGAAAATGCGATACACGCGACTCATGCCAATTTTGAACGGAAGCGCGACGTGGTCGCTGAATACGAGAGGAGCCGCGCCTGTTCCACCTTCGCCGCCATCGATGGTGATGAAATCGACGCCGCGATCACCTCGCGCCATCAGACGCGCCAAATCCTCCCAAAACTTCGTTTCGCCGACAGCCGATTTGATGCCGACGGGTAGGCCGGTTTCTTGGGCGACTTTTTCCACGAAATCGAGCAGCTCGTCCGCGGAGGAAAATGCCGTATGAGCACTCGGGCTGATGCAGGTTTGTCCGACTGGAATGAGGCGAATCTTCGCGATTTCGGCGGTGACTTTTGCGGCGGGGAGCACGCCTCCAAGACCCGGTTTGGCGCCTTGGCTGAGCTTGATTTCGATCATGCGAATAGGCGCCGAGGCTACCGTTTCTCGAAGCCGGTCCATCGAAAAACGACCACGTTCGTCACGACAACCGAAATACCCCGTTCCGATTTGCCAAACGAGGTCCCCGCCTTTGCGATGATATGTGGAAACCCCGCCCTCGCCGGTATTCTGCATGCATCCGGCGATTTTCGCACCTCGATTGATGGCTTCCACCGCCGGGCCGCTGAGCGACCCGTAGCTCATCGCGGACGAATTGATGATCGATTGCGGACGAAACGCCTTTGCGCGCTTGCGTTTTGCGCCGAGCACCTTGGCGCAGGGAGCATTGTAGTTCGAATCGTACCCCGACTCGCCCGCATGCAATTCTGGCAAAGGGAACGCTGCGTGCTTGATGATCAAATAATTGGGGGACAACTCGAGGTCGTTGTCGGTCCCGAAACCGAAATAGTTATTTTCTTTCTTCGCCGAAGCATACACCCATCGCCGCTGATCACGACTGAAGGGACGCTCTTCATTGTTGCTGGTGACGATGTATTGGCGCAGCTCCGGCCCAACCTTTTCGAGCAAGTACCGAAAATGCCCGAGGATGGGAAAGTTGCGTAAAATCGCGTGCCTGGTCTGTGTTACGTCGTAAATCACGACAGCCACGAGCACTGCAACGGCAGCAAGCAAGATCCACACGGCGTATATTTCCTTGGCTAGACGCAAACGTAGTGCGTCCGTACAGACTACCGGACGTTCGCTCCGGTTGTCGAGGGCCTCTTATGATCGGGCGTCTTTTCGATCACGGCCAGCGTCTGATCCATCCACCGTTCGACCATGCTCGGGAACGGCCACATCCAACCATAATCTGGTCCCGTGAATCGCCGTACGATTTTTGCACGTAAGGCAGGCGATCGCGCAGCCTCGATTCCCTCGATTTCGGCAGTCGCCCACAAAGTTTCTTCATAAGCTTCCCATTCGAGCCTGGCGCGAAACCAAGCTAAGCCCATGGGCAGCGGCAATATGCCATAAAGAAGCACCATGCCGATGAAGCCGTATCGCTCGAATTGGGAGACATGCACCGCTTCGTGACGGAGAACTTCCAGCGCATGATCGGCCGGCCAAGAATCGAAATCATCGGGGACGTAAATGGTATGTCCGAGCGTCGTGACGTAATGGGACAAATACGTGCGTTGCCCGCCAAGAGTGACCAAGAAGAGCGCCCTGCCGGCCGCACGCTGATGCCAATATGCCGACTTCTTGACGACTCGAATGGGCTCGCGCCGAGTTTCGAAATCCTTTAGCAGGTTAACAAGCGCGTCTTTGGCCTTGTCCATCATGACTTCGGGACCTTCACATCGAGCTTACCAAGGTTTTTCACGAGATGGTCGCGGTCGGCCATCGCGAGTTCGAACATCTTGCGCGCGGTCTGTTCGTCGATTGCCGTAATACCTTGGTCTACCAGCTTTTCGTGCTCGTCGGCAGGAAACGGCACAATGAAATAGAACATGCCCACGCTCGATTCCGCGAGCACTCCGCGCGCACCGACGTGGCCGAGGATCCGCCCGATCCCGGCCGCAATGAATCCCGCCACGCCGTCACTCAATCGTCGTTTGCCGGTGGAATTCATCGATATATGGTGCTCGAAGGTCCCTTTGTCCGACTTGGCAATCGTATAAAAGACGTTGACCCTTCCGGAGGTGGTGAATGCCGTTCCGGTCGCAAAAGGATGAAGTGGCTGCTCTTTGCCGATGTATTGAACGGCAACGGGCAAAATACGGCCAAGACCGCCGGAAACTTCCATCAAGTGCTCCGCAGAAACCGGTTCCGTATACCTCGGCATACGTAGCGACCACCGGTAAAGGAGAAACACCACAAACCCAAACAGAAGCCACTTCAGCATGTTGCTACTCGTTCAACTCGAAGCAGATGTATAATGTCCGAGCGCGCGAATCCAGACGAATCGCGCTACCGTCGCCAAAAGCAGCGCCTCCGTTCGCGGCACAAAAAGCGAATCACTTTGGCAACATGCACAACACATAACCTAGACGCCCACCTTGATCGCTCCAAAATGGAGCGCCCGATCCAATATGGAGCGTCCCCAAACCGCCGCTTGGCCCGCGTTAAGTATGCAGTCATTCAGAAACGTGGCAATGCCCGTGAGCAGCGACCGAATTCGAGCTTGGCCCGGATCATGCTGAAGCATCTGACCGAGGTGAATCCAATGAGCGTGCATGAGGAGTATCGGAACAAGAAGGCGAATGGAAGCGCGAATGGCGCGTCGTCGATGGCCATTGTACTGCCGAAGTCTGATTCCGATGATCATCGCGCGCGATACAACGACGGCTGGCGCGCGGGCAAACCGACCGAAGATCCCGAAAAGACGAAAAAATGGGGCTGGATTAGCGCGAGGCCGAGTGAATACCTCATTCACATGCGGCGCGGCAAATTGATGCCTAGCTCGGGGCAAGGTGCGTCTTGCTTCAAGTGGCCTGGTGATTCCGTTGCGATTGTCCCGACGACCATTCAGAAGCTGCGTTTTACGGCCGATCAGGTCACGAACGAAAAGGTCGGCGTGGAAGTGACGGGACTGGCTGTCTACCGCATTGCGGAACCGCTGATTGCCTTCCGAATGCTGAATTTTTCGTTCCCCGAGCGTGCGCAGGAAAAGCTCGAGGAAATGCTGGTCGAGATGTTCGTCGGCGCAGCCCGACGGCTCGTGGCGAATTTGACGGTGGAAGAATGCCTGGTGCGCCGCAAAGAGGGCATTGGGCAGGAGCTGATGCGCGAAATTGCGCCAATCGTGTCCGGCAGTGGGCGCGTGGAAGACGAAACGGATCGCGGCTGGGGCGTCGTGCTCGATACCATCGAGATTCAGGACGTGCGCGTTTTATCGCCGACGGTTTTCAGCAATATGCAAGCGCGTTTCCGCCAGGAACAAGAGCAGAAGGCGCGCGAAGCTTCATTGCAAACGGAAAGGGCCATCAAGCAGGTCGAGGCCGATGCAAGCCGCACGATTGAATTGACGAAGCTCAGCGCCGAATACGAAATCAAGACGCGGCGACAAGAATCGAGTGAGCAGTCACGTTTGGGTGAGATTTCGTCGGAATCGCGGGTCACAGAAGCTCGGCTCGTGCAAGAGCGCGCGTCCGAGGAACGCAAGATTACGGTGGAGCGAGAGATCAAGCTCGCCAAACTCGCCGCGGAATTGGAACTGAAGCAACGTAAACAAACGGCCGACGAACAGGCGAAAATCGAAGAGCTTGCAGCGCAGGCAAAATTCAACGAGGCGCGGATCAATCACGAACGACAGATGGCGGCCATTCGTATGCAGGCCGAAATCGAGCAGGCGCAACTATCAGCCGAAGCAACCGCCGCCCGACATGCCGCCAAATTGGCCGAAGCAACGCAAGAAATCGAGCTATTGCAGCAGCAAGCGGCCTTGGCGGCCGTGCGCAAAACCATTGCGGAAGCAGAGCTGGCGATCTCGGAAATCGATATACGCAAGACGAGCTTGGCGCAGGAATTGGAATTGGCGAAAGCACGCACGATGCGCGAGGTAGAAAATACTGTGTCGCAGGAGGTCATTCAATTGACCGTAGCGCAACAGCTCCCGCTGCTCGCCGCCGCATTCCAGCAGAAAATGGGCGAGGTCCATATCACGTCCGTGGACGGCGCGAATCCGTTCGGATACATTGCGTCAGCCGTGGAAGGTGTCATGGGCCTGGCGCGATCGGCAGGTTTGTCGATGCCAACCCATAAAGAGCGCGTGGCCGAGAATTGATTATTCGTCGAGCCAGCGCCAGCCGACTCAACGTTCAACGTTCAACGTTCAACGTTCAACGATATACGAAAACCGCTCCGCTCTCTGCCAGCGCGTTGTTATACGGATTCCCACCAAGGCCGGACGCGTTACTGTCCTCCAATGGAGCGGCGCATACGAGAGTGCTACCTGAAATGGCAATACTCTTGCCGAATTCGTCGCCGGCGTCGCTATTTGGGGCTTTCAAATACGCGTATTGCTTCCAGCCATCGGGACGATGCGAGAACAAGTAAACCGCACCCGAATCGGTTGCGTCGATGTTTTGCTCGTCGCCGTTCAGCCCATTGCTAGAGCCATTTTCCCGGAATGATCCGACGGCCAACGTATCGCCGGAAATGGTCACACTCGAGCCAAAATAATCAAAAAAGTACGTATTCGAGGCTTTGAGGTACCCTTCCTGGGCCCACGTGGTACCGATTCGCCTGAAAACGTAGACGGCACCCGAATCGGTCGTTGCGTCATTAGCCTGGTCTCCACCCACTCCGACGGCATTGCTATCTTCGTCCTTTGCACCGACAACGAGAATATCGGCGCCCAAGGCTACGGCCGAGCCAAATCGATCGCCGGTATCCGCATTCGATGCTTTCACGAATGCTTGCTGCGTCCACACGCCAGCCGAACGGACAAACACGTACGCCGCGCCAGCCTCGAATGCATTGTCGTTGGCCGCCGGGTTGATTCCGGTGGTATTGCTATCCTCGTCCGTCGCGCCAACCGCTAGCGTATCGCCAAAAATCGCTATGCTTGCTCCGAATTTGTCCTGATCACCGGAATTTGCTGCTTTGACATAAGCTTCCTGTGTCCACGTCGCGCCGGACCGAACGAAAACATAAACTGCGCCGGCATCGGTCGCGCCATTATCATTCTCGTCGCCGTTCACGCCATTTGCATTGCTATTCTCGAACGGAGCACCGACAGCGAGGGTGTCGCCCGAAATGGCCACGATAGCGCCGAACACGTCCAAAGATTCAGCGTTCGATGCTTTGATGTATGCCTGCTGCGACCATGTGCCCATTACTGCGTCACGGACGAATACGTAAACGGCGCCGCTGTTCGTCGCACCGTTGTCACTCTGGTTGCCGTTCACGCCTTTGGCGTTGCTGTCCTCGCCCGGAGCGCCTACGACGAGCGTATTTCCGTGCACCGCCACGCTGGTGCCGAATAAATCATCGTTGTCCGGATTCGACGACTTGATGTACGCTTCTTGTTTCCAGACGCCACCTGCCCTGATGAAAACATAAACGGCCCCGCTTGACGATTTGCCGTTATCGCTTTGATTTCCATTGATGCCCGTAGCATTCGAGTCCTCACCCGTTGCGCCGACAGCAAGAATGTCCCCATCAATCGCGACGGCAGATCCAAAATAATCAGCCGCTGCGGAATTCGACGCCTTGAAGTAGGTCGTGTCGAAGCTTGCTTCGCGATTGACAATCACGGCGTAATCACGCTGCGCGCCACCTGGCGCTTTCACGCGTACATCGATGAAATTCGTTCCCAGATCGAGGGCGACTACGGACGAACTCATGGCCGATTGCACGACTTCATCATTCACCCAAATGATGGCATCCGGATTGGAAGTCGTCGGAATGATTGAAATCGAGGACACGAGCAGCGGGACATCGGTGAAATAGATCGATGTATCTGGGGCAAACTTGGGGCTCAACGTCCCCTCGGACGTGACGAGATCTATGAGCCTTGCGTCGTCGGACACGCACGTGACAACGACGTCGGTTACGTCGGCTCCGTTGATGACGCCGGTCCCCTTGGCAATGAAACACCCCTGATTCGCTGATTCTTGATAAACTTCAGCCGCATACGGCTTGCCATCCTCGAGCAACACCGGAAATGAGAATTCACCATCCGCAACCACGGTGACCGTGTCCGTGCCGTTTCTCAGCGTGATTTCTCCCGCCAAACCCGTTGCGTTGCCGCCCACGCGAAACAACTTTTGGCTGGTGCACGTGACTTGCACGTTGGTTACATCGGCACCCGAAATGATACCGCTTCCATTTTCGACGGTGCACGTTTGATCGAGCGGGGCATCGAGCAGAACGACCTCATACGAGGTTCCTTCAGTAAAACGGTTCGGAAAGACGAATGGTCCGTCCTGCGTAACCGAGACAATGGAGCCTATGGCAAATAAAGTGAGCTTCCCAGAAAGCCCCTCTACACTTCCGCCAATACTTCGCGGTGGAAGTGCCGTACCGGATGTTTCGAGACATCCGGTCAGGAGCATGAGCAGAAGAACCAAGACCTTGAAATTCAAGCGCAAACCATTCATGAGCGACCTACCTCTCCCCGTCCAAATTTTTCTTCTGCAATCGCTTGCTCAACACATCCATGATCCGAATCAAAAATAGACCGCCCAAAACACTGGCATAAATCAAAGGCTCGGCCGTCACCTTCTTCAACCGCAAAATGAAATGGACGATCCCCAAAATGGCGGCGACATAGACGAGCCGGTGCAACCTTTTCCAACGCAGGGCTCCCATTTTCTTGATCGCACTGGCATTCGAGGTGATCGCCAGCGGGACGAGAAGCACGAAGGCCATAAATCCAACGAAAATGAATGGCCGCTTCGTTATGTCTTCGATGATGACCTGCATCGCAAGCGATTGATCGATGACGGCGTAGAGCACGAAGTGTAGACAGACGTAGAAAGATGCGAGCAATCCCAAGGATTTACGAATCCTCATGGGCCAGTTCCAACCCGTCAAAAAACGCATCGGTGTGGCGACCAAGGACAACACGAGAAGCAATAGCGCTACCAATCCAAGCTGATTGAGCGCTTCGGCAATGGGATTGGCCCCCAGATCTTTGCGCATGAAACGCACGACGAGCACGAAAAGCGGTAAAAGCCCCCCGGTGACAATGGCCGGAACGAGCCAACCAAGTTTTCCGCCGGAGCCTCGTTTGGCTACGGATTCCACCTCGAGCGCCGTCATCAATAGAGCACTCCAAGGTCCATACCGTTATACAAATGCGCAACTTCCTCGGCGTATCCATTCAACATGAGCGTCGGTCGTTTTCCTACGTCCCCGATTCGCCGCTCCAGGGCTTGGCTCCACCGTGGGTGCGAAACCTGCGGATTGACGTTCGCGTAAAACCCATACTCCTGCGGAGCGGAGTGCTTCCACGACGCTTTGGGCTCATTTTCGACAAATGCAATACGCACGATGGACTTGATTGATTTGAATCCGTATTTCCAAGGCACGACCAGGCGCAGCGGCGCGCCATTTTGCCCAGGCAGCGCTTTGCCATAAATGCCCGCAGCGAGCATCGTGAGGGGATTCATCGCTTCGTCGATCCGCAGCCCTTCGACATAAGGCCATTCGAGAATATCGGTGAGCTGATAAGGAAGTTGCACGGGATCGAGCAAAGTGGCAAAAGAAATGTACTTGGCGCGGGACGTCGGCTCGAGCCGCTCGATGAGTTTGCCCAAGGGAAAACCAAGCCACGGAATCACCATCGACCAGGCTTCCACACAACGAAAACGATAGACTCGCTCCTCAAGGGAAAACCATTTCAACAACGTATCGATGTCGACCGTCTGCGGCTTTTTGATTTCACCCTCGAATACCACCGACCACGGACGCGGCTTCAACGTGTGGGCATTCTTCGCCGGTGCTTCCTTTTCGAGACCCAATTCGTAATAATTGTTGTACGTCGTCACGTCTTGGTACGACGTCTTCGGCTCGTCCGTGAAAAATGCATTTCGCTTGGAGATTGCCGAAACGGATGGCGCCGCCACGGTCAAATCGGAGTCGAGCGTTGGCGGCTCCTTCAGCGTCGCTCGTCCCCCACGTCCCGTGAGCCCGACGAGACCCGTGCCAAAAACGGCTGCGGTGCCCGTGTACAGCCCCGCGTTCTTTAGAAACTCGCGGCGACGCAAATACAGCGCTTCCGAGGTGATTTCCGAGGATGGAATCGTCTTCGGCAACTGGGCCATGCGCCCATGCTACCAGAACTGGTTGCGAAAAAAGCAACGATATACGATGATGAGTGATCATGAAGGTGCTGATCCTCGGCGCGACAGGCCCCACGGGTCGCGAGCTCACCACGCAGGCGATCGATGCCGGGCATGACGTGCGGCTTCTCGTGCGCAATCCCGCGGCCGTTACTATTTGGTCTCCGCGCCTCGAAATCGTGCAGGGCGATGCACGAGCGTGGAAAAGCGTCGGTCCCGCCATGCGGGGAATGAACGCGGTTCTGAGCGCTATCGGAACCGGCGGTGACTTGCGAAAAACGACGCTTTTCTCTGAATGCACGGCGGCGATTTTATGGGGCATGACCGAGGCCGGCGTGACGTCGAGCGCGACCATTGAAGATCCGAACGAGCCATTTTTCGTGCGCACCTTCATGCGTCGAATCTTGCGAAATGTGCTCGAGGATCAACGAACAGCGGAAGAGCGTATTCGGGCAAGTGATGCGGATTGGACGATCGTGCGTCCTCCGAGGCTGCTCAATGGCCCAAAACGCGGTCGTTACGAAGTCAAGAGCGAAGAGCCCGCCGGAGAGGAATACGAAATCAATCGCGCAGACCTGGCTGAGTTCATGGTCCGCGAGATGGTCGCGAAGAAGTTCGTGCAGCAAGCGGTCGGTATTGGTTATTGATTGGTTTCAGATAAAACCAAAACACATTCCAGTTTGGCTGGCAAAACCGACGCCATCGATTCGTGAGCCGCGTGTAATCACTTCTTGGGCAGTCCGCAGATTTCGCGCACTTTGTTGGCCTTGATTTTCACGTCTTTGGATACCGGATCAATCGTCTCCGCCGTCTCCACCAGCCCGATCATTTTGCGCATGGGGGCAATGGCTTGACCGAGGACCTTCATCATGTTCGTGAAGCGTGCGCTGACCTCGGGATCCTTGACAACCGTTTTTTCTTGCTCTTTGAGAAATTTTTCGAGTGCGTTGGCATAACTGCCGAAATCGTCGCCTTCGAGACGCGGGACTTGGCTAATCGAATTGTTGACCTTCTCGCATTCGTCCTTCGGGCCTTTGGCACAGGCCGCGTCGTAAGCTGCTGCGGCTTCTTGAACATTGTTCTGCCAGACATCGAGTTCGGCGGCGACATTTTTGATTGCCTCGAACGTCGGGCCCATTTCCTTGATTTTGGTCGCAAGCGCATCCGCTCCTTTGGACAATTCGGCAACAGCCGTGTTCAGCTCGGGGGACTTGATAGGGTCCGCTTTGAGGTCTGCCGAAAGCTTTGCGAGAGTGGGACCGAGCTTATCGGGGCCCGCTCCTTCCGCCTTCATCGAATCATCGACCGCTTGCAATTTGGCTGCGACGGCGTCGCATTCGGCCTTGTCCACGTCGCTCGCTGTCTTCGCTCCGCCACCGCATGCAGTCACCGCAACAAGCAAGCTCAGACCGATGATGTTCTTCGAAATATGCATCGGGTCGAAATATCCTAGGTTCACAGTTCGGTCAATAGTGGCTGTGATCACTGCCAGCGACCATGTTTTCGAGCCTTCGGGGACGAACAAAACGCTTGACAATCGCGCGGAAATTTGATTTGACGAATGCACAGGTCATGACTAG
>CAZETM010000103.1:0-19252 GCA_964514885.1 uncultured Polyangium sp. | reverse complement strand
GGGGGTGAGGCCGCGGCCCTCAATGCACTGCTTGCACACTACCCGCGGCTTGTGTCTCGACGGGACCCGGCACGTCTTCGAGCGCCGCGGCAAGCACCTGAGTCATATCTTCGGCAAACACGAATTCCATGCTTTTGCGAACTTCTTCCGGCACGTCGTCGATGTCACGCGCATTCCGTTGCGGCAAAATCACCCGCTTGATTCCCGCTCGATGCGCTGCCATTACCTTCGCTTTGATTCCACCCACCGGCAATACGCGCCCACGCAATGTGCATTCGCCCGTCATTGCCGTGTCACTACGCACTCTGCGCGACGAAAGCAGCGACGTCAGCGCCGTGAACATCGTCACGCCCGCACTCGGGCCGTCTTTCGGCACCGCTCCCGCCGGTACGTGAATGTGCAAATCCTGTACTTCGAGCTTATCCGTGTCCACGCCCAGCTCCTCCGCGTGACTCTTCACATACGAAAGCGCAGCTTTTGCCGATTCTTTCATTACGTCGCCGAGTTGCCCCGTGATTTCCACGCGCCCTTTGCCCGGCATCCGACTCGTCTCGATGAACAGAATATCGCCTCCCGCTGGAGTCCACGCCAATCCCGTCGCTACGCCCGGCACGGCCGTTCGCTCGGCCATTTCCGAGAAATACTTTTCTTTACCGAGATACTTGTGCAGGTTATCCGTGTCCACGTGCAGGCTCGGTTTTTCGTCTTTTGCTCGCGCCACTTCCAGCGAAAGAGCGCGGCAAAGCTTTTTGATTTCCCGCTCGAATTGACGAACCCCAGCTTCCCGAGTGTAACTACGCACGATGTTCAAAAGCGCGTCGTTGGAAATCGTCAAGGTTCCGTCTGCAATCCCGTGCGCCGCGAGCTGCTTCGGAATCAAATGCTTCCGAGCAATGTGAATCTTCTCGTCCTGCGTGTAGCCGGCCATTTCGATCACTTCCAGGCGGTCACGCAATGGCGCTGAAAGCTGGCTCAAATCATTCGCCGTGCAAATGAAGAGCACCTCGGACAAATCGAACGGCTGCTCCAAGTAATGATCCTGGAACGTCTTGTTCTGCTCCGGATCGAGCACCTCGAGCAACGCGGCTTCCGGATTGCCTGCCCACCCCGCAGCCAGCTTGTCGATTTCGTCGAGCAACATCACCGGGTTCTTCGCCTTGGCCTTTTTCATCCCGTGAATGATGCGCCCAGGCAATGCCGCTACGTACGTGCGCCGATGCCCTCGAATCTCCGCCTCGTCACGCACGCCTCCCAGCGCAATTCGCACGAACGGACGACCCGTCGCTTCCGCAATCGATTGCCCAATCGAAGTTTTTCCAACTCCGGGCGGACCCGCCAAACACAGAATGCTGCCTTTGGTCGTTCCTTTCAGACGCAACACCGCAATGTGCTCCAATATCCGTTTCTTCACCTCCTCGAGCCCGTGATGGTCGTCGTCCAATTTCTTCGCCACCACATCGATGTCGTCTTTCGCATCGGCGCGTGTATTCCACGGAAGATCGGCCATCCATTCGAGGTAATTCCGAATCACGTTGTATTCGGCTTGCTGCGGTGAAAGCGTGCTCAACCGTTCCAGCTCCCGATTTGCCACTGCTTTGGCTTCGTCAGGCAAATTCGCCTTCGCGATCCGCTCGCGCAAACCCTCGACGTCGTTTTCGCCTTTGTCGTCCCCAAGCTCCTTTTTGATGGCCCGAAGCTGCTCACGCAAAATCGCCTCGCGATGTTGATTGCCGATTTCACGCCGCACGTCTTGCTCGATCTTGCGCTTGACCTCCGAAAGCGACTTCTGTTCCAGGACGAACCCAGCGAGCAGACGCAATCGTTCCACTACGTCCAATGCTTCGAGCAGCCGCATGTCTTTGTCCGACGACAAACCCAGCACGGCACTGAGTCTATCGGCAAATCGAGCCGGATCTTCGTCCGTCGTGGATACACCAATCGAGTTTTCGATTCCTCGCCCAAGCTCGCGAACTTGATCGAACAGCGCTCGCGCAAAAAGCCGCGCTTCCTCCGTATCGCCGCCCGTCTCTTCCACGGGATGTCCTTCGCCCAGCCAAAACGGATCGTGTTGCGCGATTGCACCGAGGCGCATTCGTGCCACGCCCTCAATGACCAACCGCATGTCACCACTCGGTAAACGCCCTGTTTCCACGACGCGAGCGAACGTGCCGAGCTGATGAATGTCGT
This sequence comes from uncultured Polyangium sp., assembly GCA_964514885.1. Taxonomy (GTDB): domain Bacteria; phylum Myxococcota_A; class Polyangia; order Polyangiales; family Polyangiaceae; genus Polyangium. The sequence goes on along the minus strand of CAZETM010000103.1, from coordinate 17,065 downwards.
CATCCGCCGGATCAGTGACGTTGCGGTCTTTCTGCGTCACGACACCAATGACGTCGCCTTTGGTCAACGTCCGAACCAATGCAATCGAGCGCTCGCGACCAATGGGCAGAGCGATTACCGTACCTGGAAAGAGAACACCATTGCGAAGCGGGAGCACAGGAAAAGGAGAAGAAGGAAGATTGGCGTTATCACGCAGCGTAGTCATCGTGAGACTCCTTGGGGGACCGAAATTGGCTCCTCGTCGTACGGCTGGCTTTGCCTAGCTGTAGCCCGAAGAGTGAACGAACAATAAACTCGTTCACAGTTCCGTCAACGGGGGGAGATGACGATGCGTGAGTTTGATGTCGGGAGGTGTTTCTGGTCACCAAAGATGGGGAACGTAGGACCGTGTTTCGCCCGAAGCAACGAAGACTCTGTACGATTGCGCGTGATCATCGAAGAGCAAGCTGGAGCGGACGGCATGGGGCAAATATTCCGTGCCACGGATTTTTCGACGGGCGAAATCGTCGCTGCCAAGATCTTGCGGGACGCGTCGCGTTAGCCGCTCGCTAACAAACCATTTCAGATCGCTTCGCGTTTACGTCGAGGTTGATTTCGACGCATAATGCCGCGCAGCACCAAGTCGTGCATCGCCACCATGAGCTTCCGAGTTTCGTCGTGATTGCCGCATAAAATCCACGGCGGCGTGAAATGGCTGTATGCACGCAGAATGACGCGAGCCATCAGCTCTGTGTCGGAAACCTCGAATTCGCCCGCATGTACGCCGGCATTGAGCATTTCCGTCACGAGCGCTCGTTCTTCGTCGTGAAACCATTGCGACGCGATTTTGACCGCCGGGTTCGTACAGTAAAACAAATCCCGTGCGTGAATCCCGGACGCGGCTTGCGCGAAATACGCTTCCAAACGCGCGTCCATCACAGCCGATAGCCGTGTACTCCACGCGTGACCGCTCTGCGCCGCTGCAGCTCGCATCGCCGCCAGCACCGCGTCGTGACGGGCTCGCGAAAGCGCTTCGATGATCGCTTCTTTTGACGGAAACTCGAGGTACACCGAGCCGACTCCAACGCCGGCCTCGCGTGCCACATCGGCCACTGTCGTTTTTTGCGGCCCGTAATGTTCCAGCAAGCGCTCGGCTGCTTGTAGAATCTGCTCGCGTCGCGCTACTTCAGTCATGGCCCCGCTCGTCGAACGATGAACGAATCTGCCATGAGTTCACGCGCCTTGACAACCTTGCTGTGCGGCTTCGAGTCGAATCACATGGTCGGCACGGGCCTAGGAGCCATCGGCCCAGGTGTCTCGGTGTTCTGCCTGATCGACGGCGTTCCCGAGGTCGTTTTGGGAGCCACGATCGGTGGTGTCGTGGTGGGCTTCGTCGTTGGGTTTGTCGCGGCTGACGCCGACGGCGCCGGCAACGTGGCAGCCGATGATGACGGTGCAGCAGATCCAGGCGCAGCCGCTCGTCCTGGCTCGAGTTCCGGGGCCAACGCCGGCAGCGGCAAGAGCTTCGCCTCCGTGAGCTTTGGAGGTCGTGCGGCCATGATGTCGAGCTGCGGTCGGATCCGATTCGTCGCTTCGGGTTGAGACGTAGACGCTGACTCTTTGCCGCAACCCTCGCAGTTTGTCGCGCCAAACAGGAGCACGATCGCCGCGCAGGTTTTCAAGAGGCCGTAATTCGATGTCCGGGGCAAACCTGCGTTTTCCATGTTCCACGGTGTATCAGAACCAGGCCCGAACGTCACTCGGTCCGAACCTTGCCCACGAGTTCCGAGTGCGAACAGCGTGCATGGTTCGATACGGGCTCGGAGGGCGACTCATGGTCGCGCTCGGCGGCTGCTCGAAGCTGCGCATGGACCCTACGGCGCAGATCCGATCGTACGAACTCGTACGAACGAACGGGAGGCCTTCTTCGATCCATCGCTCGAGTACGAAGAGCCGCTGCCGTACGAAGTGGCGGTGGTGATTTTGCGCCGAGCGGTGTTTGTCCTGAAGGCCATTTCGCAGGCCCGGACAAACACCGCCGAATCGTTTTGAGGTCCAATATTTGCCCGGACAGGCGTCAGGCCGACTTATCGTTCGACGATTCAATCACCGAGCGTAGCGTGTGCATCACTTTCGTTCCGCCGACGACTTCGGACAGAATGGTGCCCACGTCTTTGCCCTTGAAGAGGCTGACGAGGTTCATGTTTTCGGCGACCTCGGTTAGCAGCAGTTTGTCGCCGAGGCCCACCATGGCTTCGACGAGCTGTCGCTGTACGGCTTGACGTTCGGCCACCGTCGCTGCCGATTGCGCCTCGATGAGCTTGATTTCCAGCTCCCGAATGCGCGACGTGAAATCCACCTGTACCTGATTGAGCAGTCGTTGCGCTTCGGAGCGAGCTTCCGCGTCTTTGCGCACGGCTTCGTATTCGGCCGATTTGACTTCCACGTCTCGCAGCAATCGTGACTTTTGCGTGGCGGCCTCACGCTCGTCAGCCAGCGTTTGTCGCTCACGACGCACCGCTTCTTCTTCGCGTGCTGCCGATAACGCTGCTTCATGCGCCAATTTGCGACTGATTTCGTCGAGTTTGGCGGCACGAACCCGAGCTTCCCCGAGCAATTCCTGGGTTTGTCGTTCCACCTCGGCGCGCAGCTTGGCCGAAACGAGCGATTCTTGCGCTTTTCTATCGCCAATGGCCAGCGTGACGCTCTCCGTTTGCACTTTTTGCATCAACGCGGCGACTTCGCGATCTTCGATTTCGGCCCCGAGCACTTCGACTTCGGTCAAAAGCGTGCCGTTTTCCGTGAAGAGCCTTCCCGGCCTCGAGCCATCTTTGCGCTCGCCAAGCAGTGTGTCCCGTAAAACCGACGGCAATTGGGGCCACAACGTCGATAGCGATACGGAGCGACAACGACTACGTACGATCGAGCGCAAGCGGTCGACGAAGAATTGAATGTAGTTTTCGTGGTTGAACCAGCGCTCTTTGTGGTCGGCCAAGAATTCCACCGAATATGACACCTTCACGCTAATCTTGACGAAATCCGAGGTCTCCACGGTGATTTTGTCCGAAATGCGATTACCCACCGTGCGCAAGAAACACGTATTGAGCGGGTTTTCGTCACTCTTCGGCGTACCCGTCGAAAGCGATAGCGCCGTGAGCGATTCTTCATATCCAAGCAGCGTGACGCACGGACCTTCGACCACTCGCCGCGAATTCGCGCTCGTGATGAGCACCGCCGTATTGTTGGGTACCGTAATCGATAGCGCCCAAGGTGTCGTAATGGGTTTGCTCGAGCGTTTGTGCGGCTCGTTCGCGGCAATCCACAAGTTCCAATCGTCCGTGGGAACGTTGCGCGTGACTTGCACTTCTTTACGTGGATCGACGAGGTACGATTGTTTTCCGCGCACGAGGCGCACTTCGCCCGTGGCCAAGTCCCGCACGTAAATGCCGCTCTTCTGGTCGATGCCGAGCGCTTCGATGAATACGCGGCTGTGATCATTTCCGACCACCGCTTGACCGGTTTCCGGCGACAGCACCTCGATTTCATTGAAGGGCACGAAAAACGTCGATACGCCCGTCAGGAGCAATTCGTCGCCGGGGAAATATTCGTCCTTCGACAGCTCGAAGCCGCGAGGCACCTTCGTCGCCAGGTCCGCCTTCTTGATGGGCGCAATGACGCGCAGCCACAAAGCTCGTTGCGGAAGCAGCTCGTACGCGTCGTACACACGATTGCGCGAGCCTTCGGTCATGAAGGTGTCGTACGGACCCGGAAAAACCCTGGCCGGACCAACTTTGATTTCGCGTTTTCCGTCGGCATCGACGATGACGCAATACTCTTTTTCGCTGAGCACGACGGCGCGTCGAATGAGCCGCGCTTGTCTGGCCTCCGCTTCGATTGCCCTGCGCACGGTGCTCGAAGCCAATAGATCTTGCACGGCAGCTTGCGAGACATTCGTTTGAGCTGTAAAGTTCGGAGCCGCTGCCGGAGCCGGACCGGGGGCCGCAGGAGCCTGAGGAGACACTTGTTTTCGACCGCGCCCGCGTGCCGATTGATCAATGTATTGATTAGGGACTTTCGACCGCGCTTGTCCTTTGACTGCAAACGAGTCTTCGTCGTCCGCGAGCATTTCCGCTGATTGGTACGCAATCTCCTCGCGCGACGTTTCCGCGCCCATTTGCCCGAGCACCTGACGCGCAACGGCCGCGCTGATCGATGCTCCGCTATCGTCGATCGACGTATCGGGCACGATATCCACACCCGTCGGCGGAATGTAAAATTGCGTATCGAGGCCACGAATGACGATGAGCTGCCCGCGTTTGAGCGCCACCGGCGCGCGGTTAGCGTTTTCCTGTTCCGACTTCTCGTCGAGGTTTTCCGCTGTGGCTTTGGTAATGGTGGCCGAGCGCGCGGTGACTTCGTAATAGGGCGCGGCACCATCGACCTCGCCGTAGACTTTCACCACAAGGTATTGATTCGACGCCAATTCGTGCGCATCTCGCACGTCCGCTCGTTGCCCCGGGCGCAGATAAAACGAGCACGGACCGGGAATCATCGATCGCGTGCCATTACGCAGCGGACGCGATTCATTGCGGCCATTTTTGAATCGACCATTCGGGCCGGAGTCCGCTTCGAGCAAAGGATTAAAAAGCACCGAATACTGGTTGTCGCCCAGCTCGACCATGCTTTGCGGTTTGCCCGTGTTATCCTCGCGAAACCCTCCCAACCCGTCGTCGATCACCACGCGATCGGCCGCTGTCGGCGACACCATCGTGGGACCTACGTGGAGCGTGACTTCGCCTTTGTCGTCGTCTTGAACCCACAGAAATTGTCGTTCTGTAACCGGGATCTTTCGGCTCGTTCGTTCCATGGTCCGCTCGTCCTCTCGCGAACGCGGATGGTACTGCATTCACTTATCTAAATCGAGTCGGCCTTTTCAGTCGGCTTTCGTACGCAGGCTTTTCCGGCGTCGCACCTCGGTTCGCCTTGCGTTTCGCCAGCTTTGGCTCTTCGCCGAGCTTTTTCTTCGCTATCAACGTCACCAGCTCGTCCCGCGTCACACCGAGTCGCGCCGCCGTCTTGTGCGCGAGCGATGTTTTCGCCACTCCGGGCACGAATTGATAGGTCGCACGATCGTTTCCATCAAGCTCGACCTGCAAGAATTCGAGCGTTGGTACGGGCGGTTCTTCCGATAAACGCGTCGCAAGCGTGAGTAGATGCGTCGTCATGAACACGGGTGACTCGAGGTCCGGCAAAAGGGAGATCACGAGCCGCGCAATCTCTTCACCTTCGGAAGGGTTCGTCCCGGAACAAAGTTCGTCCAGCAAAACCAACGAGGAAAACCCCAGCTCCTCGAAAAGGCGCCGAATACGCATCAGCTCCATACCGAGCTGACCTTCGGGCTGATCGCTCTTTGCTTCTTCGATGAGCGACACGAACATGCCTCCGAGCATCGGGAGCGTCGCCTTTTCGGCCGTGACGAAACACCCGGTTTGTCCCAAGAGCTGCACCAAGCCGAGCGACTGTAAAAGCCTGGTTTTCCCGCCCGAATTGGGACCCGTGACCATCACGACAGCATCGCGGCGTTTCGTCGATACGTCACACGGAACGGGTTTGAATTTGCCTGCAAGCAGCAGCGGGTTGTACATGCGCGTGACGTGCATACCGACGGCCGCATCGGGCACGAGTTCGGGAAGACAAACCGGCAACCCTTTTTCCTTGGCTAGGTCGGACAAACCCAGACCGGCCAAGTAAAACTCCATGTCGCCCAAAAGCTGGATGAAAAATGCTACCGGTCGTTCGAGGCCTCCGAAGACGTCGTCGAGCAGTCGCTCCATGATTTCGCCCGCTGTTACGCGAAAGCCTCGAAACAACAGACCAATGCGATTCCAAAACCGCGAGAATGGCGAAACGTAGTGCGGGTTTTCTTGGTTCTCGGCCACGCGCACGATATCGAACTGGCGCAAGCTTCCATCGGCTCCGACACGCACTTGGAGATTCACGGTGCCGAGATGTCCGTCATGGTCGAGCAGCGTTTCGAGCCTTCGGAAGCTTTCCGTTTGTTTGGTGCTCAAAGCAAAAGCGGGCAGGCGGCTGAGCGCAGACGTTGCGCTTTCGAAGGACTTGGCGAGGTCGTTGATGATGTCGTGGATGCCGCGGAGTATCTCCATGCGTCGATGCGTGCGGGCTTGTCGGTTTCCGCCTTCGGAACAAAACTCGTGACGGAGTTCGGCGAGACGAACGTAGATTCGCTCGAAATCCTGGCGCATTTTGGGCGAGCTTTGCAGTTCGGCGAAGATGCGTTGGCGCATGGTGACGATGGAGAGATCTCGCGGGGGCTCGGAGATCACGCGGAGTAGATAAGGGAAACAGGGCGTGACGGTTTTGCCGGCGATACGAATGCGAAGCGATTTGCGGGCGAGATCTTCGAGGAAGATGTCGCGTTCGAAGGCAGTAGGATCCCACGTGGAAGGCGGAAGCGATGCGGCGGCGAGGACGCGATCGAAGGATTCGCTGGCGGTTCCGAGGGTGAAACCGAAGACGAGCGCTTGGTGGAGGTCTTCGAGATCGAGGCGCAGGGCGGGCGATTCGCACAAGAGATCGGGGATGGGCTCGTCGGGGAGGTTCGCGCCGGTCATGACCGTGAGGGGGGATGGTACATGCACAGCGGCTGAGGAAGCAGGTTTTAGCTGATGCGTAAGTCGGGGCGCGACAGGCTGTCCGTCCGAGCGCTCAGCGTTTGTCCCGTCCTGCCATGCGTCAGTGATTGCCATACCCATTGGACAGGCCCGAAGCGAAGATGTGGAGCCAATGGCGACCGCAAGCCATTTGCAGCGCCAACACGACCGCGGGCATGCAGAACATCGGGAGGGGCGAAAAGTTCCCGATTATTTTTGGGGGCGGTGGAATGTGGGGAGGGCTGATCAAGCAGCCGGGCGAAGCCCTTCTCGGAGACGCTCACTTGCTTGGAGCGGGGAAATATCGTTGGCAAGTCTAAATGCCGCAGTGTTCGGGGCATCCGCAAGGAGCAATTGAAGGTTCCCTTCAACGCGCTCGTTGAACGGATCGAGTGAGTATGCTTTCTTCAAATACTGAACCGCCATTTCAATGGATTCCCCACGACGGGCAGCGGCAATCCCCATCCACTCGTACAAATTCGCTAGGAGCGACGGATCTGTCGTTCTTTTGACGGAGTGATCGGCCATTTCTAGACATCGCGAGTATTCGCCATTTTCGAGTGCCTCAATGGCCAGGAAAAAGTAGGGCCATACTAGTACGGTGCGTGCGCTTGCCGCCCGTTCGAAATCGAGCAACGCTCGTGCTCTATCGGAGCCATAGAGCAGTAGACCTCGTGCAGTGATCGCGGCGTCGTTATCGGGGTCGATTTGAATCGCTTGGGTATATGCCTGCGCGGCGAGGTTATCGTCTCCCAAGTATTCGTGGCAAAAGCCCGCGACCACATAACCTCCCGCGATCAGCGATTTGATGCGTTTTTGCGGAGGAAGCTGGTTATCCTCTTGAAAGGCACGAGCCAAGACGATGAGCACACGTTGATAAACGGTTTTTGCTACACTTTCGTCGAAATCGCTGGCAGCGCGAAAGAGTACATTTGCAGCCTTGAAAAGCAACGATGTCGGTGGAGATGTTTCTCGCAAAATGGCGTTGGCCCGTTCCAGAGCCTCGTCTATGCGATGAAGTCGTAGCAATGCATCGAGCGTCAAATATCGATAGTTCTCGTTTGTCGAGCAGAGCTTTTCGGCATGCTTGAAAAACGCCAACGCGGCTTGGTGATATCCTAGCTCGCCGTAACACCGCCCCCGAAAATAGGCAATTTGGTGCTCGTCGATAGGCAGTCGATACCGCAAGAGCTCGAGGGCCAATACCCAGTTTTTGGCCGTTCCAGCAGCGCCTAGATCATGAAGCGTCTGCTTTGCGTCTTCTGATTGTTCCAGGCTTTCCTCGCCCTGGAGCATATAAAGATCTCCGGACAAATTATCGAGCAGCGCTTGGTGACCAGGGCTTAGCGATAACCAGACATCGTACATTTTCTCGCGTAGCGTGTCGGCTTCCGGTGTGTCCCCCTTTTCCTGGGCAATCAGGCGATGGACTTCGAGCGTCATGGATTCGAGCGCATGCGCCGGATCCTTGATGTCCGCCAACGAATGAGCGGCAGGAGTCGTGCGTGCGAGGTCAGGTTTCATCGATGATCCATTGGCTCTGTGTTTGCTCGAGTGCGTGCTGATAGTCTTCGAGCGGCATCGGATGATTCGGCTCGATCTCCCCATGGCTCGGCGAAATACCCGCGTCTGCACGAAAGTGGAGATTGGACGAGGCGGGACTCGAAACAAACGGTCCGTGCCCCATGCGAAAGACGCGCACGTTGTCATTGCCGGTGGCATTTCGATTTAAGTGCTTGAGTCGACGCGGCAAAAAACCAGGGTAAATATCGCGAGCACTTCGATTGACGGACATTCCTTTTCCAGGACCAACCTGTTCCGTCTGTTCATCGACCCAAGCAACATCTCGAGGCACGCGAGCGCCCAACGCGAGGTTGGTGCGGCCGATCATGGGCGCCTCGCCGCTCGAATCAGGCTTCATGGCGCGATACATCCGTGGAACGGTCGTTGCCGTTGCCGCCACTGGCTCGGCGTTCGGCCCATCAACCGGTTTTTGCTGAGCATCCGACGTCATGGTCGGAAGCTTTACCGCTCGTCGAAGTAAGTGCAAGCGTTTGATTTTGGTCTGCTGCGGTGAGTGAACAGAGGACGGAGTCGAGATAGTTTCCATGCTGCCTGGGTTGAGGATGAAAAAAACTTCGCGCCGAGCAATCGTCGTCGTCACAAAATGAGCCCCTCGTCCGATGAAGGATCGTGACCACGAATTTACCGCTCGTTTGCGCGCTGATGGCTGGGCTCTTCGGGTGTCAACCTCCTGCGCCGCCGGTGAAGATGACGCCGCCGCTGCCGCCGTTTTGGCTCTTCGCGCCCGACATCGCAGTGCCGGCGGTGCAAGCGCCGCATGCAGAACGCTCGGATTCGCGGTTGGCAAAAATGGACGTTCCGGTAAAACCTGAGCCGCCACAATGGCCAGCAGGACCAAAATCAAAAATGCTGCCGAGCGGGATCTATAATCCAATGCCCGGCGGAGTCGTGTCGGGATATCGTGCCGATACAGGGCTCGATGTAATGGGCATCAAAATGCCCGTGTATGCGATTGCTTCGGGATGGATCGATTATGCAGAAACGGGTCATACGCTTTGGACGGGACCTCGAGATACCGCGAATTGTGTGCGTATCGAATTGGACGAGCCCATTGTTTATCAGGTTCGCAAGGTGACGCACATCTATTACGCGCACTTGTCGAAGATCGTGGCCGTGCAGCCGGAAGGACAGTCGCCGCGTACGCGGGTCGAAGCAGGAGAGTTGCTCGGCACGTCCGGAGTCGCCAATGGGAGTTGGCATTTGCACTTGGGATTTTTGCTGGATGGCGAGGTGGAGCAATACAGCGGTACTTTTTTGTATGAAGACGAAATTCGCGAGGTGATGGGCGGGTACCGTAACGGCAACCGGCTGCCCAAGGAATGACGGCGCTATACAAACCAGTGGAATTGGTTTAGGCTGCAATCGGCGAGGCGAAGGCGCGGAACCCACGCGGCCGAGCCCTCGACCAAGGAGCTTTTCCAATGAAACGAACTTCTCGACTTCTTGCGCTCGCCGGGGCATCGATGCTGGCAGCGTCGTCTTTGGTAACTTCGGATGCGCACGCGTGCGGCGGATGTTTTCATCCGTCGAATGATCCCGAAACCACGGTCGTGACGGGACACCGAATGGCGTTCTCGATTTCAAAGACGCAAACGGTGCTCTGGGATCAGGTCGAATACGCCGGAAATCCCCAGGAGTTTGCCTGGGTACTACCAGTAAAACCCGGGGCGTATCTGGAGCTGGCCAGCAGTGCATGGTTCGAGACGCTCGATGCGGCGACGACGACGCGCGTTACGCCTCCGCCGCTCAATTGCGCCCCATTTAATGGTAACGACTTCTTTCCGGGCGGCTTTGATGAAGGCGGTGGTAGCGGATGCGCTTGCGGCAGCGCCGACGCGTCCGGGGCTTCGTTTGATATGGCAGCAGGAGCAGGAGACTTTGGAGGAGTTAACGATCCGCCCGCTCCGCCCCCGGTAACAGTGGTCGATCGCGCCGTCGTGGGTCCCTATGAAGTGTTGACACTGCAGGCGAACGTTCCCGGCGTGCTCGTCGATTGGTTGTCGACATATGGATTTGCGATCGACGAATCGATTCAGCCGATCATCGATCAATACCAGTCGGAAGGTTTCAACTTCATCGTCATGCGTCTTCAGCCGGATTTCGGCGTGCAAAGCATGAAACCCGTGCGCGTGGTATCGCCGGGTGCATCTCCCGCGTTGCCCTTGAGAATGGTAGCGGCAGGAACGGGTGCGAATACCGCGGTGACGTTGTTCGTCATTGGTGAAGGTCGCTGGCAAGCGCAGAATTTCCCCAATACGGCAATGTACCCGGCGCTCGTTACGTGGGACTATGCGACGAGCTCTTCGGATTATGCACAACGGCGCGTCGAAATGCTGGCGCTCGACGAGGGACGCACGTGGCTCGGCTCCTACGCTCGTCAAGGCTCGTTGTTGTCTCCGCTGACGAATGGCGTGGGTAATCCAAACGTGTATTCGACTCAGCTCGGGAACATGGACACGATTGGCAAGTTTTTTGCCGCAACAGGATTCGTCAATGGCGAAACGGCAGAATCGTCATGCGCGGATAAATTCAACCAATACGCATCCAGCATGGACCTCGTGGTGGATCCCTGCACGGATCCGAATGGCACGTGTGTCGACGTCATGCCGGGGCAAATCGATATGCGCGATTTCGAGTGCGGAGCGCCGGAAAGTCAGCCCGACGTGAAGCTGGACGATTTGGCCGTGGCGCTGACCGGAATGCATCCTGCAAGCGTGTGGGTGACGCGTCTCGAAGGGAATTTGTCGCGCGTGGCTCTGGAAAAAGACTTGGTTCTAGAGGCCGAGCCGAAGCAAGCCGAAGTCGACAATTGGATACAAGCGGGGCGAAAAGCGAATGTTCCGTGCACCGAGGTTTCCCCCGCTGCAATGCTGCCGCCAAAGGGTGATTCGCCGCAAGATCGAAAACAACGCAGTCAAGCTGCCGCGATCGCTTTGGGTTTGGCGGGGCTAATCATGGCTCTGGCTCGACGCGCGAAGCGGGCCGCACTACCTGCGTTCGCGCGTACTTGACGATTACACTCGATAATGCGCGGCCAAATCCAGCGTACGCTTGTGCTCGGGCACGACTTCCAAAAAACATCGCCGCCATTCGGGTCTCGTAATCGAATTCGCTCGCGTTTCCAATCGTTCTTTGGCGATAACGAGCGCACGTCTCGTGGCCGTTTCATCCCCACGCGCTACGAGCACTTCAATATACGCTAGCCGCGATATGCCCTCGCCCTCTTCGACCACGCCCCCATGCTTTTCGAGTGCAGCCATGGCGCGTTCCGCAGAGCGCGATGCATCTTCGTTACGCCCGCACATCACTTCCGCGAGCGTAAGCACGCCGAGTGCATAAATTCCCGTCGAAGTTGCGTCGCCCATGGCATCGACCGCGGCTCGGGCTTCCGCTACGGCAATGTCCAGCTTGCGAGCATAAAGAGCCGCGATGGCCAAATAAATACGCGCCCCAGCCTCCAAACGACGATTGCGCTGCATAATCGATTCGCGAATGCTACGCGACAAGAGCGTTTGCGCTTCGTCGATGCGACCGGTGTGCGCCAAAGTAAAACCGAGGTTTTGTTGAATCACACATAGAATTCGCGCCAGGCCCAATGGCTCGGCAGCTTCCAGCGCGGCACGCAAAGTTCTTTCAGCGTCGGCATACGCGCCCATGGCATTGAGCGCAACGCCTTGGTTGCTGCGGTGAAGAGCGACGTTGCGGACGTCGCCAAGCTCATTGAGTTCGCGAATCAATTCTTCTGCGAGCGTTGCGGCAGCCGCCAAGTCACCCAAGGCGAATGCACGCACGACGCGCGCCTCGTGCACGCGTACACGTACGGAAGGATCTTTCGAGGCGATTTCGGCTTCGTGTGCGATTGCGAGCTGCAACATGGATTCGGCCATGTCGCGCCGTCCGGACATGAAAAGCGTGCTGGCAATGCGTGCACAAGCAATGACGACCGCTGGTCTTCGCGTCGAGTTGGTCGCGACAATCTCGGAGAGCGAAGGAACGATGTAATCGAGCGGCGTGGCATCGCCGAGCTGCAGCGCGCAAGAAACAAGTTCGTACGCAGCGGAGCACCAACTGTCGGTGCCTCGAACGAGCACATTGAGTGCTTGGGTGGCGCATCTGACGGCATCGACATTTTGTCCCCGCCATCGGTGTGCTTCGGCTTGAATGACCAGCAATCCACCGAGGTCGTCGTCGATTGCGCCGCACGTTATACCTCGTTCGGCGAGCGTTATGGCGCGGGCAAGGTCACTGCCGCCCAAAGCTTGTGTTGCTGCACGGGCAAAATAACGCACCGCTCGTTGCGGCTCGCGCGCGCGCTCATGATGTTCGGCCAATTGAGAATCGTCGACGTTGCCGAGTTGGGCGAGGTGCCTGGCCGCAAGTCGATGGCCAAGAATGCGGTCTTCCTCGGTGAGCATCGAATACGCGGTTTCTCGCACGTACGCATGACGAAATGAGTATTGCGCAACAAACCCGCCGTGTGGCGTCAAGCTTGGCTCTTGTTGTTCGAGCACTTCGAGCGAGCAGAGTTTGTCTAGTAATGCTCCGGCATCTCGGGCGTCATCACCGAGCAGGGCCATGAGGTTTGTCTTGGTAAAGCCATCACCAAAAATGCTCGCGGCTCGCAATGCACGCCGTGCACGCGGGTCGATTTGTTCGAGCATGCCCTGTACGACAGCGACGACGCTTTCCGGCAAAGCTTGGTCTTTGCCACGAACGGCCGTACGGATCAGTTCTTCCAGGAAAAACGCGTTTCCACCAGCACGTTCGGCAATATGGGTGATGAATGCGGGTTTGCCCTTGGGACCAAGCGCTGCGCGAATGAAAGCTTGGCTGTCTTGAGCCGAAAGCGGGGCAAGCGACATAACGAGCGGTGAGCGCGCGGCCCATAAGTCGGAGAATTGCCGCCACAGCTCGGGCCGACCCAATGCAATGACGACGAACGGAATACGTTTGGCCAGGACCGCATCGATGAGCGCTACGGTGGAAACGTCACCAAAGTGCATGTCTTCCAGGACGAAGACGATGGTGCCGGCTTGGCATTCCGCCACGACAAACTCCTCGAACGCTCGGCGGATCGAATCCCACATGAGCATCGAATTACGTCGGGCAGCGAGCAGTTGCGGCCTGCCTTCGGTTTCGAAAGGCAAACCAGCCAATTCACCGATGAACTCGGTCACCGTTGCGGCACGTAATGGATCGACGTGTCTGCCAATGCGCGCGCGAAGCTTGCGATGAGCAACGGCGAGCGGCTCGCCTGCGGTCAGGTTCGATATGCGCCGAATGGCTTTGGCAAGCGGACCGAACGAAGCGCCCGCGGCAATCGAATCGCACTGGCCGATCCACACTTCGACGGGACGATTACGTGCGCCGATCCAATGCACGATTTCCTGACGTAGGCGAGATTTGCCCACGCCGTCTTCGCCCGTGATGATCACTGCACGCGCAGTTCGATCTCGCTCGGTTTGCTCAATGAGCCGGCAGATCTGTTGAAGTTCGGCATCCCTGCCAATGAAGGGCATGGGTTTTCCGAGGAGCGTGCGCGCTTGTTCGGTGACGTCACGCTCGCCCATCAGATACAAACCTCGAGCATCTCCACCGACGTCAAAGCGAGCTCCGAGTAGGCCAGCGGTCACGTCATCGACCGCAACGGCGTCCTCGGGCGCGCGTTCGAGCAACGGTAAAAGATCATCGATGGTGGTATCGATGAGGTTTTCCCCAGAACTTTGAACAGCAACGATCGCGGCGCGCTCGCCTTCGAGCATCGCACCAAACGCGAGAGCACAACGAGCCGCACGCGCAGCTTCGTCCATCGCGTTGCGCGCAGATCGAAACGTGACGAGCAAGTGTCCGTCGAGCAGCGTTTCCACAGTGCCTTCGAGACTTGCAGCGATGGGATCGAGCCGTGCTCGCGCATCGGTAAAACCATTCGGGCGATCGGGCGCTTGCACGAGCAAAATGCAGCGGACGCGCTGTTCGGCTGCGCCTAGTGAGGCGGTCTGTTCGAGTGTCGATGTGCCATCGACTGTGGTTTCGTCATTGTCGAGCGATGCGACGCGATCAAGCTCGCGCGCGAGTGCCGTCGCGTTGTTAGGCCTGTCCGCGGGGGATCGCGCCAACATGCGGCCGAGCAGCGCTTCGAGCCATTGGGGTGCGTCCGGGCGTAACGTTCCGAGGCGCGGAGCATCTTCGACGACGACTCGCACGAGGTACGCGAGCGAATCTCCTCCCTCGAACAAACGTTTGCCCGTGAGCGCATGAAACATGAGACATCCGAGCGCGAAGATGTCCGCACGCGTATCGAGACTTTTGTCTCCACGTGCTTGTTCGGGGGCCATGTAGCCCATGGATCCGAGCAATGCGCCTCGTCGCGTCAGTTCACGCGAAGCACCGCCGACTCGCGCGATGCCGAAATCGAGCAGCTTGGGGCAGCCGACATCACCGCCGATGAGAATGATGTTTCCGGGGGCGAGATCGCGATGCACGATGCCGCGCTCGTGTGCGACGGCGAGAGCTTCGCTGATGCGCAGAAAAAGGTTTGTTGCATCCGCGATGGCCATGGGCTTGTTGAAGCGCCTGCCGAGCGGATCGCCGTCGAGCCACTCCATCGCGATGTATGCGTGCCGTTCGGCGACTCCATGCGCGATGTAGCGAACGATGCCTGGATGCTGCAGAGACGCGAGCACTTCGGCCTCACGATCGAAGCGTTCGCGGTTGGCTTCTTCGTCGAGAAGGACCTTGAGCGCGACGAGTTCGTTTGTCCGGTGATCGAGCGCGCGGAAGACCCGCGCCATTCCGCCTTGGCCGACGAAGGCTTCGAGTCGGAAGCGTCCGTCGACAACCTGGCCGATGAGCATGCGGGCGAGAGTATCGTGGAAAAACCCGTTGAGGTCTAGCAGTTCCGTTGATTTCGCACCGGTAACCTCTCGACAACTTTGACGCCCTGCCTTCTTGCCGGCCGGCGCAAGCACGGACATGAGCCGCTTGTCCGCAGCATAGGCTTGGAAAAACGTCCCACGCTCGGCGGTCGACGCGGGCCGTGGGGCGGCGAGTGGGTTGGGTCGGTATCGTGCGGCGGCGAGATGCTATAGCTCTATGAGGACAAGCCGCCCTACGGCATGACGCCATCACGGCTTCACTTGCGGATCCCAGCTTTGAGTTCGTCGAGAATTTTGCGGGATGTCGCGAGGTCTTTTTCGTACCATTTACGCTCTTTTCGCTTTAACGCTTTGCCTTTGAGCAATTGCTCCATCTCGGTGATGAGCGGTTCGAGCACGGCGATACCGGCGGCGAATTCGCCGTTCATTTGGCAGCACCGAGCGTAAATGACAGTGTGGGTCCGCTTCTGTTCATGATCTGGGAAATCTCGTTTGACAACCTCCTCCCATATCTCACGACAAACCTCGTGCGTTTGGTCGGCCATGAGCGCTGCACCGAGAATATGCTTCGATATGCGCCTTTTGAAATCGAGGGCGATTTCCTTGTTATCACCCGCTCGGGCGACAAATTCCTCCTCGATGCGGCGAAATTCGCGAGCCACCGCATCGAACGGCCATTCCATTTCATGTAGAATGGTCTCGCTAATTTTTTGGGTAAATTCGATCTCATCGGGTGACACATCGTCTTCATCGTCCATGGGCATCGACCTCCCTTCATTTCCAATTTCGTTTCCAAAATTCGCAGGAACCATTGCCAATGTCAGAAGGCCATGATTCTTCCTTCTTGCACGTCTCCAAGCACGATGCGCATCTCGAGATTCCCAAATGATTTCCGCGTTTCCAAGTACCCACGGCGGCGACGCAGGCAGCATACTTCGCTATGCATACCGCCTTCCACCCTTTCTCTTCCACGTCCTCCGCTGCTTTTTCCAAAACCTTCACGGTAACCCCTAAGAGAATCGTATATGCGCCTGCTTCGATTGCGATTTCACCCAAACCCACTACGACGATCACAACAACGGCGGGGTTACCCATCAAGGAACGTTGTTCCACCGTGGGCGCGTTCGTCGAGGCAGTCGAGTGATTTGAACGCAAATTGAAAACGGAGGCCGGAATCTCCATATCCTGCACAGCAAGGCGCACACAGGTCGCCAGATTGGGCGCGGTATCGGGTATCCCCTCCATCTCAACACCCTGCTTGTATCCGTCCGGATCTACCTTGACAATAGAGTGGATGTTGTAGCTTCCGCTTTCGAGCTCCTTACCAAACTCGGTAGCGCACCCTTGTATTCGCTCGACCGTAATGGCTCGCAATGAATGAGGGCTGGCTGGCGAGACCTCTCGTACCGTGACACCTCCACATCCCATCGCCGAAACAAGACCCGCTACGACACCCACCGAACGCAAGAATCGCATGAGAACCTCCCGCAGTTCGCCGATACTAGGGCCATCATGCAAGAGCCAACTTTTCGACATGTTCGCGCGCCAAGCTTCGGCACGAACCACGACGACGGTCGGCGATGACGACGAGACCATTTTCGATAGCCTTGGTCGAGCCGTACGGACATTTTCACATGGCCCCAACCTCGCATCCTCGTACATTACGCTAGGCCACTTGCCCGCCTTCAATAAGGCCACTCCAAGCCGCAAGCACCCCTCGCCCCCGTCTCCGATGTGCTCGGCCCCCCGAAACGCCACGCGTCGACCGTCTTCGACTCGCTCGACCCACCCACCCCGACCCTCATCCGACCTAGTCCGACTGGGTCTTCCTTACCTTTCGACCCCTATCCGAGCGCATCCGACACGCTCGGTTGTACCTGCGCCTACCTACACCGAGGGTTTCGGACACGCTCGGCTGTGCCTGCGCCTACCTGCACCGAGCGTATTGGGGGC
>CAZETM010000102.1:0-19472 GCA_964514885.1 uncultured Polyangium sp. | reverse complement strand
ATCCGCGATGGCTCGTCTATTTGCCTCCCGCCTTGTCTCCGGTCGATCCAAGCAGCCTTCCTGGGACCCTCGAACACCCAGCAGAAACATTTGCGTATTATCGGAAAAATGGTGTGTCAGGAGTTGTTTGTCAAGAACAACAACGGGGCACCAGGGTCGTCATCATCGTTTGTCGCGATGCGCACGCAGCGAAAACGGTCTTTGGTGCAGACGCTGGCCGAGCGGGGATCGTGTACACTCGGGCGGGGCGGGCCTATTTCAATGATCGCGCGGTCGAAGACGCTTTCATCGAGCAAATTCGTCACGCAGTGGAAACGAATGGAGTGTTTCGCGACCACGGACCTTATGTCATTTTCGAGGCAGATATCGTTCCGGAAAGAAAAACTCGTCCGGTGTCGGTCGATGTGGCGAGCATTGATGTTGCCATTAAAAAACTCACGCTAGCGGCGGGCCGCGGCGTCGATGTGGCATCTTTACGGCAACGACTATCGACACGAAAAGAGCGTCTCGAACGGTTTGTCCAAGCGAACAAGGGCCGCCATTCTTCTTCGGTGCGTCCGGACAATCTTCACGTGGCGCTGGTGCAAATTCTGGCCACCGAAGGGCATTCGTGGGTGGCTCGAGGTTTCTCCGAGCAAGCCACCTTGATCGACCGCTTAGTTCAAACCGATGCCGCGCTCTTCGTCCCCACCCGGCGTTTCGTGGTAACGCTTGGCGAAACGCTCAGCGAACGAGCAGGCATTTCATTCTGGGAAGATTTGACCTCAAACGGTGTCGAAGCCGTCGTGGTCAAACCTTTGGAGCACATACGAGCACCACGTCGTGGTTTGATGCTGCCGGCGCTCGTGTGCCGCGGCATTGAAGCGTTGCGTTTCGCGATGGGACCGGAATACGACGATCCCGAGAACCTGGCGCTCCTGGGAAAACATTCCTTTGGTGCGCTTCGGGCCATCGCGCTTGGTCAGCATGCCCTGGGTATGGAGGCGCTGGCGCGGTTTGTCGAACGTGAACCATTGCCGCGCGTGCATGCGTGTTTTTGCGTAGCTCTGGCGCTCGAATGCGAGAACCTGGATTCGAGATCAGGATGAAGGGACGAGCCGAACATGAGTGACCCGATCCTAGTTTCGCCAGAATTTGCAGACGACGTTTTGCTCGTTGCCGTCGCCCAGGGCGAATCGACGATTGCGCTAGGGTCGAATAACGCGAGCGTGCTAGCGGTGCAAAAGGCGCTGGTGATTCTCGAGGCGAAAATCAAACCCGACGGGGATTTCGGTCCGCGGACTCGGGCAGCACTGGTCGCTTTTCAGGCTGCCGAAGGATTGCCCGAGTCGGGGAATATCGATGCGGATACGCTTTCGGTGCTCGATCAGCGCCTCGAGGAGCGACGGAAAAAGAGTTTACACGACGCGATGGCGCACGCGGTGGGAGTAAATCCAAATCGTCCGGCCCCTCGTCCTGCGGCTCCAGTACGCGTGATGACGCCGACCGACTCGCGCTTTTTCACGGATGCGTCGGAATTGCCAACGGTGGGGCCGGCCGCGACGGATGACCCGGATTTTCCGCCGCCGGACATCGATAGCACCTCCGCTCCCAGCGCTCCGCTTGGTTCGGATCGACAAACGATGTTCGCACGTGTTCGCGACGCGATTGGGGATGATGCCCCGGCCATCTCGGCGCTCGAAAGGCTTTTCGTTGCGGGGCGATTTCATTCGGGAAAACTGCTCCCGAATTTAGCGACCATGGCCAAGACCGGTCGTCATCCCGAATTGGTTTTGCAAGGTGGAGTCGATTCCGATTTGCTCTTGCGGCAGGTGTTACGGCACGTGGACAATCCGCTGCGTGTGCGTCAAGGCGTCGGACGAGGAACATGCGGCGCAGGCGTCATCGAATATTTGCTTCTGCGTCGGGATGCAAGCGAATTTGTTCGTCTGGCGGATGGTATCACTGGTTTTTCGGGACAAGCCACGCTCCGTTCGAGGCGCACCATTACGCTGCCTCGCACGGCAATAGCGCGCGACGAAACGATGCGAGTCGATATCGATCGATTGTTTCAGTCCACGATCATGAATCACGCCACCGCGATGAGCTGGCTGTTCGATTACGACAACGACAAAGACGACGAGAGTTTTTGGTCGGCCGTGCAAGGCAATACCCAGATGCCCATTTGGGGGTTTGCCAGCATCTACGAAGACGTGATGGGAGAACGTCGCACGAGCGTGTCGATTGCTTCCAGGCCCAAGAGCGAGATCGCCGAAATGGTCGTCGCCGAATCGTTGAACGGTGACCGCGTACCGGTCATCCTCCGCTTCAATTCATTTCATTGGTTGTCGGTCGAACGGATTGTGCGCGGCTCGGATGGGCGCGTTTCCGCAGTGGTTTTGCGTAATCCGTGGGGTTGGGATCCGGGTGAAGGCCAGCCGCCGCGAGTGCCTTTGCCCGAAGGCGGAGGGCTCATTCAGATGCAATACGGCGATTTGGTCGATGTGATCGTCGGGGCGATCTTCAAAACCTAGATTGGTTTGTCACGGCTTTGGGTGCGCGAATAACCAATCCACGAGCTTCGTCGTGAAATTCGGTCCGAGCCCTGGAATGTGCGTAGCCTCTTGCATGGTCCACAATTCGGCGGCTCCGCCCGGTTTGCAATTGGCATGTCGGGTGACCAGCGTTTCATTGCCAGCGAGCAGCGCATCGATATCGATCGGGTCAAGGGTTTCGGGGGCAGCATCGCAACCATTCTTTTCGGCCCACATGCCAATCGTCTCGACGGCGCCTGGATACGAAGCGAAGTCATTGGCTCCGCCCTCGTAAAGCACGGCATCGTCCTTCGTTCCGTGAATTTGCAGCACGCTGATTGGCTCAGCCGCACCGCATTTCGTCGAATCGGACCACGTCGACCCGGCCAAACTCGCCACGGCGGCAATCAGCTCGGGTTTGTCACACGCCAATCGATGCGACATGTAACCACCATTCGAGTGACCCGTGAAGAAGATTCGTTTCGGGTCGACTGCGTATTGTTGACCAATTTCGGCAACGAGGCCGGACAGGTACGCGACATCGTCGACGTTGGTCGGATCGAAATCGCAGCATGCATTCGTCGCATTCCAAAAACGCTTGCCTTCGGTATTGACGGTGCCATCCGGATGCGCATACAAGAAGCCGCGCGCATCAGATTCGGGCTCCAGGCGAAAAACCAGCTCTTGGACCAGCCCCGAGGCGCGGAACCCATGTAACAGGATCACCAGTGGTGCGGGTTTGTCCGGGTCGACTCCAACAGGAACGTGTACGGTCACGGGCCTCGCACCTCCGACGACGAAGTCGCGCGGCTCGTCCGGGTCTCCTCCGCTGCTTGCACCGCCGGTGTTTCCCGATGTGTTTGGCGGATCGGACGAGCATCCGAGGACGAAGACAAACGTGGTGGATAGCGTGGCAAGAGAGCGGTAGAAGTGGTGCATGGCGCGCCGATGGTACCGTCTTGGCACCCGCGGTAAAGTGTGGCGCGAAGCTAAACCGATATGCTCACTCTCGATTCGTTCACGAAGGCTTTGATCGTCGGGCTTCTGTCGATTTTGGCGACCCCCGAAGCTGTTGGTGCACCAAAGAAACCGGCTGTCGTGGCGGCTCCTTCCCCTGACCAGGCGGCGCTCAAAGAAGCCGATGATCTCGTCATGCAGGCGGGGGAAAAGCTACGCCAAAAAAAGTTCGACGAAGCGGTTTCACTTGCGGAAAAGGCGCTGGCGATTCGGGAAAAGCACAAGCCAAACAGTGCGAGCGTGGAAGTCGTGCTGCGCCTCATCGCGGACATCCACGAGAAGGCGGGTAATCATGCGCGTGGAGTGCCGCCGATGGAACGCGCGCTCGCCCTTTGCATCAAGCGCGATGTGAAGGGTTTCGAGCTGCAAATGTGTCATCAATACGTCGGCTATGCTTATGCGCGGGCGGGGCAGCACGAACGTGCGGTGCAAGCATTCGAGCGGGCGACCACGATTGCTCGAGAGCTCGATCGAGGCACGGACGGTGAGCATGCTTCGATGTCCCTTTGGAGCATGGCCAAATCGTTTACGGCACTGCGTAGATATGCCGACGCCGAGGCCGCGATATCGCGCGTGATCAAGTATTTCGAGAGCGAGCCGGGTCAAAGAGGCATTGAAGGACCGCTGTTTTTGCTCGGGGAGCTTTATCACGAGCAAGGGTTGTATACGCGTGCGGAGCCTATTTTGAGTCGTGCGCTCGAATTGAAGGCGCGTCGATTCACGCGCGGGCACGCGACGGACATCATGAACAAGCTAGCGTTCACGCGTATGGCGCTCGAGGATTACGAGGGCGCACGGGTGCTACTCGATGAGATGCTGCAAGATGCCAAAGCGAGCGGCGAAGATAGCTTGAGGTTTGCCATCGTGCTCGCAACGCGTGGTGGTTTGGATGTCAAAACCGGAGCGTATGATCGCGCCGAGCCGCTACTCGATCGGGCGCAGGCGATTGCCGACAAACTCGTGGCGAAGCCGGACGAAGGAGCGATCGTGGTGGCCGTGGCGATTGCCGGAGTCCGCGGGCGGCTTGCATTGCAGAAAGGAGATTTCGTGCGTGCGGAAAAACTACTCGTGCAGGAACTCGAGGTTGTCGAGAAAAAGTTTGGCCCCAAGGACAAAACGGTGGCGGATGCGGCTTCGGAGCTAGCGGATTTGCATCGCCGCGTGGGGAGATTCGATCGGGCCGATGTTTTTGCAATGCGGGCATTGTCGATTCGCGACGAAGTGTTGGCGCCGACGCATCCGAGCCGTGCGGAATCGCGTGCGATTTTGGGGCGTATTCGAGAAGCGCGAGCGGATGCGCTGGGGGCGAAAAAGCTCCACGAAGAAGCGCTGGCCATGCGCGAGCAAGCGTTTGGGCCCGAGCATCCGCATGTTGGATCTTCGCTCCAGGACTTGGCGGACTTGGCACGGAGGCAGGGGCAATTCGCTCAAGCCGAGGGCTATTACAAACGGGCGGTCGCGATATTCGAGAAAGCATTCGGACCGGATCACGACCAGGTTGCCGCGGCGCTCGAGGGACTCTCGGCGCTGCATGCCGGAGCCGGAAAAGTCGAATTGGCAGTGCGTCTGGCCGAGCGAGCGGCAGACATTCGTGAGCGTCAAGCGGCGCTTATCGTTGCCGGCGGATCGGACGCACAAAAAAGAGCGTTTGTCGAAACGATACGTGTCGGCACCGATTTCGTCACCAGTTTGCATGCCCAGGTGGCTCCGTCCGATGACCGGGCAAAGCGTTTGTCATTAACGACCATTTTTCAGCGCAAAGGCCGAGTGCTCGATGTCATGGCTGGATCGCTGTCGGTTTTACGCAAGCGGCTCTCGCCCGCGGATCTGATGCTTTTTGATGAAGTTGCAGTGGCTCGGGCGGAGGTTTCGCGGCTGGCTATGCGCGGGCCGGCGGGGGCGCCGCTCGATACGTTTCGTGCCGAGCTTGCAAAGCGCGAAGAAAAAGCGCGGGCGCTCGAAGAGAAGCTTGGTGGTCAAAGCGATGTTTTTCGAGCCGAACAGATACCGGTGACCATCGAGCGCGTGCAGGCGCTCGTTCCGGAAGGTATGGCGATTATCGAGCTCTCGGAGTACGTTCCGCGGCGTGCGGCGGAGCGGCAGCAATCGAGCCGGCTAGGGGCACCGCGAATTGCCGCCTATGTGCTCGACGGCTCGGGAAAAATTGGGTTTGTCGATCTTGGCGAAAGCGCGCCTATCGAGCAAGCGGTGCAAACGCTGCGCAAGGTATTGTCGTCGCCTTCGGGTGAAGACCCTAAAAAGCCCGCGCGTGAACTCGACGAATTGGTCATGCGTAAGGTTCGTCCGCTGCTGGGAAGAAAAACTAAACTCTTGATTTCCGCAGACGGTGCGTTGTCATTGGTCCCATTTGCAGCACTGGTCGATGATGATGGCCAATACATGGTGGGCAAGTACGAAATCACATACCTCACGAGCGGGCGAGACTTGTTGCGTTTGGCGCGACAAACACTCGTGCGTAATGCGCCAGTCGACAAGATGTTGGTCGTAGCCAATCCGGCATTCGGTTCGCGGGCGCGGGGCGAAAGCGCGCTGGGGTTATTGGACGAAGGTTCCCCCGATGAAACGAGCGACGGTAAAGCTCGTGGAATGGAAAAAGCTTTCTTCGTTCCACTGCCGGCAACGGCTGTCGAGGCGCGGCGATTGTCCGCGTTGATTCCGGAAGCCACTGTGCTCGTCGATGTCGAGGCGACGGAAACCGCCGTGAAAAAAGCACGCGCCCCCAGAATGCTGCATATCGCGACCCATGGGTTTTTCGTGTCGAACAAAGCGCTTGCTGCGCGTACGGCGGCGGCGGAACAACGCGGGCTCGAACTCGATGTCGTTTCGGATTGGTTGCCCGACGATCCGCTATTGCGATCGGGGATTGCGCTGGCCGGGGCGAATTCAAAGACGGGCGGGGGTGGCGAAGACGGCATTCTCACCGCGCTCGAGGCTAGCTCGCTGGATTTGCAGGGTACGAAGCTCGTCGTGCTGTCGGCTTGCGAGACAGGCGTGGGCGATGTCATGCAGGGCGAGGGCATTTATGGATTGCGGCGGGCGCTTTTCGTTGCCGGTGCCGAGAGCCTCGTGGCAAGTTTGTGGCAAGTGGCCGATGAAGAAACGCAAAGCTTGATGGTGGCGTATTACGGGCGCCTGTTGAAAGGGGAAACCCGAAGTGGGGCGCTGCGTAATGTGCAGATCTCGATGCTGGGTGCACCAGCGACGTCGCATCCATATTATTGGGCCAGCTTTGGGATGTTTGGCAATTCGTCCGCAATGGGGACCGCCGGTGATGCCGCTCCTGAGCCGTCGTCAGAAGTATCGCGACCAGGGCAGACTCGGCCGAGCGCACGAGGCTGCGCCTGTATCGTTACGGGCGACGCGCGTGATCAGGATGGATATTGGAAGGCCGTAGCACTTGGGCTCGTGCTTGCGTATTGGCGACGGGAGCGTCGCACAAGTAGCCTGGCGTAATTTATAGAATTGATTGAACCTTTTCCGCCAAAGCCGTGATGTCGAATGGCTTCTGAATGAAACCGCTACATCCTCGGTCCAGAAGCTCCTGCGCCTGCCCATCTGCCGAAAAGCCGCTCGGCAACAGCACTTTCCCGATCACCTCCTCACGCTTTCGGCCCAGCATCTGCTCCGTCGCTGCATTGAAATACGTGAGCACCAAGTCATGATTCATGGCCATGAATGCATCGCCAATGGATTCGAGCACATCGGTAAGCCGAACAGCCAGTTTTCGATGCATCTCTTCCGCGTGTTTTCGTTCCGTAATGTCCCGATTGAGCCCCAACATGCGGATCGCAGCACCCGCCTCGTCACGCACGACCAACCCATCCGCTTTGATGTACCGAACTTCTCCGCTTGGTGACTCGCTTGGGAATTTCGCTGCATAACCTCGTGTGTTGAACAGAAAATCTCCGGCTTGGGTCGGATTGACCGCGAAGCGGACAAACCGAAACTGGTCCAGCGTTAGCTGGTCCGGGTCCAGGGGTGGACAACCCCTGGTCTGGTGTGTCGTAGGCTTGACGTTCCTTGGGTACGGAGATTTCGCCATAATCGATCGAAGGGCGGGCTTTGCTTGACGTCATGTCGTTGCCTTGGGATCCTGCCGCCATGCCCCGCCGCTTCAATACGGCTGGCCCGAACGATCCCGCGCGCCACACCACCATTTCGGCTCTGTCGCGTGTTCCCGCTCTAGGGGAAATCATCGAACAGGGCGCCTATTTCGTCCTCCATGCGCCTCGGCAAATGGGCAAGACGACGCTTTTGCTCGATTTGGCGGCGACACTGAATCGTGAAAAACAGCACGTTGCCGCGGTCGTTTCGCTCGAGCCAGGTGCCGCGTTTCCTGGTGTCGACGCTGCCGAACTCGCGATGCTCGATTCCTGGCGCTACGACCTTGCGGCCTACTTGCCTGCGGATGTGTCGGTGCCCAAGTGGCCTGAAGCGCCTCCGGGCAATCGAATTGGCGCAGCGCTCTCGGCGTTTGCACACGAAGTGCAACGTCCACTCGTCTTGTTCTTCGACGGACTCGACACGTTGTCGCGGGAGGTGCGCGTATCCGTCATCCGTCAAATCCGAGCTGGTAAGCCACGCAGTCCACGCGGATTTCCTTGGTCGATCGGGTTTACGTCGCTGCGTGATCCGCGCGAACTCGACGCATCCAGCGGACCCGGCAGCGCTTCGAATCCCATCAGCTCCGTGTCACTCGATGCCGAGGTTTTGCCCATACCGCCGCTGTCCCGTGAACATATTGCAGAGTTCGCAGAATCACTCGCGGAGCGGCTCGGAGATCCCGTGCTTTGCACTGCGGTCGACCGCATTTACGACCTCACGCTGGGCGCTCCGCTGATGGTCAACTTGCTCGCGCAACGAGCGATCGAATTGTTCGAGCAACGCAAAGGACCGGTCACCGCGGCCGATATGGACAAAGCGCGCGACGCGCTCCTCGACCGTCGCGGAGGCGTGCTCGACGAGCTTGTCGAGCGTATGCGCGACACACGTTTCAAGGCTTTGCTGGAGCAAGTGTCGGCCGGAACGGCTCGCGATCTGTCGAGCGAAGAGGGGCGGACTGCCGTGGACCTCGGTGTGGTGCGCGAGATGCCCGACGGCACCGTCACGTTCACGAACCCGATTTGGCGCATGCACGTGGCTCGTCAATTTCCGTCGAGGCTTTCGATGTTTTCGACGGATCAGCCCGCGTGGGTTCGTCCGGACGGACGGCTTGACCCGAACAAACTTCTCGAAGCATTTTTGGAATTCTGGCGTCGCCACGGCGATCAGGTTTTTTCGAGCGCTCCATATGGCGAGTTGTCGCCCCTGGTGCTCACTGCATTTCTGAACGGCATCGTGAAGAGCGGTGGGCTCATCGAGCGTGAATACGCGCTCGGGCGTGGACGAATGGATGTGTGCATCCGCCAAGGTGGATCGGCTTTGGCGCTCATCGTCAAAGTGCGTCGTGATCGCGATGCGGATCCGATCACCGAGGGCTTGTTGCAATTGGAGGAATCACTCACGCGGCATGGCATCGACACCGGGTGGCTCGTCTTGTTCGATCGTCGCAAAGGCTTGCCGCCCGTGTCGCAGCGGCTGAAGACGTCGCAAGCGAAAACGCCTGCCGGCCGTGATGTCGTCGTCGTTCGTGTGTGACCCACAGCGCCTGCTCCACGTAGCCGTTTGACCTCCAATCAATTCGATCCTGCGACTTCACCGAGCGCGTCCGATCGTTTGTCCTCAAACGATGTCCCCCGAAGCGAAACCGCTGCGATCTCGGCGCAAGTGCGAACCAGGTTATCCACTTGCAATGGATGACGACTCGAAAGTGCGTAATGGCTTTCCGAGGTCGGACATTTCCTGGCCTCGTTTCATCTTGTTGCTTGCTAGGTGCCGCAGCGCGTCGATAGGCTGGGTCACAACGTGGAGGGCGACGTCGATGAACAAAGGGTTGCGGCGACGATTCGATTTGAAAAAGACGCTTTTTTTGCTGCCGAACATGATCACGCTGACGAGCATTTTCTGCGGATTCGACAGCATTCGGACGTCGGCGAGCGCCCAAGGCGACGCTGACTTTTACCGCGCAGCGTTGCTCATCGTGTTCGCCGTTTTTTTTGACATTCTCGACGGCCGAGTGGCTCGGGCGACCAAGACGCAAAGCGCGTTTGGTTTGCAGATCGATTCGCTCGCCGATGTCGTTTCGTTTGGCGTGGCCCCATCGCTCCTCGTGTACCAGTGGACGCTGCATCGCCTGGGCACGCTTGGCCTCGTCGTTTCCTTCTTGTTCACGGCGGCGGGCGCGGTGCGGCTCGCGCGATTCAACGTCCTCAGCATGGGTGAAAGCGGCGCGCCGACCAAGCCTTCGAAGTACATCGTCGGTTTGCCCATTCCCGGTGCGGCTGGCGTGCTCGTTGCGATTGTCCTGGCCAATCACTCGGCCGGCGGCGTGATGGGTCGAGCCGAGCACTCCGTGGCGATCCTTGCCGTCACGCTCACCTTGTCCTTGTTCATGGTGTCGACGATTCGGTTCCGTTCCTTCAAGGAGCTGCGTCTCAACGCGCTCACCGTGCTGCTCGTTTCGTTCGTCGTCGTTTCGAGCGTGTTTGTCTCGGTGCAATTGCAGCCTGCGTTCGTGCTCTTGTGGCTGCTTGCCGTGTATCTCTTCCTCGGTTGTGCCGAATCGCTCTGGCAACTTCCGCAGCGAATGCGGGCGCGTGATTCGAGCCCGCCCCCAGCGCCCACCGTCTAACGTTTGCAGAGTCTTTGCCCTTTCCACAGAACGGGTAGACTCCACCCCCCTACATGAGAAATCGGGTCTTCTTTCCGCAAACAGCCCTTGATGAATGGCTTGCGGATACGCGCGTCGAGCTGCGAAACGAAGAGTTGCTGATCAAAAGTGAGAACCGGAAGTATCGGATCATCGAGGGCATTCGCGTCTTGCGCGAAGTGAGCGGTTCGTCCGACAGCCATGAACTCGTGGGCAAAGTCAAGTCCAAGGCTTTCTTGCTCGAGCTCGGTGCGGAACTGCTCGAGACGTCGATGATCATGGGCGACAACGCGTACGACGTCGTGCCTGGATTCGTGGGAGCGCCGATGGGATCCATCGTGCAGCAGCCCGCGACGCCTTCGGGAAAGGCTCCGAGCGCGACGACAGACGAAGATCTGCTCGCGGCGTTTTTGGCCACGAAACTTTGATCATCTGATCCATCCAGACAGGGTCGTTGTGCCTGCCACACGAGCACGGACGCGCTACCTTCACGGCTGATGACGCACGTTTTTTCCATGGCCACATTTTTCGTGGCGGCGCTCCTTTATGCAGGGGCGGGCGTGCTCTTCTTTTTAGATGTCGCCCGGAAAAACCTTCGGGGTGCAGCCGCATCCGACGCGAAGAGTTCTCCGCCCGCAGGCTCGAAACTGTTTGGAGTGACGAACAACTCGCCCATTCCGCCGGTTTTGCTTGCCGCTGCAGCGGCGTCTCATCTGGCCTACGTCACCTTCGCGGGCATCATCGCGAAGGTTTGTCCTGTCAATTCAGTCCACTTTTCGTTGTCACTTGCGTCGATTCTCGCGGTTGCTCTGTACATTCCAGCTCGGCGGCGTTTTCGCATCGATGCCATCGGCGTGATGCTCGCTCCGCTCGGGCTCGCAACTATTTTGGGCACATACTTTTTGGGTCAGCCTGCGTCGAGTTCGCTGGGCGTTCCGTTTCTTGCGCTACACGTGCTCGCGAATCTTGCAGGTGCCGCGCTTTTCGTCCTCGCCGGAGGTTCGTCGACGCTTTATCTGCTCCAGGAACGCAGGCTCAAACAGAAGCACGCTCAAGGTCGAATGCGTCATCTTCCGCCCCTCGAGGTGCTCGATCAGGCTGGTCATCGTTTTCTCGTCGCGGGTTTTCCCCTGCTCACTCTCGGCGTGCTCACGGGAACGATCTGGTCGAAGAACCTCGAAACCGGATCGATCGAAGAGATTCTGCGCGCGGTGCTCGGGTACACGACCTGGATCGTGTTCGCAGCGGTGCTTCTGCTTCGTGCAGCCGCGGGATTTCGTGGAAGGCGAGCGGCGTACGGGACGATCACCGGTCTGTTTTGCGTCACTGCCGTACTCGTCGTTTACCTCGTGCGGCCAGCCGTGGAACGGATCGGGGGCTAGGGCCGCGTGATTGTTGTCGTCGGCCTCTCTCACAAGACTGCACCGATCGCGATTCGCGAACGGCTTGCCGTTGGTCGGGACGAACTACCCGCGTTTCTCCAGCAGCTACTCGCGGGCGACGCGGTGGACGAAGCCGTCGTGTTGTCGACGTGCAATCGAGTCGAGATCTTTGCCGCTCCGCCGATCGGGACATCGCTCGAAGCGGTACGTCGTTCGGTCCTGGACAAACTCGTGTCGATGGGTGGCGAAATCGTCACGAATCATCTGCATGCGAAGGATGGCAAAGACGCTGTCAAGCACTTGTTTCGCGTGGCATCGTCCCTTGATTCGCTCGTCGTTGGTGAGCCGCAGATCTTGGGCCAACTGAAAGACGCCATCGTCACCGCGCGTGATGCGAAGACGCTCGGACAAACCTTGGGCAAAGCCATGCTGTGTGCGGTGCGCGTGGGCAAACGCGTGCGCCATGAAACGGCGATCGGCGCAGGACAGGTTTCCGTGTCGAGTGTATCCGTGGATCTTGCGCAGGAGATCTTCGGTGACTTGCATGGCCGCAAGGCGGCGCTCGTTGGTGCGGGTGAGATGGCCGAAGCGGCGGCGCGTTTGCTCCACAAGGCCGGAGCGAACATCATCGTCCTCAATCGCAGTCCTGCACGGGCAAACGCGCTCGCGCACGATGTTGGTGGTGAGCCGCGACCGATGTCGGATCTCGAGCGCACGTTGGCCGAGGTGGACATTGCGATCGCCTCGACGTCCAGCCCGACGCATGTGATCACCACCGACTTGATCAAACGCGTACGTAAGGCGCGACGTGGCAAGAGTTTGTTTCTGATCGACATTGCGGTGCCGCGGGACATCGATCCTGCCGTGCACCAACTCGATGGAGTTTACTTGTACGACGTGGACGATCTATCGCGCATCGTTGCGGCATCGCTCGAGGGGCGAGCGTCTGAAGCGGTGCGTGCCGAAGCGATCATCGACGAGGAGGCTGCGGCTTTCGAGCACTGGACGCTCGAGCGCGAGTTCACTCCTACGATCGCGAAGATGTTTGCCCGTACGCGCGCGGTGCTTGCAAGCGAACTCGAACGTAGTTTGTCCGGGCGCCTCAAGCACCTTGGACCCGCAGAAAAAGACGCCCTCGTCACGATGATTGGAGCTGCAACGAACAAGCTTCTGCACGTGCCCGTGACCAGGCTCAAGGAGCTGGCCGGCGATGCACGTGCCGAACTGTATGTCGAGGCAGTTCAGGATCTTTTCAACCTTTCCGAAGTTGCTGCTGCGGCGGAAGTGGACGACGAATCCGTCACCTCCGACCCGCTGGACGACCATCGATCTCTGCGTGAGCTCGATGGAGAAATTCACGTGCATGAAAGTCTCGGGTCACGTGCTGCCGTGCGTGAGCTTGCGGATGCAAAGGATCTCCAATGACGACTCGTTTGATCCTCGCCACGCGTCGTTCCGCGTTGGCGTTGGCGCAGTCTCGCGCATTCGCTCGCGCTCTCATGCAAGCCTCGCCGGGCTTGCAGATCGACGAACTCGAAGTGTTCACCACGGGCGACAAGATCACCGATCGACCGCTCTTCGAGGTGGGAGGCAAGGGCCTGTTCACCAAGGAACTCGAAGAGGCGTTGCTTGATGGTCGCGCGCACTTTGCGGTGCATTCGCTCAAGGACGTGCCTGGCGAGATTGCGCCTCAGTTTGCGATTGCGTGCGTGCCCAAGCGCGAAGACCCGCGCGATGTCCTCGTGTCGAAAGATGGTTCGAAACTGAAAGATTTGCCTTTGGGCGCACGCGTGGGCACGTCCAGCTTGCGTCGTTCCGTGGCGCTTCGTTTGGTCCGTCCCGACCTGCAGATCGTGCCTCTACGTGGCAATGTCGATACACGTTTGCGCAAATGCGAAGAGGGTCACGTCGACGCGATCGTGCTCGCGCGTGCGGGCCTCGTGCGTCTCGGCATCGAGCATCGAGCGACTGAAGTGCTCGAGCCTGAGGTGATGTTGCCGGCGATTGGACAGGGTGCGCTTGCGGTGGAGATTCGCGTCTCGGATACGGACACACGTGAGCATCTCGCGCCGCTCGTGCATCACGAAACGGAGGTGTGTGTGGCTGCGGAACGAGGCGTTATGGTTGCGCTTGGAGCGGACTGTCGCACGCCTGTGGCTGCGCATGCGGTAAGGCGTGGGGATGAGTTGTGGCTTCGCGGGATGGCGGCCGAGGTGGATGGAAGTCGCGTGCGTACGGCCGAACGGCGAATGGCTTGGCCTGGAGATGTTGTCGAAGCGGGCTTGCTTGGTAGGGATCTCGGACAAGAGCTTGTGCGTGTTGGTGCGGCCTGACGGCTGGCTCAGTCGATGAGTGGCTGTCTAGCGATTGTTTTGCATGCGCACTTGCCGTGGGTGCGTGCTCCTGAGCATCCGCGATCTCTCGAAGAGCGTTGGCTCTACGAAGCGCTTTGGGAGTCGTACCTGCCGCTCATCGACATGTTCGATCGGCTCTTGAACGACGGCATCGTGGCGCCAGTGACCGTCTCGTTGTCGCCGACGCTTGCGGCGATGCTGCGTGATTCGCTCTTACAGCAGAGGTTTGTCGCGCACATCGATCGTCTCGAAGTGCTCGTGCGGCGCGAGATGGAGCGCACGCGAACGCTTGCTGAATTTGCGCCCGTTGTCGAGTTTTACCGCGATCGCATAGATCGGGTGCGGGCCACGTGGTCGCGGATCGGAGCGGATGTCGTTGGAGCGCTCGTGCGTCTCGATCGGGCGGGCGCGATCGAGCTTTTGACCACGTGTGTGACGCACGCGTATTTACCTGCGCTCACGCCGGCATCCGTATGTGCACAAATTGAAATTGGTTTGCGCGCGTTCGAGAGTTTTACCGGGTTTCGTCCGCGTGGCATGTGGCTACCCGAGTGTGGGTATGATCCTTCGACCTCAAACGAGCTTGTCCGGGCAAACGTTGGTTACACGGTGCTCGATGCGCATGGTGTGGAGCTTGCGGAGCCTCGGCCATTGGCGGGCGTTTTCGAGCCGGTGATCGGTCATTCGGGGGTCGCGTTTTTCGGTCGAGATCCGCGGGCATCGCGTGACGTGTGGTCGCGTGAAGCTGGGTATCCCGGCCACCCTGACTATCGAGATTTCTATCGCGACATCGGCTTCGATCTCCCCGAGTCCATGTTGGCTGGTGAGGTTGGTCCAAGTGGAACGCGGCTGATGACTGGCCTCAAGTACCATCGCATCACGGGGCCCGGTGTGGACAAGAAGCCTTGGGATCCAGCGGCGGCCGAGGCTCGCGCGCGAAAGCATGCCGAGCATTTCGTGGCCGAGCGTGGTGCTGCTCTTGCGGCTCGAGCGGGACGCAACGATCAATCGATTCTCGTCGCGCCGTTCGATGCCGAGTTGTTTGGGCATTGGTGGTTCGAGGGCCCCGTGTTCCTCGAGCATGTCTTGCGAACGCTGCATGCAACTGCTGAAAACGTTGGGTTTGTCCCGGTCACTCTGGGCGGATACCTGACGCGGCAGCCGCAGCTCGTGGTTGCCGAGCCCATGGCGTCGTCGTGGGGCGAGGGTGGTTTTGGTGATGCGTGGCTTGGCCCGTCGCTTGATGCGCGAGCTGAGCCGGACATGTCACCCGCGCATCTCGTGCGGCATGTTCGTCATGCGGACAAGACCGTGCGTCGAGTGGTCACGGCGGGCCGACAGGTCGATGGCGTAGCGGGCGAGGCGCTGGATCAAGCGATCGTGGAGCTATTGCTGCTTCAGTCGAGCGACTGGGGCTTCATGCTGCGTCGAGGGGACATGTCGTCGTATGCGATGAGCCGAGTGCGAGCGCATGCGAGTCGTGTGGAGAGGCTCTGCAGGCTTGTCGATCGCGGCTGGATCGGCGCTGATGACGAGCGATGGATTGTTCGACTACGCGAGCAAAATCCGTTTCTTGTGCAGCTTGGCAGTGAGCGTCTGCGCGACGTGTTCGATCTTCGTCCGTGAGCGAGGGTGACCACTCGGGTGGTCGGCGTTCATGCGGGGATGAGTTGACAGTGCATGCGCGGCACGTAGACGATTCGTACATGCGGATTGCATTGATTGCTTGGGCTTGCTTGGGCAGTGCGTTTTTGTTCTCGGCCTGTACGGACAACGGGGGTGGATCAACGTCATCGTCCAACTCGTCGTCGGGGACAGCGGGCGCTGGGGGCGCGTCGTCGTCGTCGTCGTCGTCGTCGTCGTCTTCGGGCGGCGGAGCGGGTGGACAAGGTGGTTGCACGACGGATGCGCAGTGCGCGCCGAGTGGTCCGTGCAAGTCGGTTGCGTGTGTCGAAGGTGCGTGTGTCGAAAACCTCGTACCTGCGGGCACGCTCGTGAATGTCGCGGAGGGGGACTGTAAGCGCCAGGAGTGCAACGCAACGGGCGACGTCACTGATGTGATCGACGACAACGACAAACCTCAGGACTACAACCCGTGCACGATTGATATGTGCTCAAACGGAATGCCCAGCAATACGCCGGAAATGAACGGGAAGGCCTGCGGAACTGGACAGACAAACTGCCAGAACGGCAAGTGCGTCGGCTGCAAGTCCGATGGGAATTGTCCCAACGGAGCCATTTGCGACATGCCTGTCTGCGACGCGCAGGGAGTGTGCGGATTGGCGATCGACGCAGGCAAGCTCGTGTCGAACGTCGATCCTAGTGATTGCTTCGTCCAGCAGTGCGATGCGATGGGGAAGGTTCAGACGGTGTCTGCGCCGCTCGAGAATCCGATGGCGGATACCAACGAGTGCGACATCGAAGTTTGCGGTTCGAACGGTATCGAGCACATGGCGGTTACGGATGGAACCGTGTGCAGTGGTTCTACCGAGTGCAACCCGCGCGCGTGTTTGAGCGCGACGTGTTCGAACTTGCCGTTCCCAGGCATGGAAACGGCTGTTGCTGCGCAGATTCCGAGTGACTGCAAGGTCGACGTTTGCGATGGAGCGGGAGGGATTGTCTCGAAGAACGATGATCTGGATGTGCCAGTGGATCCCGCGCCGGGCGATTGCACGTTGGTCCAATGTGTGAACGGAGCATCGACGACGACTGCTGCGCCTGCGGGAGCGATGTGCACGACGCCGGCTGGATTGCCGGGCACGTGCAGTGCGACGGGCGTGTGTTCGTGAAGATCGTTTGAGGTCAAAACGTAGCGCGAAGGTGTGCCGAAGACGGGCCAACGACGAGTTCGAGGCTGGTTTTCGGTGCATCGGGCGCTGGCGCTACGGAAGGTTGATCGGTGGGTTTGTCTTTGACGGGCACGCGTTTGCCCCCGATGACCCACAGCGGAATGCCCACGCCGATGGCGGCGAGTCCGGCGACGAGCACGCCGATGCCGATGCCTTGTTGCGTTTCATCGGTGCGCGTTTCGCACACTTGCACTCCGAAGCCTTGGTTGCAGTAGATCTCAATTTGATCAGCGGCGGTGCTGGTCACGGCTGCGCCAATGAGCACGCCTAGGATTCCGCTGGTCGTCAACAGCACGCCACCGACCATCATCCCTGTGTTGTGTCGTCGATATTCCGGCGGCGGAGGACCTGCGGGCGGCCCGTAATAAGGGCCGTAGTAGGGCGGGTAGCCTGGTGGCATCGGGCCGTAGCCGGGCGGAGTTTGTCCGTACTCACCGGGAGGACCGTAACCTTGAGGCGGTGCGTATCCTGGTGGCGGTCCGTATCCGGGTTGCGGTGCGTAGCCTGGTGGTGCGTATCCTGGTGGTGCGTATCCTGGTGGTGCGTATCCTGGTGGTGCGTATCCTGGTGGCGCGTATCCTGGTGGCGGTCCGTATCCAGGCGGTGCGTATCCTGGTGGCGCGTATCCAGGCGGAGGCGTCGTTGTTGCGGGCGGAGCTTGTGGAGGTGGCGGAAGCGCAGTGCCTGCTCCAGGCGGAGCCGTGGGTGCCGTTGCTGCTGGTGGTGGAGGCGGAGGTCCTGGCGGTGGTTGCGTTTGGGCAAACCCCTGCGTTTGCAGCAACAACACGGACAACAGGCTCACGCATGCGACCGCGGCGCGTGTGCGCAAGAGCGGTGCCGAGCGGGAGTGCGCGTGAGGGAGTGGCGTGAGCATTGTGGAGTGTCCTTTCGGTCGTACGTTGCGCGACGGAAGTGCTCACTTCGGCGCGCGCATCAACATATCGGAAAGAGTATCGATCGGGCTACACCGACAGCGGCAAGCGTAGCGCTTGGCGCTCATTCGTGAGTGTTGATGCTTCAAGAAGCGGTGGATCGCGCTGTGTTGCGTTTGTTGTTTCGACGTGTTGGGGGAGCACGTCGTACGGGCTTGGCTGGTTGAGGTTTGTCGTTCTAGAACCACGCGACAGATCGCTAGCGAGTGGCGAAGTACGCGACGAGCGCGGCGACGGCGATGAGGACACCGAAGGCCATGATCGCATGTGGTTTTTTCTTTTGTGGTTTCGTCTTTGACGGCGGAGCTTCTTCTTCTTCCGTCGTCATGGTGAGCTTGGCGGCGCGGGCGGTTTTTTTTGGGGCCACTTTGGGCCGGCTTTTCGGTTCGGGCTTCGGCGGGCTCGGGGGCGAGTTTGTCGCTGTTTGCGAGCTGATCGAAGCCGCCGGGGCGGCAGTGGCCGAGGGGTTGAGCGCTTCGGGAGCAGTGGGTTTACGCGCAGTGCGTACGCGCATTTCCTTGCGCTCGGCACGAGAAAGCTTTTTACTCACGATCTGACGCTACTCGAAGCGAGTTCGATCTGGCAAAACCCCTGCTATTGGGGTGGGAAAGGGTGAACGTGTCACAATGTCGCGCGTCGCGGCTTGACACGACACCTTCCCCGAGTATCTTCCGCGTCCCCTTATCCGGGTAGAACGATCCACCATGCCGACTATCAGCCAGCTCATTCGATACGGCCGTGAAGCCGCTCGTTACAAGACGGCCTCTCCGGCGCTCAAGTCTTGCCCCCAGCGTCGAGGCGTTTGCGTTCGTGTTTATACGACGACGCCAAAGAAGCCGAACTCGGCTCTGCGCAAGGTTTGTCGCGTGCGCCTCACGAACCAGATGGAGGTCACGAGCTACATTCCGGGCGAGGGACACAACCTCCAAGAGCACTCCGTGGTGCTCATCCGTGGCGGCCGCGTAAAGGACTTGCCGGGCGTGCGTTACCACGTCGTGCGCGGGACCTTGGACGCCTCCGGTGCCGCTGGTCCTAGCTCCACCAACAAGGCGACCCGCAACCGCAAGCGTTCGAAGTACGGCGTCAAGCGCCCGAAGCGCTGACCGCGGCGAGCGTCATAGATTTGCACATTCGTGATTTGAGGAAGCAACCATGCCTCGTCGACGTGAAGTACCCAAGCGCAGAATCATTCCGGACCCGAAGTTCAAGGACAAGCTCGTCGCCAAATTCACCAACTCGCTGATGCTGAGTGGGAAAAAGGCGACGGCGGAAGCCATCCTCTACGGTGCTTTCGACGTCATCCGCGATCGCTTCAAGGAAGAGCCGATCGACGTCTTCCGGAAGGCGCTCGACAATGTCAAGCCCAAGCTCGAGGTCAAGAGCCGTCGCGTCGGTGGTGCCACCTATCAGGTGCCCGTCGAGGTTCGTCCGGAGCGTCGCGTGGCTCTCGCCATGCGTTGGCTCGTGACGTACTCGCGTTCGCGCGGCGAGAAGACCATGCGTGAGCGGCTTGCATCCGAGTTCATCGATGCCGCCCAGAACCGCGGCAACGCGGTGAAGAAAAAAGACGACACGCACAAGATGGCGGAGGCCAACAAGGCGTTCGCTCACTACCGCTGGTGACCTTCGAGTCGCGGGCTTGCGCGGGGTGAAGTC
>CAZETM010000101.1:0-19477 GCA_964514885.1 uncultured Polyangium sp. | reverse complement strand
GCTTTTCCGCTCGCATCAATGGCTCGGCTTTTCGGCAGGTAACCCATGTCGTCCAGCTTCGGCCAAGTGTGGTCCAGGCTCAGATCGAGCACGTCGGCGGCCGTATACGCACGCGGCGACTTCACGGGCATTGGCAAAACTCCGAGCACCGCATCGATGGCTTCCGGCTCCGCGGTGCGTAGCGGCGATGTTGCCCATTGGTTATCCGCGTATCCAAATGCATTGGCCACGACAAACGCGAAGGATCGACGGAGCAGTCGCATTACGATGTCCATACCTCCCAACATCGTCGCCAATCGCGGCAGTATACGCGGCATGGCGGGAATTGGCGAAACATTCGAGCTACCACGCAATGCCTGGAGCGCGGCTTGTCCCACAAGGCCCGCGTCTGCGAGACGCAACCAAGCGCGCACCGGATACAGTGCCGAATGCGCCTCGAGCCACGCCAAAGCGCTCGGATTCGGAGAAGTTGCAGGCAATGCCGCGTCTGCCGGTGGAGTCCAGCTCGTCTCATTCGCTTTGGTCAAACGCCGGATGGCAGCATGCGGGCTCGAGAGCGTCGGAGCTGGCGTGGAAAATCGTTGGGGGTGCAACGATTCGAGCGCCAAGATGTCGTCAAAACCCTGATGCGTGCGCTGCGTTTGCACGGGCGTCGGATTGCTCAGTTGCGGCATGACCGTTGCAGTTTTCGCCGTGGAAAACTCTGAAGTGGAACGACTCAACGCATCGAGGCGCGAAAACACTCCACCGAGTTGGTCGAGAACGTCCATTACATCGTGCGCCGGAACTTTCGTCAGCTCGCGATTCAACTCGTCGGTAAACTTTGCCATCGCGATTGGTGCGTCCAAGCGAATACGTCCGACGAGCGGCCCGAGTACCCACGCGAGCGCTTCGGCATCGAGATGTCCTTGGGATTCTAGCACGGGCACTTCAATGGCATTGTTTTGCTCGCTTGCTCCCGCGAGCGGAAACCCTTCGATCTCCACGAGGTGAAACATCAATTCCGCGAGACGACGCACGCCTTCGACACCCCCGCGACCATTGGCTGCGGACGCGCCGAGCACGGTTCGCGCGATATTTCGACAAGTCCACGCGAAAAGATCTTCGGCAACGAATTCGGGCGTGACATGATCCGCCGCCACGGCACGAGCAAACAATGACGTAATGCACCCCATGCTTTGCAGACACGCGACTCCCGCGGCTTGCTCGACGCTTCGCGCCCACGCCTTCGTGACCGGCTCCTTCGGGCTGCTTTCGTCGAATACCGCCGTGCCAGCGACATACGGGTACGACCGATATTTCGGCAATAGCGCGCTCGTTCGCAACAGAGCTTGCACCTGAATTTGCTGACCGGGCAAATCCGTTGGAGCTCCAAGTAGCACCGCGAGTGCTGCTGGAATGGCTTCGGCCATTTGCGGTCCGAATGCGGACGTGCCGGTACACAACCAACCAATGGCGCGCTCGAGGTCCCGGATCGATTCGTTGGATGCCGGGCCAAGGTGCACTGGAATGGCTGCGTTGTACCAGGATCCAGCCGAAAAATAGGGCGATGCCATTTGGCCAAGCTCGCCCCACATCAGGTCACGCACGGCATTCAATGAAAGCATCGGTCCCGAGTTGATGGGCATACGATCGACGTTTTGACCGCCCGCCATGATATTGCCGCTCGTCAGGTCGCTTCGATCGGCGACGAATGGAATTGCGCCCAGCCCTTCGTCGAGCGCACGACCACTGACGGGACAAACCGTATCCATCCATGATCCTGGAGACTCGAAAGGCACTTTGTCCCGCGGATCGTCTTTGCGTGCCAACTGATCTCGGCGTGAGCGCGAGTCGGTGAGAAGTTTGTCCAGGTACCGATCTTCCGATCGGGACTTCCCGTCTTGCACCGAGCGAGCCGTGCGAATTCGAGTTGACAAGTGGGCCATGGCTCCGCCCGGATCGGCCTGGGTCAAACCGAGCTGCGCTTTGAGTTCGTCGATGGCCGGCTGGAGCCACACGAGCCAATGGTTTTGGTGCGTCTCGTAAAACCCGAATTCCTTTTCGAGCGCTTGTTGCTCCAGGGCATCTTTGGCGGCGCGCATTTCTCCCTTGAGGAGGTGTCGAGCATTGTTCAGCGTATTGATCCGGCTCGAGCGTTCGCGAGGCGTCAACTCTTCTTGTTCGATGATGGCGCGAATGGCGGCCGTGTTGTCGGCGATTGACGCGCGTAATGCCTCGACGCGTGCTTGGGTTTCGGGGCTCGCCGTGAGCATTGCAATCACCGCGTGCCGTGTTCCCAGAAGCGCTTCGAGAGGGGCAATGAGCTTGTTGAGCGCTTCGCGCGAGGTTTCACGCAGATAGGGATTGTCGGACAAACTGCGCGCGATGAGTTCGAATAAGGTTTGTCCGTCGCGATCGAGCGTGACGTCTTTGTAATTCGGTTTTACTTCGCAGCGCAGCACGGCGCGCCGTCCGCCCGGCTTGGGCTCGATTCGCCGCACGGCGAGCGATTTCGGCAAAACCGTGGAGCCTTCCGGGTGCCAGGTAAACAGACGCGACTCGCGCGTCGCGTCGCCTGCGACAGTCCAGCAAGGCACGCCGGGCGTGACCGTATGCGTTGCGGTCGTGTTATCGGCCAGGGCCAACGAGCGCGAGTCGAATTCGCGCAATAAGAGCACGCCAGGTGATGCTGCTTCGGTCGAGAAAAGCAATCGATTGTCGAACCTGTCGGGGTCACCGGTAAAGAACGTGAGCGCTTCGGGGCTTCCCGCGGAGCCTACGAGCACGTTGGCGGCGAGCACGCAGCGACAACGCGCATTGATGCTGCGCATGGCTTTGTCGATCGCTTCGGTCATCGGGCTTTTCGGGCCGCCATCGAACCCACCGTCAGACGAATTGAGCACGATGAGTTCGATATCGATGTTTTTATCGTTCAACAGCGCGCCGAGACGGGCGAGAAATGCAGCATGCGACCGAGGACTGGTCGACCCGCGGGCTTTGTGTTTGGTGAGGCATAAACCCGCTTCGTGAATGGCCGTCGCCGCATCCGTCACCGTGTGGGCAGTTCCTTTGCCTTTTTCGATGAGCGCGTTGGGATCACCGAGGCGTTCGCGAGCGTTCTTCGAATAGAAAACGTCGTAATAACTATCGGATTCGAACCCGTGCAGGATGACCACATCCGACTTGCGACCGAGCACGCTTGCGACGGCTTCGAATGCCTTGACATTCTCGTACGTGCGTCCGTCCATCGACCCGGATTCGTCGGCGTTGACGAGAAAGATGCGTAACGAGTCTTCGATTCGCTCGAAGGTGAAGTCGAGTTTGTCGGTGGAGCAATGGCCGAGGCGGAGCTGATGCATGGGAGGTTCCTGGTTGGGGGACGCGGCTCGCAGGAGCAACGATTGTACCAACAAGCCCGGTGGCGCGAAAGGGCTTCTGTGGGCTGGAGATGCGCGATAATAAGTTATCCTACAGGATAAATGGCTAGCCTAACGGCTCATGATGGGCCCAGAAACAACTACTTTACTCCGTCATGATTCGTGTTTTGCACGCCCGGCAAGGTCGTGCTCGATGACGACGTATTCGAGTCGGACCCGATCGAGTGAGTGTCATGGATGGTTCGGGGCAGGTGATGCTTCCGCATTGCGGTGCACCATAGGCCTCAGCCCATTGCCCACTGCAGCCACCAATGACACGTTGTAGGCGACGATGGCGCTGGTCAACCCGAACGCTCCGGTCAGCACTGCGGCGGTGATTGCGACACCAGGCACGATACTCAGGAGCGCGCTGGCGTCGAGATTTTCATCGAGCTCGCGGGCCAATGCAAACACCTTCGGTAATTGGGTGAGCGTTCCGTCCAATAGAACAATTGGCGCGTTGTCTTTGGCTACCGTGCTCGCGCCCGCCAGGGATATGCCGACATGGGCCGCGCGTAGCGCAACTGCATCATTGATCCCGTCGCCGATGAAACACACGCGATGTCCTTTGGCGCGCAGGCGTTCTACGATGCGTCCTTTTTCGTCAGGTAAAACCTGGGCGTGGATGTTGTCGATACCCACTTGTTTTGCCAGATGACGTGTCGGGCTCTCTTGATCGCCGGAAATGATGTAAAGCTTGCATCCACGTTTACGCAATTCGGCGACGACTTGCTGCGCTTCGGGACGAACCCGGGCCACGAGCTGCACCGCGCCGAGAATGAGTTTGTCGCAAGCAACGAAGATATGTGTTGCGCCGTGTGCAAGCGACGGGCGTAGTGCGTCCGTCAATTCTGCGGGTACGGTGATTCCTTCGGCGGCCATGAGCCGCTCGCTGCCCACCAGGACCACTTTGCTCCCAATGACCACCCGTAATCCGGCTCCGACCTCGACGGCCACTTCGTCGGGAAACGATATGGCCACGCCTGTTTTTTTTGCGGCGGCATGAATGGCGATTGCAATGGGATGACGTTGGTGCTGTTCGGCCGATGCCGCAAAATGAAGCACGTCCACTTCGGTTGCCGAGCCGACCGTCAGCACGCGTTCGACCAGCAAAGCGTCTTCGGTGAGGGTGCCGGTCTTGTCGAAAATGACGGTATCGACGGTGGCCAAAGCTTCGAGGGCTCGGCCGTCTTTGACGAGAATGCCGCTTCGTGCCGCATTGTTTAGAAACCCATACACCGCCAGCGGCGCTGCATAGCGCATGGTATAGCCGATGGCCCCGAAGAGCACGGCGACGGCTGTCGTGGGTCCAATTCCTACCAGAGCGCCTAGCGACAATGCTACCGTGGGGATTGCGCCCTGTTCCACGATTTGTTGTCCGCGAGCCCGAATCTCATTGCGATAATCGGTGCTTTTGCGCAAAATTTGGGCAATTTGTCCGGCCAAACAATCGGCGCCGGCGCGTTCGACGCGTATCCATAATTTGCCATGGATGAGCAGCGCCATTGCATGTACGGATTCCCCCGTCGTTCGTTCGACGGCGCGGGACTCGCCAGTCAAAGCGCGCTCGTCCAATCGAGCGACGCCGCCGACGATGGCTCCATCGACCGGAATCGTTTCACCCGCATTGACGACGACGATATCGCCGATCCGAACGGCCTCGATGAGGATTTCGGTTTGAACCCCTTCGCGCTCGACGCGTACCCGTTCAGGAAGCTGCTCGTAAATATCAAAAAGCTGACGGCGTGATCGGTCCTCGGTTTGTCGAATCAACCAATCACTAGCATGCAGCATGGTTGCCGTACCGGCGGCGACAGCGTAATTGCCCAATGCAAACGCGCCGAAGACGGAAGCCACGTCGATGATCGTAACGGCGCGGATGCCGTTTTTCTTCGTTTCAATCCAAAGACTGCGCATCAGGGGCGCTACTGCCACGGCCAGCGGCGCCACACTCATCACCAGCAGCGGCGGATATAGCAGTTGACCGCCCATTGCCAGCACTGCTGCCGTCGCCGATGCGCCCAGGTACAAGTGCTGATACTGGGCCGACTCGCTCGTTTTGGTGTTTTCGGTCGGCTCAGCATCGGCTGCCGCGTCGATGGCCTGCGCCTGCACCACGAGCGGTGGGGCATGGGAATCGTCGATTGCAGCATCATCCTCCGGTGCATCAGCCACCTCGCTCGGAGCATCGCCGCCGGAGGTCTCGGAACGGGCATTGGGCGAGAGAATCCCTTGGCGGTACAGCCAACTTCCCAGGCTTGCGGCGCCGGTGATGATGAGCGCAGTGGTCAGAAACATGAAGGAACGTGCGCAACCTCGAAAGAGCTACATACGACAAGTTCTTGCTCTCGGCAAGGACGTCGAAGCTGCCGCGCAGCTCGCAAGCCTGAGTTTCCAGCCGACGCTCACGGACGCTGG
Source organism: uncultured Polyangium sp. (assembly GCA_964514885.1). Classification (GTDB taxonomy): domain Bacteria; phylum Myxococcota_A; class Polyangia; order Polyangiales; family Polyangiaceae; genus Polyangium. Next base: position 13,661 of record CAZETM010000101.1, on the reverse strand, counting down.
TCGCGCGTGCGGGAAAACGATACGGGCGTCAATGGATATTTTGATCGATGCACGACGACGAGCGATGTACTTGATACGGCTCATTTGGCCTTGATTGGACCCGCGAAGGGCTGCGGAGTGATCAATTGATCCACTGCTGCAAATCGCGGACGCGTCTCGTCCCGAAGGAACTTTTCGAGACGCACAAATTCCGTCGCAGACGCTCCCGAAGATGCTACGGTGCGCGGCAATGAAGACGTTCGTTGCCATCTGTGCGAGCATTGAGTTCTGTTTCAAGGTCGCGGCCGCTTCGACTCTCGTTCAGCAGGCATTCTACTTCTTCATTGGCGATCGCCAGCTCGGATTCGGGACCAAGCTGCTTCTATATTGGCTTTCCGGCTCTCTTACCTATTACGCCGTCGGTTTTTTCATCGAGGGAGTCCTCAAGAAAAACGAACGCCTCCGAGCCCGGCTCAACGTGCGCCAAGTCCAAGTCAAGCCGCAGCCATATCCGCGTTTCACTGCGCGTGGACTCGTCATGGGCGAGCTTCGGGCGCTGGGTCTATCGGCTTGCATGCTCTATTTGATGCCCCAGGCACATCGCGGCGGACAAGGTCTATTGGCGAATTTTGCATGGTTCGTCTTTCTGATGGTTTGCTCCGAGTGCACATTCTATTGTACTCACTGGTTCTTCCATCGCAAATCACTTTATTTCATCCACCGCCAGCATCACGAGTTTCGGGATACCTCGGCGTGGGTCGGCGGCAATAAGTCGACCCTGGAAAACATCATCGTCACGGTGACCGAAGCGTTGCCGAGCATCATCTTCGGCTACGATGTCTCGCAACTATGCGCATGGAACGTGATTGGTACAGCATGGGGCATGGAAGGCCATAGCGGCGCGGCGGTCTTCTTCATTTCTTCCGATTATCACGACCTTCACCACACGGCATTCAAGCGTAATTACGGCATTCTAGAATTATGGGATCACGTATTCGGAACCATGAATTCGCCAACTCGTCAGCGCGGGCTGCGATTTCCCCTGAGCACACTGGCGGCGCTCATCGCCGATCGCGTCGGACACGCCAAGTAATTCTCAGCTCGTCATTCGATAAAGGAACAACAAAACGTGAGTGAGCCCATCAAGACCATTGTCATTCTCGGTGGCGGCACGGCCGGATGGATGGCCGCAGCCTATTTGAGCAAAGCGCTGCAAGGAACCGTTTCCATCGTCCTCATGGAGGCTGAATCGATTCCTAAAATCGGCGTTGGGGAGGCGACGCTACCGAACCTTCAAAAGGTCTTCTTCGACTTTCTCGGCATCCCCGAACGGGAATGGATGCGCCACGTCAATGGCTCTTTCAAAACCGGCATCAAATTCGTCAATTGGGCCAAGAACCCCGAACCGGGACGCGATAGCCATTTCTACCACCTCTTCGGCTCCGTTCCCAACTGCGACGGGATTCCGCTCACTCAATATTGGGTCCAGAAGCGCGAGCAAGGTTTCGAGACGCCGATGGCGTATGCATGTTACCCCCAGGCCGGCGTGGCCGATGTAAACCGCGCGCCGTGCTTGATGGACGGCACGCCGCAAATGTTCTACGCCTGGCATTTCGATGCTCAACGCGTCGCCGATTTTCTCAAGAAATGGTCGATCGAGCACGGAGTCAAGCACGTCGTCGCTGAGCTCGAGAGCGTTCAGCTCGACGAAAAAGGATTCATCGCCAGCATCACCACGAAGGACGAGCGGACCCTGAATGCCGACCTCTTCATCGATTGTTCGGGATTCAAAGGATTGCTCATCAACCAGGCGATGAAAGAGCAGTTCATCGACATGTCCGATTACCTGCTCTGCGATAGCGCCGTGGCCGCACAAATGCCGCACGATGACGCCAGGTACGGCATCGAGCCCTTCACATCGGCCATTGCCATGAAGAATGGCTGGACTTGGAAGACACCCATGCTCGGCAGGTTCGGCTCGGGATATGTTTTTTCGAGCAAATTCAGCTCACGCGAGCAGGCCACGCGCGAGTTCCAACAGCTATGGAATTTGCGTGAAGATCACCCGCTCAACCAGATCAAGTTCCGGGTCGGGCGAAACGAGCGCGCATGGGTCAAGAATTGCGTGGCGATCGGCTTGTCGGCGTCTTTTCTCGAACCGCTCGAATCCACGGGCATCTACTTCATCTACGCGGCGCTCTACCAGCTCGTGAAGCATTTCCCCGATAAGTCGTTCGACGAGCGCATCATTGCGCGTTTCAATAACGAAATCGTCTACATGTTCGATGATTGTCGCGACTTCGTTCAGATCCATTACTTCACGACCTCGCGCGATGACACGGCATTCTGGCGCGCCAACCAGCATGATCTGCGCAAGTCCGCCGCGGTCGAAGAAAAAATGGAACGCTACAAATCCGGCTTGCCGGTCAACATTCCGGCCATCACTGAAGACGCGTACTACGATAGCTTCGAGTTCGAGTTCCGTAACTTTTGGCTCAATGGCAACTACTACTGCATATTGGCCGGCATGAACGTGCTCCCCGAGCGCGTGATGCCTCTCTTGCGCCATCGCCCTCAGTCATTCGTCAAGGCCGAAGTCGCGTTTACGGAAATCGCTAAAAGGGCGAAGCATCTGCACGCCGTACTGCCCAGCAACTACGATTACCTGCGTAGTTTGCAGGGCCAAGCGGCGCCGGCGTTACACTCGGTGTCGCCGACGCTGCTCGCAAGTGGATAATCGCCTACCTCTTCATTCACTCGCGCTCGGAACCCGCCAAATTGCATCGCAAAACCACTTCGCTCTGTCGTGGTGAACCGCCTCGATGTCGAAGCCAGCAAATTCAGCAAGCGCGGCGATGTCCGCCGGACTGAACTTGTAGCTATACCCAAGACGAATGGGCTCCCACGCTTCGAATGTGAATCGTCGGCCCAGATCTGCAACTTCGACGGTTTGTTCGCGCGTACTGAGCGCGTGAAACGCGATTCTCGCTTCGATCGCGTCATAGGTTGCATAATGCGCGAAGTGTTCGATGTCGAAATTGGCACCCAGCTCTCGGTTGATTCGCGAAAGCAAGTTGAGGTTGAAACGCACCGCAGCTCCATCTTCGTCGTTGTAGGCGCGAATGTGGTGCTCCGGGTGCTTCAGCAAATCAAAACCCATCAAAACTCGATCTCCGGGACGAAGCGCGCTCCTCAATCGATACACGAAATTGCGAGCTGCCGCGCGATCGAAATTGCCAATGTTCGAGCCCAGGAACAATACGAGCCGTGGCCTCTCCGCATTGCGCCCCAGCCACTCGATCGCAGCGAAATATTCGCCTACCAACCCCTCGATCGATAACGACGGAAACCTGGGCTCCATCGCCGCGATAGCGGTGTCGATAGCTTTGCGCGATATATCAATCGGTACGTACCGTACATCCACGTCGCGCCCGAGCAATGCCTCGAGAATGACCGCCGACTTGCGTCCATCGCCAGCCCCAAGGTCGACGACGTCCACGCTACGGCCGATGCCGGCAATGATTTCCGCGCCATGATTCGTCAGAATCTCGAATTCACAGCGTGTTGGGTAATAGTCGACGGCATTGCATATTTCATCGAAATAGACGCTCCCCTGCGCGTCCCAATGCCAATGCGACGACAATGTCTTCGGACGGCCCGACAAACCAACGAGCACGTCGCTCATCATCGTCTGTCGCTCCGTATCCACAGCCAAACTGCGATCAACGGCCGACACCTGCACCGTTCTGCTCAAGGTACACCACCTTTTCGTTCGTATCAGGTATTGTCGGCGCAGCTTAGTCCAATGGTGCACCAAACACAAGCAGATCCGTCCTGTATGCGAGCGCCATTCGGGTCGACTCCCAAGGGCGTATGGGACGAGGGGCGAGTTTGCCGGTCACGGTTCGCTATGGAGCATTCCTTGTGTGCAGCGTTTTCAAAAACTCCTTCGCCACGTCTTTCGGCACCCGTTTGTCCTGGTCCACTTCCTTGTTCATCCGCTGCATTCGCTCCGCATCGATCGCCTTGTCGAGCGAACGCAGCGCGCTCACCGCTTCCGGATGCTCGCGCGAAAGCTTCGAGCTGACCAGAATCATTGCATCATAAGGTGGAATCGCATGCCGATCGTCTTCCAGCACGACCAGGTCATAGACCGCGATTCTTCCATCCGTGGAATTGGTAGAAATGACGTCGATCTGTTTGGCCTTGATGGCCTCGTAAAACAGTGACATCTCCATGGTCAGCCGTTCTTTGAATAGCCCGTTACCATAAAGCTGCTGGAACGAACGCCATTCCGGACGCTCATAAAATTCGTAGATTGCAGCGAGTCTGAATCGGCCTCGAAACGTTGCCAGATCGCTCAGTTTACGCAGCCCGAATTGCTCTGCATCTGCGCGGCGCACTGCGAACGCAAACGTATTCTCGAACCCGAGCGTCGCAGCAACCACGATGCCATATCGATCGCGTAGCTCACGCTCCGTTTCGCGCAGCATCGTAGCTCGATCCATTCCCGTGATGTCGTGTCCGAGAATCGCCATCCATAACGTGCCCGAATAGTCGACGTACGCATCGATTTGATTGGCCTTCAGCCCATCGAACACCACCGTCGATCCAAGTGAACTCAGCGTGCGCGTGGGCAAACCCGTATCTCGCGAGATCTTTTCCGCCACCACCTCGCTCAAAACGTAGCTTTCCGTGAACGGTTTTGCGCCAATGGTAATGGGCTCGGCTTGTTGCGACAAGGCGTCTTTCACGACTGGGACTGCCGCAAAAATCGCCAATGCCGCGAATCCTGCGAGGGATAACGTTACGAATCGTCGATTGCGCCGTTCGATTCCCACGGCAAGCCCTCGTACCAATCCGTCCAGCAGCAAGGCGAGCAATGCCGACGCGACGCAACCCACGAGCACGGCCGTGTAATTGCGCATTTGCAGACCGCCGAAGATATACGCGCCAAGGCTCGTTGCGCCCACCGGCGTCGATAACGTCGCCGTTCCCACGGTCCACACCGCTGCTGTACGAATGCCCGCCACGATGACCGGCAATGCCAGCGGCATTTCGACGCGCCAGAGCTGCTCGGTCGGCGTCATCCCCACACCTCTGGCTGCTTCGAGCACCGCCGGATCAATGCCCGAAAGACCAGCCACGGTGTTTCTGAGCACCGGCAGCAAGCTATAAAGAAATAACGCAATCAACGCGGGCAAAAAACCAATACTTTTCAGCCCGACCGCATCGAGCGCCGGGACCATGAACGCCAGTAGAGCCAGCCCCGGTATCGTTTGAATGATACTCGCCGTTCCCATCACCGCGCCCTCGAAACGTCGCATTCGCGTCACCAGCACGCCAAGCGGCACGCTGACGATGACCCCGAGCGCCAATGCGACGAGCGTCAGGCCCAGATGCGCCGCGAGATATCCAGGCAATAGCTCTAGCTGCTCTTTCACGCGACTTCTCCATTGTCGAGCACGCGCCCTTCGAGCAATGCTTCGACTTCGCGCACCTGTCGCAAAGGACCTCGCACCAGCTCGGCCACGTAATCATCCGCCGGTGATTGCACCAATTCACGGCCTGGCGCAAGCTGGAGCAACTTGCCATCGTGCATGACGCCAATGCGATCACCAAGCAGCAATGCCTCGACCACGTCGTGTGTGACGAATAGCCCGGAAAAACCCAACTGCTTTTTGATGCGCAACAGTGATCGCTGCAATCGGTCGCGCGTAATGGCATCGAGCGCCCCGAAGGGTTCGTCGAACAATAACACCGGAGGCTCTGCAGCAAGCGCTCGCGCCACCGCCACGCGTTGAGCCTGCCCACCCGACAGCTCGTGCGGAAGGCGCTCGTGAATGCCCGCCTGATCCAAGTCGACCAGCGCCAACAATGAATCCACCTTGGCTCGGATTCGCGCTGCGTCCCAACCCAATAGCGACGGCGTGATTCCAATATTCTCGGCCACCGTCAGGTGCGGAAACAGGCCGATGCGTTGGAATACATAACCAATGCGGCGTCGCAACACGTGCGGCTCGAGACGAGTCACGTCTTCACCCGCGACGCGAATCATTCCCGACGTCGGCTCGATGAGACGATTGACCATCTTGAGCGTCGTCGTTTTGCCCGAGCCCGATCCACCGAGCAATACGACGAGTTCCCCCGGTTCGACCCGTAGCGATATGTCATCGACGGCGACGGTTGTTCCGTAGGTTTTACTGACTGCAGACAGCTCGATCACCAGTCCCCCATACCACAACGTCGGCATGGAGCGATAAGTTTCGCCGATGCGATTTCGTTGTCCTTTCGTTGGGCCAGGATCAACGCTTCTTCGCGAGCGCGGCGATCCTTGCTCTCAATTCACGACGCACGCGCGAAAGCTCGCTCTTCGGCAACTTGCGCAGCAGCTCCACCACCCGCGCGTACTCGTCTTCGTCCGGGAATGCAAGCAGGTGCAACGGCGATAGGTCGAGCCCCTGCGCGATCCGGTCCACCGTTTCGATCGTAATGGCCGCCAATCCCGCTTCGATGCTCGACAGGTGACCTTTCGATAACTGCGTCGCGTCAGCAAGTTGGCTCAGTGATGCTCCTCGCTCGGCGCGAAGCTCACGCAGACGCTTTCCAAACTTGGTCGTGAACGCAGTGGCTGTGGCTCGTCTGGGCATAGCGTTCCCGTATCACACAAATGTTCGTAGCGGCAAACCTTTTTCTCGGTCTTTGGTTCGCCGAGGAACGCATAATTGTTTGTCCGACTAGTAAAATGGTTCGGCAAACTCGTACGAAGGTTTGTCGAGGCACTTCTGTCGCGCACCGTTCGCAAGGGGGATGACGCACGAGCCGAGTTCGATGTAGACTTCGGCCCTCATGTTTCGACCGGCTCGTGTCAACGCGTTCACGCTCGCACTCGTTCTCCTTACTGGTTGCTCGAAAAACGAGCCGACGGGTGGCTCGTCAGCGGCCCCACCGGCATCGGCTTCGACGCGAGTTTCTGCTGCCGCTCCGGCTCCAAGTGCTTCCGCAAGTCTGTCGACCGCGGGTGCACGCGATGGCAACGATCCGTTGTTCCATCCCGAGAAGGCAACACTTACGGCGCCGGACAAATTCCGCGTCGAGTTTGTCACGACGAAGGGCAGCTTCACCATCGAGGTTACTCGCGCGTGGTCGCCGAATGGCGCCGATCGTTTTTATAACTTGGTAAAACTTGGATTTTACGATGGCGTAAGGTTTCACCGCGCCATTGATGACTTCATGGTGCAATTCGGCATTCATCCCGAGCCAGCGGTCAATGGCGCCTGGTACAAGGCATTCGTTCCCGACGATCCCGTCTTCGAAAGCAATCGGCGCACCTATGTCACCTTCGCACACGCCGGTCCGAATTCACGCACGACACAGATTTTCATCAGCTACGTGGACAAACAACGACGGCTCGACAAGGACGGTTTTTCCCCATTCGGCAAAGTCGTGGACGGAATGAACGTCGTGGATTCGCTTTACAAAGGTTATGGCGAACTCGCTCCGAAGGGCAAAGGCCCCAATGCGAGTCGCGCACAACGCGAGGGCCTCGGCTACCTCGACGCCGAATTCCCAAAGCTGGATTCGATCAAGCACGCCAAGGTGCTTTGACGTTACACGAGATCAAGCCGACCGAAGCACCGGTTCACGCAGCAGCCTGTTAAACACGCTCTAAGTCAAGCACGAAACTTGGCTGGTAGTTGGGACACAAATTGTCCTCCATTTCGCTCCATTCGCGTTGTGCGTTATGAGAAGCCTTTCGGTCGGGTCCAAATCTTGCCATAATGTCGCCGATGTCTGAGGGACAAGCGCCGCTGCTGTTCGGGACGGTGGAAATCAAGACCGCCACAACCGAGCTGACTCCTGAGTTGATCTCGGCGAAAACCATGCTCGACAACGATCCGGTCGCGGACGAGCCCGAGGTCAAAGATGAGCTCGTCGGCACGACCCTCAGCGGCAACTACAAGGTCTTGCGCGTGATCGGCGAAGGCGGCATGGGCCGCGTGTACGAGGCGCAGCACACGCGCATCGCCGGAAAACGTTTTGCAGTCAAACTACTTCACGCCGAGTACGCGCGTCAGCCTGGGATTTTGGCGCGTTTTCAGCGCGAAGCAGAGGCATCCGCGTCGATTGCTCATCCCAATGTCGTCGGCGTGTACGACGTCGATCGCACGCCGAACGGACAACCGTTCATGGTGTCCGAGCTGCTCGAAGGAAAGGACCTCAGCCAGCATCTCGATTCAGTCCAGCGACTCACCGTGCCGCAGGCGATCACGATCCTTCGCCAGGTTTGTCGCGCACTGCAGGCCGCACACGACAAGGGTGTCATTCATCGCGACGTCAAGCCCGAAAATGTGTTCATTACTGGAACGCTCGATGAACCGGCCGCCAAGGTTCTCGATTTTGGGATTTCTCGATTAGAGGGTGATGGCAGCTCGAGTTTGACCAAGACCGGGATGATCATTGGCACGCCGGCGTATATGCCGCCGGAGCAGGCCAAGGGTGGGCCAGTCGATGCTCGCGTGGACGTTTATGGTGTCGGGGCGATTCTTTATCGGGCCTTGACGGGACGGCTTCCTTATGGGGATGCAGAGCCGGCGGTTACCATTGCCAAGCTTTTGACCAGCGAGCCGGATCGACCGCGTCAATTGGCTCCGGACATCCCCGAATCGCTCGAAATGGTCATTCAAAAAGCAATGGCTCACGAGCCCGAGCGTCGTTATCAAACCTTGACCGAGCTCGAACGCGCGTTAGCGCCTTTTGATGCGCCCAAAAGCTTGGAAGCCACGACTGCGCGCACTGGACAAACTGCAGCAGCGTCCACGGATGACGAAATAGCCGCCGCTAGGCCTCAGTTGCTTCTGGAAATCGCAACCGCCGTCGTGGTGACGTTTTTCGGTCTGCTCGGCTTGCTCAATGGCTCGATCCGATTGGCTCGGGGTATTGGTTTGTCCAAGCTCGAGTTTGGCTTGGCGCTCTTGGCGCTGCTCGGATTATTCGGCACGCCGCTCGCGCTTCTTGCGCGCCATATCAAGAAAACGATTTGGCCGGACACGAATCGTGTCCTGGAATTGGCAGGGCGTTTTCGTCTGCCGCTGCTCGTGGCATTGGCCGTCACCGGCATGCTAACTTTGTTCATTCACGTGCTCGAAGGGATATCGGGCGCGGGTATCGGTGCGGGTTGGGCTGGCTGGGAATTGCTCGTTCCCATGGTCGGAGCAATCGCGGCTGGAACCACGTTCGGCTGGCGGCAAATAGCTGCGAAATTGCCATTCTCACGTTCTGGCGGTATTGGCACTTATGCTCTCGGGGGCGCGCTGGTAGCTGAATTCGTATTGGTGCTCGTCCTCGTCCTCGTGCATAGCGAGCCTGTCCAGCAAGCTCCTGCCGCGCCTACGAAGTCGCCCGAAACCTCGGCGACGACAACGACGGAAGCCGCGCATACGGAAGAGCCTCCTGCGGCCAAAGGTGCCGCGTTGCCGCCAAGCACGCCGGACGCTACGAATGCTCGGCGCAAGCTCGATGATTTCATGCGCAAACGCCTCGCCAAAGAGTCGGTCGACGCTTTGGAGCAGCTCATCGAAGTGGATCCGCAAGCCCCGCAAGACAAAGAAGTTCGTCAAACGATTCTGAAGTTGTCGATGGATGCGGCCCTATTGCGCAACGAGACGGCCGAGAAGATGATGCAGCTTCTCACCTCGAAAATGGGCAGCACTGGCATTGACGTGATGTTCGAGCTCGTCTCGACGAGTGGTGGATCCGTGGCTTCGAAGGAAGCCGAGCGAATCTTGCGCGAGGAACCTGTACGCGCGCGGGGCACCGAGCCGATGCGTATTGCCTACGATTTGCGATTTGCAAACGGTTGCGATGCCAAACGCGCGCTCTTCGATCGTGCTCGTGCGCAGGGGGATAGCCGTGCGGCCATGGAGCTGAAGTTGCTCCGAGAATGCCGCCGCGGGGCATCGTGCTGCATGCGTGGCGATACGGCGCTGGGCGAATTGATTGAAGCGATCGAGAAAAAGACTGCGCGCTGATTCTCAAATATCCTGACAGCAGCGAAACCCCAAGTGGTAATTGTAATGGCTCGACTCGCTGGTCAACCGAGTCTCGTGCCACGCGGGAGCTCGCCAGCGGCAATCGTCGTTATGCGGGTATTGCGTGCCAAATGCAAACCAGCTCCCCTTCATTTCGGTAAACCCCGTACCGCCACTACTCGCCATTTCCGCTCGAATCGTCGGCAAGTTCATATGCTCGGCGACATTGCCGTGCATGTCGAAAACGCCGAGCGCGCTGCGACATTCCGGGAATGCGCCGGTGGGATACGTATTCGATCCACACTTTTCGTAGCCTCCGCCCGGACAACCCGGCGTGCGAAAGCTCTGCAATCCACAAGCAGCGTGGTTTTTCTTGGCACCGTAACTCCAAACGATGTCGCGGACGTGGTTGTGATACGTCTGCACTTCGTCACGCGGACGGCCCCATTGATACTCAACTTCGGGCGATCGTAATGCGCCCGCACAGGCCCCTTCCCATTCGTGCGTATCGCAAATTCGTTTTCCGATCGCACGGCACAAGCCCTCGGCCTCGTTCGCTCGCACGTGCACCACGGGGTATTCGCAAGGAACGTTGGGGAACTCCAGCTCGTCCATGCAAGCTCGGGCGTCCGCTTGGGTTTGTCCAGACGATGGATCGTAAAGCGGCACCATGCCGCGCGATTTGCAGACCGATGAATCTGCGCGCGTGATCGAGGCCTCGCGACGAATACGCTGGCACTCCGAACGCGACAGCGGATGTTGCGACAGCGCAGGGTTGCCCTGACCAAGAAACGGCGAGTCATCGAAGATCGAGCGAACCGATTGCGCTTGCTCGTCCGACAGCCCGAGATGTTTGCTCATGCGATCGAAAAGGCGTGCGCGTTGAGCCTCGAGCGTAGTGGGCTCGGTGTCGTCGTCGATGGCAACAGGATCTTGCGCCGCGACGATCGGTGGTTTGAGGTCAAATGGATGCGCCTCAACAAACTCGTTCAGGTGCGAACGAGCCCACGATGCTTTGTCCTCCAACGATGTCGTTGCTCTACCAACGAACGCGATAACAGAAGGCAGCGCGATCAGGATCGCGCGTCGCATCCATCTGCGCAGCGAGCTTGGCAGTGGTCGCGCTGTCGCGTGTGTCGACGCCAGCGGCGGGACGGAGTCCTGCCGAAGCGTAACGGAAGAAGTTGGTGCTGAAACGATCGACGAAGCGGCGTCGCGTGTGGGCACGTCGCGCATGGTGAGCGTGAGCGTGTACGAAGCTGCTCGAGTGGGCCAAGATCCTCAACACGAGCGCGGTGAGATCATGAAGCGGCACGAGAGCGAACCGGGTTGCGTAGTACGCCGATTCCATCGATCTCGACTTCGACCACATCGTCGTTCACGAGCGGCCCGACGCCATGAGGAGTTCCCGTCGCGATGAGGTCGCCTGGCTCGAGCGTCATGATCGCGCTGATGTACGCGATGAGGTGAGCGACGGAGAAGATCATGTCGCGCGTGTGTCCATCTTGTCGGACTGCGTTGGTGACTCGGCAGCGCACTCCGAGTGCGTTGGGATCGAGGGTCGTGACGAGCAGTGGTCCTACAGGACAGAACGTGTCGAATCCTTTGGCGCGTGCCCACTGACCATCCTTCTTCTGTAGATCGCGTGCGGTGACGTCATTGACGCACGTGTATCCAAAGACGTGCTCGATGGCTCGGTCGGCACTCACGTGGCGACAGCGTGATCCGATTACGACCCCGACTTCGGCTTCGTGATCGACGCGTGAGCTTTCCTTGGGCAGCTCGATCGACTCGTTGGGCCCGATGATCGATGAGGGCGGCTTGAAGAACAGAAGCGGCTCGGCAGGAACGTCGTTACCGAGCTCGGCAGCATGGGCGCGGTAGTTCCTTCCAACACAAACGATCTTTGTTGGCGTGACCGGAGCGAGGAGGCGCGCCGCAGACAGAGCGATCGTTTCTGTCGTGTCGATTGGGTTTTCCCAGGGAGCGCCGGCGAGCACTTGGAGCGTTTCACCTTCGAGCCGTGCGTAGGCAGGCTGTCCGCTCTTGGAGATGATGCGTGCGAACGTGGTCATGATGATGCGCGATCTTAACATGGTCGCATTGGTAGCCGGGTGAGCCGAAGCATTTCGTTGGAGCACAAACGATGTGCTGGATGTTGATCCTCTTCGTCACATCGCGATGACGGAAACGCGCACTTGTCGTTCCTGACCATCGCGTACGACGTTGAGAGTGACGTCTTTGCCTGCCCCGACGTGATCGAACACATCGAGCAGTTGCTCGTTTGTGCGAACTCGTTTGCCATCTGCAGCGATGACGATGTCGCCTGGGGCGATGCGTCTGCCGCGTACGGAGCGGATGCCTTCGAGCCCTGCTTTTTCGGCGGGAGATCCTTCGAGCACGCTGTAGACGATGACGCCCTCGATGCCGGCTTGGCGTGCGTAACGATCGAGTGCGGGGTGCACTTGGATCCCGATGCCAGCGACCGAGGCTCGACCACTCGTGATGATTTGCGGAACGAGGCGTGCGACGGTGTCGACGGGAATGGCGAAGCCGATGCCGGCCGAAGTTCCGGAGGGACTGTAGATCGCGGTGTTGACGCCGATGAGCCGGCCGCTCGAGTCGAGCAGTGGCCCACCTGAGTTGCCGGGGTTGATCGCTGCGTCGGTTTGGATCACGTCGCGAATGGTTCGTCCGTTTGGTGATGACAGTTGACGACCGAGCGCGCTCAAGACGCCGACGGTGAGTGATCGAGACCGAAGGGGTTGCCGACGGCGAGCACGCGTTGACCGACGAGCAGCTCGGCGCTCTTTCCGATGGGCAATGTGACGAGTTTTTCTTTGGGTGCGCTGATGCGCAAAACGGCGAGATCTTTTTCCGGCGCTTTGCCGACGACGGTGGCTTCCCACTCGGATTGATCGGAGAGCGCGACGTTGAAGATGGAGCCTTGAGCGATCACGTGGAAGTTCGTGACGATGTGTCCTTGATCGTCCCAGATGACGGCTGCGAAGTCCGACGTAGATCTCGCTTCCGACCGTGCCTTGGACGAAAATTCGATGGCCGGTGTGTTGTCGAGTGAGTTGGTTGAGAGAGGGAAGCGGTGCTCGTATTGAAGCGAGATCGCGGCTGGGGGTTCGTCGAAACCTGCGCAAACCCTGCGAAATCGGAGGTGTTCAGAAAAGATGAACACGATGCTTGACGGGGGCGGGAGATCGCGGCTAGGGTGCGCCTCGTCGTCGCCACTGACGACCGCGACGAACAGAGCTGACGACCCTCGGGGAGTCGGCCCGGTTCGGAAAAAGAGAGCGGTCGAAAAAAGTGGTTGACAAGTCGAACGAGGGGATTAAAAAGGCGCCCCTCGACAGAACGAACCGCTGACGCAAGTCGGTGACTGAGTTCTGGAGACAAACCACGAAAGACCGCGCCGAGCCGAAAGGTTCGGAAGTAAAAAAGAGCGGTCGAAAAAAAGTGGTTGACAAGTCGAAAATGGGGGTCTAAAAAGGCGCCCCTCGACAGGACGAACTGCTGACGAAAGTCGCTGGTTGGTTCGGTCGGTCTGAACGACGAAGGCATAAAGACGGAGAAATCCGTTGAGTCCTTCGGCTCGGTCCTTGAAAACTGGATTGTACGCAATACGCAATACGTGCGTGA
>CAZETM010000100.1:0-19557 GCA_964514885.1 uncultured Polyangium sp. | reverse complement strand
CGAATCGGGGCTAGGAAGGCCGATATGAAGCGTACTTCAGTACGCTGAGTGAGGCCGACCGAAGCACCGGTTCGCGCAGCAGCCTGTTCAACACGCTCTCAGAGGCGAATCTTTTTCCACTCGCCTTTTCGATACGCCCATCCCAGCCATACCGCGCGGATCATCCAATCCGCCGTGCTACCCATCCACACGCCGACGAGGCCCATTTGCAAGTGAATGGCGCATAACCACGTGACGCCCGCGCGTACGAAAAGACCGCCGAGCAGCATTGCCCCGAGCACCGTGCGCGTATCACCCGCTCCGCGCAAAGCCATCGCAATGACGATGGCAAACCCCATGAAGGGCTGAGCCACCGCTGCCACACGCATGGCTGGCACCGCTGCCGATATAATGTGAGGATCAGGCGTAAATGCCGACACGAGAATGCCCGCCATGGTCAGAAGGACAAAAGTGACCACACACAATACGCTCACGGCCATGAACGACGATATCAATCCAGCCCGAGATGCATCGTGCGGCTGTTTTGCACCCAGTTTTTGCCCCACGATGGAGCCTGCTGCAATGCCAAATCCATCAGCCGAAAGCCACGAAATGGATTCGATACTGACCACGGTCTGATGCGCCGCGAGCGCTGTTTCGCCGAGCAGCGCAATGATGGCCACGAAAACCGTGTATCCAACGTGATACGCAGCTTTCTCACCAAATGCCGAGCCAGAAACGGAAAGCACTCGACGCAATGCCGCGCGCGCACCATCAAACCCAGCGCCTCGCAATGGAAGAGGGCTCGAACGGCGCATGAGCGCAGCCGTGAGCAAAATGGCTTCGAGCGAAACCGTCACCGAATTCGATATGGCCACTCCGCGTATGCCCAATTCGGGAAAACCAAGCAAACCAAAAATGAGCACGGCATTGAGCGCCAAGTTGAGGACATTGCCCACTCCAGCCACGACGAGCGGTGTGCGCGTATCGCCGGATGCCTGAAGCGATGCCGCCGCAATGGCCTCGACGAATATCAACGGCATAAAAGGGCTGGCAATACGCAAATACGCGCCCGCTTGAATCTGGACGGCTTCGCCCGCTCGAGGAAAAAGGCCCCGCAACATAGGCTCTTCGGCAAAATACACGACGGTGCCGATGACCAGACCAAGCGCGAAAGCGAATAGAATCGACGCCCTGGCCGCTCGGGCGGCAGCATGAGGATCTCCAGCGCCCACGGAACGCGCGACGACGGCGATCGTTCCGGCAGAAAAAGCCGTCGAAACCGAATAAATCGACCAAACTCCAGCCCCGGCAATTTGCACGGCGGCGAGCGACGTGGCCGAATATCGACCGAGCATCAGGCGGCCGACGAGGAAAACGAGCGTAATCAGGAGCGTATGCGCGATCGCGGGCCATGCGAGCGACCAGACCTGCCGGACGAGCGCGCGGTCGTCGAGACACAACGCGGCGATCTCGCTAGAGGCAGGGGCAGACACGGGCCCGGAAGTGCCACGCCCTGTGCGGACAAGCAAGTCGGTGCGGGATTTCGCGTGCTTATCTGGCGTCACGTCACCAGGGACATCTGGTACGGTTTCGAGGTAAGGTGTGCACATGCAAATAGGTCAACGCTTGGGGTCGCTCGTTGTCTCCGACATTCGTGCGATGAGTCGCGCATGTGATGCGGTGGGGGGAATCAACCTGGGTCAAGGCGTTTGCGATCTGCCTACGCCGCCTCCTGTGGCCGCGGCCGCGAGCGCTGCGATCGACGGGAGTGTGGCGATGTACACGGCGCCGGAGGGGATCTTGCCGCTCCGCGAAGCGATCGCGAAGGACATGCACAAGCGTTATGGGCTCGCGGTGGACCCGGCGTCGGAAATCGTGGTAACGTCGGGAGCGACGGGGGGATTCGCGGCGACGTGCCTGGGGCTGCTGGATCCAGGCGACGAAGTGATCCTGTTCGAGCCTTATTACGGCTACCATTTGAACACGGTGATCGCGCTGGGACTCACGCCGGTGCTGGTGCCGACTCGTCCGCCGACTTGGGATTTCGATCGCGATGCATTCATTCGAGCGATTGGTCCTCGGACGCGGGCGGTCGTATTGTGCACGCCGTCGAATCCGAGCGGGAAAGTGTGGAGCATCGAGGAGCTGGATTGGCTGGCGGGGGTGATCGAAGCGCATGATTTGATTGCGATCACCGACGAGATTTACGAGCACATCGTTTTCGACGGGCAAAAGCACGTGCCACTAGCGACGCGACCGACCGCGCGGAAAAACACGATATCGATTTCGGGGTTTTCCAAGACGTTTGCCGTGACAGGCTGGCGCGTAGGATATTTGACGGCACCGGCGGAGGCAGCTCGGAAGATAACGGTTGCGCACGATATGCTTTACGTTTGTGCTCCGACGCCGTTACAGCACGCAATGGTTGCGGGGCTTGAAATGCCCCAGGAATATTTCAAGAGCATTGGGACGAGCTACCAGAAGAAGCGGGACATTCTTTGCGGAGCGTTGGTGGATGCAGGGCTGCGGCCGCATGTACCGCGAGGGGCGTATTACGTGCTGGCGGACATTCGCAAGCTGGGATTGCCGACGTCGAAAGCGGCGGCGATGATGTTACTGGACAAAATTAAGGTCGCGAGCGTGCCGGGAACGTCGTTCTATCGAGATTCCGTGGGCGAAACGTTGTGTCGGTTTTGCTTTGCGAAAGACGACGACGTGCTGGAAGAAGCGGCGCGAAGGATAAGGACGTTGCGGTAATGGTTCGAGGGCTTCGAGGGTGGGTCTGGCTTCGAAGATCCTAGGTTGGATAACAATTTTGGGTCGTGGGGGCTTCGATTTTGTGAGCTTACCTAATTTTTGGATAGGTCGAGCTTCGTCGATCTAGGCTGGATCACACTTGGAGGAGGCTGGGCTTCGATTTTTGTGATCTCGCCTAGTTTCAGGGATGGATCGGGCTTGGTTGACACTGTGGCGAGGTGGGTGTTGGGGTGGAGGGATAGTTGATCGTAGGGCAACGGGTGTGGTAAGAGTGCGCGGAGATTCCTCGCGTGATGGACTTTGCCGCCCGCAAACACCTGTACAACCTGATCAATCCGGACGAGCCGCTCGACCCGAGTGATCCGCGGAATGTGGATATCGATTCACTACCCGGAAATGTTCGCGGCGGAAATTTCGTCGACGATTTGGTGCGCAAGATCGTGCTGGCCGATGCTCCTACGTGTACGTTCGTCACGGCACAACGTGGGGCGGGATTAACGACCGAGCTGCGCCGACTGGATTCAAGAATTTCCGCGCAAGACGGTGCGCATTTGATCGTCGTGCACGTGGCAGCAGAAGAATTTGTCGATATGTCGAGTCCGCTGCACTCGGCGGATTTGCTTTTTGCCATTTGGGCGCGAACGGAAGAAGTGGTCACGAAGACCATTGGCAAACCGATTTCCGATCACACTCGACGATTCTGGAAGTGGTTGACGCAGACGGAAGTGCACGTGACCGATGTCTCGCTGCCAGGTCTCGTGGCAGGTCTCGTGGCGACGGCACAATGGGAACCGCAGACCCTGCAAACCATGCGCGGGCGATTCGAGAGCGATCGATTACGAATTTTGGACGAGATTCGCAGTGAATTGGTTCTGTTGCAGGACCGGGTCAAACACGCGGGATATGGAGGGCTCGTCGTAATCGTCGATGGGCTGAACAGGTTGCACGGATTGTCGACGAATCGAACGGAGGTGATGAACAGCGCTGAGCGCGTATATGCGCAGGAAATACCGCAATGGCGCTTGCCCATTCCGATCGTCATGACCACCCCGAGCGTGATGCTGCTGCGCCCGAATCTGCATATCGAGTTCTTGTCGTATATTCCATGGGGAGCGGAACTAGACGGGAAAGCTACCACAGCGATATTGCGTATCTTGAGAGGGCGCATGCGTGATTTTGAATTCGACCAGATTTTTGGGAATGATCGCGCGATCGACCGATGGGGAATACTAAGCAACACGTCCGCCGGTTGTATTGGTGACATGCTTCGTTTGCTGCGTGAATGCTTGCTCGTCGATGCAATGGACGAGGCCAAGTTTCAGCGGGTGATTTCGCAATTTTGCGACCGGTGGCGACGTCTCGCAACTCGGGACGTGTTGCACGCCCTCGTCGAAGTACACCGCACCGGCTCGCTCGAATCGATGGATCGCGCCATGGCTGAAGAGGCCATGTCGTCGCATTTCGTTGTGCGTTATGCGTTTGATGGACGTTTTCGGGTGCACCCTGCGTTGCTCGAGCGACTACCGCAATAACCAAACGGAACGTAAAAGTTGGCCAGGCGAACGCGGGCTTGACCAAACTGCTATCGTCGATATCGCTTTGGGGGACTTGACGCGCGCCAACACTGCCTCGATGCCGTTACAAAGCTAGAACTCCGCCTGGAAACGTCGTACTAACTCACCTCGCCTGCTTCAACAGCGGCTCGAGACGATTACGCAAATTCATCACGGCGGCCTCGCCCTTGATCGACCCTTCGATTTGTTTGCCCGATCCGGTGCCATTCTCATTCGGAATCGCAAACAGCGGAATCATCTTCGATTGATATCCCGCAACGGCCAGTCGTTCGGCATCCACGTCCAAATCGAATTCGACCAGGCGCACGTCAATGAATACGCCGTCGAGGTCTCCGCGCTCGGCTGCATGATGAAAGCGCGTGCACGGCTCGCACCATTTCGCACCGACATAGACGAGCAAGGTTTTCTTATCGACGAGGGCGCGCTCGAGCTCGCGTTTGACGACCGCGCCTACGTCTTCACCGGGCGGGGCTTTGATCCATTCAATACGGGCAGAACGTTGAGGCTTCGCGGCTGTGGCGGGCTCTTTGGTTACTTCGGGCGTTTCTTTCGAGCATGCCGAGAGAGTGAGCGTTATGGCGAGGATGAATCGGTTCGTGGGCGGGATGCGGTCAATGGTCAAGGCGTGCGAATACGATCCAAACATCACTCGGTGGGACCTGGATAGGATTCTCGCTGGCAAGCTCATGTACGATTCTCGACTCAGCAGGCAAAGAACTGATCGAGTGTGTCTATGAGCTGTTTCAAGCTAGCCATCCGCCTAGGAAGCGTACAGTAGAGATGCTCGTAATCGAGCGTGTTGACGGTGTCCTGAACCTCAGCGTCGTTCTTTTGATAGTCTGACCCACCTAGCTTATAAACCTCGCGGAGGTCGACGGCTGGATGGTCCCTGTGCTCCATGTTGTCGGAGCTAGGATCGAACCCAAGGCGAGCTGCGACGGTGGCCGGCGCGATCCCCGTACCGATCTTCGCTAGATGATTATGCTCAGCCAAAAACCATGCCTCCACCTCCATTACGGCAAGCACATTCTCCACCACGACGGGCTTGGTCTTCTGGCCGTAGCTCATACTCTTCTGTAGCTTCGGGATGTCAGCACGCGGGTAAGGGTACACGTCGCGAAGCCCAACGATGGCTCGAAATTGCTGGCGCACGAGACCGTCATAGTTTTCGTTGATGTCCGAGGCGACCTTTTCATCGTTCGTGCAATCGACTATCTGTACATAGTACTTGGTGTCTGGCTCATTTCGGTGAGCGGTCAACCTGACCAAGGTACGCTGCACTCCGGACCGCTTCCCACCGCCGTGGGCCTGGAAAGTGACTATTTTGACGTTTTGCGCACCGGCGACTTGCTCAACCAGCTTGGTGACGAAGATCCGCTCGGTTTGGCCCTCGACGAAAACCGCGAGCTTATGTTCGCTCATCGAGGCCCTCCTCGAAGAAGCGTGTGGCAAAGAAGTCGAAATTATTGAGGCCGGTATAGGCGAACTCGTCAAATACGGCCTTGTGCGTCCGATAATTATAGACCTTGACACGCGTGCCACGCTCGGTGCGCTCGCGGTTTAGGATCGTCCAGAATTCGAGCGGGACATTGTTCATGACGAAACGGTCGTTGGTCGCCATAACGAGCTGGACACCGGTCTGCTGGGCTTTCTCGATGAGGATCTTGATGAGGCGGCAGGAGCGCTCATAGTCAAGCCCCTCACCGATATCGTCGATGATGAGGCATCTTGGCTTGCCGCTCATCGCGGCATACGTCACGTGGATGAGGATGGACAGCGCGCGAAACATGCCGTCGGACATCCCGAACTGGGTGATGGGCTTGGACAGCCCCTCCTCGTCGACGTAAAGGCAGGCGTAGTCGTTCCCTTCCTTGTCCTGCAGCTCCTTGGGCACGCTTTCATAGGCCCGAATGCTGACTGCCGAAAGCGGGTAGTCGAGCTTTCGCATATCGTCGCGAAGCGAGGCTTTGAATTGCTCTCCGAACTCCTCGACTCCGGCCTGGTACACGAACTGCACCGGCCACATTGCGGAATACCCCCGAATAACGCCGTCCTGGGCCGGCTGCTGGCCGTCGGCGATCTCCGAGAGCGTAATGAGGTTGTGCTTGCCGAGATCGAGACTGTTGAAGCGATAGTGGAACGTGGCTTGGCCCCACTCGTGGAGGGCGTCGAGGTACGAGTGTTGGATCGAGTCGCGGCGGTTTACACTGGCGAGTTCGTCTTCAGGGGATTGGAATTCAAGATCTTTTGCAAGCTTGTCGAAATATATCGTGCCTACTCCCCCAACACCACGTGCGATGCGCGAGACACCGCCAACTTGAAGGCCTTCCCTCACCACGCGTCGGTCGACAATCTTTAATTCGTACTCGATGTCCCCCTGAGCTGCGCCATTTCGGAGCTGCGCAGAGTAGGACACGTCGCCGTTCCGCTTTCGTGGCTTTCGGGAACCAGACACCAGCTCAGCGAGTTCGCCAATAGCTCCGAGCGCCTTGCTCTTTCCGCAAGCGTTCCGACCGACCACAAGGTTGATCTGCGACAGGGTCAGCCCATCCAACCGCCATTCAAGGGGCTTGTTCTCGGATTGTACAATGTCGATCGAACTCATCATCATATTGGCACCGGACGGTTCAGGGATGCGCATCATAGTCGATCCCTACGGCACTATGCAAGTCCGGAGCTAGGACGGCGAATGAACGGCCACCCAGTACTATTGCTTGATGTCGTGCACGAAACGGTTAGGGCAAGGCAAAGTGCAGGGTGATGAATCCGCCCCGATCGAACCGCTGTCAAAGTAGGAGGAAAGCCGAAGCCGCCATGTAAAGCGGACAATTCATGGTAGCTCGAACTACCCGCAACCGCCACTCCGTCAATGCACTCCGCCCACCAGCCACGCATATCCCGGCACCAGAACCTCTTCTGGAGACGCTCCGCCCTGCGTCGCCGATGACGTATTGCCTCGCGCGTCGCTCGTGATGCGGAATCCGTGATCGCCAAACATGAATACAAGCGTCCTGGCCGGTGAGCTTTCCACGAATTTGGACACGACTTGCGCCGTCTCCTCCGCAATGCCCCCAAGACGCTCGTCGAATGCTGGCCCCGCGCCTCGCAATCGCGCCTCGACCACGTCAATCTTGTAAACTTCCTTGTTACCTAATCGCTCTCGACGCACCGTCGATAACGAACGGCCTCGAATCACGTCCGGCTCAGGACCCGATTCTGCAATCGCATCGCGCAATCCGTCCGGACCTCGCGTCAAAAGCGAAACCTGCGTGTGCGTCGTCGTCGGCAATGCACTCCATAGCAACGTGCGATCGACACATACCGCTCGACCTTGCAACATCGGCTTGAGACGGCTCATGACCCGCTCGCCCAAATCGAAACGCATCGAATCGACCAATAAGAGTCGCACAGCTCGGGCATTGTTGAGTCGCGCAATACGAGCTGCAACTTCCGCCGCATCGAGCACCATTACCGGACGTTTACCCGTCGCACGAATCGCAGCGAATCCTTCCGTGTAACTGTGCTCGAATGACGTACGGAAACCATCGACGATTCGTTGCACGGCACCATCAGCGTGACCACGCGTGATCGCTCCGACCAGCGGCATGTAACGTGTTGCAAATAATCGATCGATCACGCCCGCAGGCTTGGGACCTTTGGCCGCGTCCAGATCCATTGCAAATGCTCGCCATTCAGAAGCCGAAAGAATCTTCTCAATGGGCGCCGGATGCGTCGGAGGCGCAGGAACCAACAGCTCCGACGGCAATGGCGGAGGCGGAGGAAGCGTATCGGATACGACGTGTTTGCCTTGCGGAACGTCAGAATCGGCTCGTGCGGCCGGCTCTTGCGGGGACAAACCACGCGCAGTTCGTTTCACCGAACCATCCGCAGGCACGGACGAACGAGTTTGTCGCGCCACGGCTCCATCCATCGGCAGCGGCGAAGGACGCGTCGGACGCGGAAGCGGCATGGGCTCGGGAAGCGCCATATCGGCCGTGGAACTTGGTTTGCAATCCGGATCGACCACGGTGGGCGGCGGCTGCGTGGCCGGTCGATTGGCCGGACGAACCCCTCGCAAACGACCCATCGGCGCACGGGAGTCAACTGCGGGCGGCGCTTGCGGCTCCTGCACTTGAGCGAGCACCGAAAACGCTTCCGGCTCAGGCTCGGTCACCGGCGCCGCACGCGAAATGAGCCGTTCCGAAGACACGGGACGGCGCGTCGGCGCTGCATCCGCAACGAAATCGTCAAGACGCACGGGGGCAAGAATGCGCAAGCTCCGGTCGGCATCATCGAACACGAGCGCCACGGGACCCGTCTGCGCAGCCTCGCCAAACGCCGCCAGGACCGCACTGTCGGACAGATTCAACATCGCCGCGCCTTCGTTCGCGCTCTCCGCGATCGACACGAGAGGCGGGAGCATGAGCGCCAAACCCGTCGCACCCAAAGTCCGAGCGCGTGCGAGCTGGTCCTGAAGCGACGTCGCCGCATCGACATCGGCAGGAACGCTCGGCGGAACGGCTCCCCGCATCGCCAAAGCGCTCTCCATGGCTTCTTCGACCGCTTGACGAAGCCGCCCCGGAGCCGGCGGTCGCGTGACATTGGCCACAACGTAACCGCGACCACGCAAGTCACCAAGCAGCTCCGCTTTGCGCGACAAAGCGACGAAATGAGCACCAAACGAGGGTTTGAGGGGAGAAGTTCCCGACGACGAGGCCTGCACCAAGCGCATGCAGGCACCCTTGCCAGAGAATTGGTCAAACGGACTAATTTTTGACGACAAGATTTTTCAGAGGGGCGATATTTCCCGCTGGAGACCTTCTCATGCACAAACTTTTCCGCCGATCGATCACCCCGTTCGTTGCAACAATCTTGACCGCGCTGGTGGGTTGCTCGGACCCCGCCCCGCAAACGCCTCCGCCTGGTGACCCGTTCGGTCCGCTGGGAAATCGCACCGACCTTCCAGCCGCTGAACGAATGAACATCGATGGCCTCAGTGCCCCGGTCGATGTGATCCGGGACAAAGATGGGCGTCCTCACATTTGCGCCTCGACGATCGAAGATGCGGTTCGAGTCGAGGGGTATTTGGTGGCGCAGGATCGGCATCTACAGGTCGAGTTTTTCCGATGAGTAGCGGAAGGGCGACTGGCTGAGATTCTGGGAGACGCGGATCCGAGCGTAATCGATAACGACATCTCGTTCCGGCATATTGGTCTGCATCGGACAGCGAAGAAGCAATATGCGGCGTTGTCGGCGGAGCACAAAGGGATCGTCGATGCCTATGCGAACGGGGTAACGCAATACTTTCGAGCGTTGCGGAACAAAGAGGCCGCGTTGCCTGCGGGCATTTTGATTATTCAATCGGATGCATTCACGGATTTCACGGGCGAAGATGCGCTCGCGATTGCGCGTCTGCAAACGTATTTGCTATCGTACGATGGCGATGCGGACATTTCCTGGACGTTGCAGATCAATGCATTACGCTCGGGATTCCCAGCGGATTCAATGGATCCTGCATTGGCCGCGCGTAGTGGCCTGGTCAAGGACCTTTTCCGATTCGCACCGGCGGATCCGGCGATCACGACACCGGATTATCCGAAAGGTAAAAGCGGTACGAAACCGAAGGCTCCCGCTCCGAAGGTGCAAGGTTTGGCGGAGCAAACGGCCCGGTATCGAGCTGCGTATCGTCAGATCAAAGACTTGGTGGCTCCCGAAGGGTTTGGCTCGAACAACTGGGGCGTGGTGGGAGCAAAAAGCTCGACGGGGCACGCGATTGTAGCAAGCGATCCGCATTTGCAATTGTCGGCGCCGGCGGTTTTCTGGCCCGTGTCGATGGAGGTAAAGTCGTCCGATCCGGCGAAGTCGTGGAAGGTGTCGGGGATATCGTTCCCGGGCATTCCGGGCATTATTTTGGGGCACAACGAGAACATTGGCTGGGGCGCGACGACGTCAGGCTATGACGTGACGGATGCTTATGCCGAAACGCTGACGCCGGATGGCAAAGCCGTGGTTTTCAAGGGCCAAAACGTGCCGCTCGAGACGATCGAAGAGGTCATTCAGATTCAAGGCGCCGCGCCGCTCGTTTATAACGTGCCGGTGGTTCCGCACCACGGGGCGATCATTCCCGAGATTACGGCGGACCATAAAGTCGCGCCGCTCGATCCGGTGAAAGGAGCGTACAGCATTCGGTGGACCGGAACGGAGCCGACGTCGGAGGTTGCGGCAATCTTTAAGTTGCTTCAAGCCAAAAATGTGGACGAAGCGCGGGAGAGCTTGAAAGAGTTCAAGGTTGGCGGGCAAAACTGGATGATCGGCGATACGCAAGGCAACATTCTTTGGACGTCGCACGTGGACATTCCCAAACGCGATGCTGGTGCGCTGGGATGGGATCCCGCAACGATGACGGGAACATTGCCTTGTTTCGTGCTGCCCGGAGATGGTTCGGCGGAATGGAACGGAATGTTGGCTGCTGATCTGGTGCCATGGGAGAAAAACCCAGCCGTGGGATATTTGGCAACGGCGAACAACGATTTGATTGGCGATTCGCTGGATAACGATCCATCGAATGACACGCTTCCGGATGGGTCGCCGATGTATTTGGGTTGCTCGTGGGATCTTGGTTTCCGGCAAGGTCGCATTCTGGAGCGGCTCAAGGCAATCGACAAAGCGACGCCGCAAGAGATGTCGAGCATTCAGGGCGACGTGCGTTCTGCAATGGGTTCGCGACTCGCGCCACTGTTGATAACGGTGATCGACCGCGCTGAAGCGGAGCGAGCGACACCTGGAACGCATCCGGACCTGACGGCGGTGGTGGCGGACCCGATGTATGATGCAATGGCAATCGCCAAGGTGCGTGCATTGTTGACGACATGGGGCACGGAATCCAATTACGAGGCCGCATCGGGAATGGATCCGGCAACGAACAAGCCGCTCGCTGAATCAGGAGATACGGCGGTGGAAGTGCGTGCGGCGCAGGCCACGTTGGTCTTCAATACGTTTGCAGCGCGCCTGATGACTCGATCGCTGGGAGACGAATTTGCAAAGGCGGGTACGTCGCTCGGGAGCCAAATGCGAGTCAATGGGCTCTTGCAGTTGATTTTGAGCGATCCCACGAAATTAGCGACATACGATGCGACCACGAAACAAAGCATTTTGTGGGACGACTTGAATACGCCGGAGCAAGAAACGATGGATGAGCGATTCATTCGTGCGTTGCTCGACGCTATCGGGACATTATCGAAAACCGTTGGGCCCGACCTAGCGGATTATCGATGGGGCGCGTATCACACGATCCGTTTCGAAGCGATCATTCCGCTTTTCGGAGCGCTCGCGATTCCGCCGACGGGGAATAACGTATTTCCGAAGGGATTCCCGCGACATGGTGATAACTTTGCGGTGGATGCGTGCAACTTCTCGGGCTCGGGAGGACCGGACGTGATGCCGCGCTTTACGTATGGGAGCGGGCCGACGCAACGATTCGTGGTGGAAATGGATCCGGCTGGTCCGAAAGCGTGGAATGCAATGCCAGGTGGAGCAATCTGGGATGCACAAAACGAGCACTTTGCCGATTCAGCGGAATTGTGGCGTCGTAACGAGACGCATGCGGTGCCGTTTCTGCTGCCGGATGTCGTCGCAGCGGCGGAATCTCGGTTGGTCCTTGCCTCATCCCCCAACCCCGTCTCCAAATAATTTGGGCGCTCCTTCTCCTCCCCCTCTCCAATTTGGAGAGGGGGCTGGGGGGTGAGGGAGGGGCTTGGGGGTGAGGCCCCATTCTTGCTTTGCAAACAAGCGTCGCAAACAGATATCGCGGGAGATGTCCAGAACGGAAATCTGATTCGTGTTGCGCCGCATTCTCACCTCTGCTGCTTCCACATTCGACGCGACGGTTGGCGCGGCGATGCTCATTCGAGGCGATCGCAGTCGAGGGAATGCAGATCCCGAGCGTTTGTCGCACGAAACTAGCATGGCGTTTCTGTCAGAAATGACGGGAACCTACGACAGACCAGAATTCATTACGCATCCCGAACTATTTTTCCCGGCACCTATTGCGGCGTCGTTATCGCTCACTCGAGTTCGCTCAATGGGTGGAGCGGATCCAGGAATGGTGCTCGACGCGAAATGGGCGAGCGAATTCGAGCCTTGGTGTGCGGATGTGCGCGAAGAATACATGTCGCACGAGCTGAACCGTATTGCTGCGGCGAGGCTATTTTTGCACACGACGCCGAAGCCTGCGGGCATTTTAGTGCACGGCTACCGGTGTGGACAGTTTGCCCTGGAAGAACGACTTTGGCCGGTGCAATGGCTATACGACCGTGGAATGGACGTGGCGCTGATGGTGTTGCCATTTCACGCCGTGCGAGCGCAACGAGGGCCGTATGTGTTCCCGTCGGCGGATCCGCGAATCACGGTCGAGGGGTTTCGACAAACGGTGACGGACGTGCGAGCTTTGGCGATTGCATTGCGTGATCGAGGTTGTCCGGCGGTGGGCGTGATGGGAATGAGCCTCGGGGGATATGCGGCCGGGCTTCTGGCGACGATTGACGAGCAACTGGACTTTGCCGCGCCAATCATTCCGTGCGTATCGATTGCGGACGTGGCACGAACGATGGGATTGCTCGTGGGCACTCCGGAGCAGCAGGCATTGCAGCACGACGCGCTGGACGCGGCGTTATGGGTAACGAGCCCGTTGGCGCGGCGGAGTCGAGTACCCGCGGATCGGTTATTGGTGGTGGGAGCGAGTGGGGATCGGATTACGCCGATGGATCATGCAGAGCGGTTAGCGAAGCATTTCGATGCGGCGCTGGAGACGTTTCACGGCGGGCATGTGTTGCAGTTTGGCCGGGCGGAAGCATTTCGAGCGGTGGGGAGGATGTTGCAGCGGCATGGATTGGTGGAGGGGAGGTGACGTCAGTCACGCCTCGACTTCGGCTCCGTTACGTGCGGCGGTTTCTGCCATTGCATAGACCTGGGTAGCGCCGACTTCATCGAGATAATATTCGCCGCAATTGTCGCAAACATCGGCAGGAACGCCTTCTAGCACAACCGTCGTGTCACCACGCTGAAGGGTGACGGTCACGACGCCCGGAGCGGTTTCACCGTGCCTGCAGATCGTGCAAAGCGAGTTGGAATTAGGAGTCTTCAAAGACACATGACAAACCTTGCACAACGCACGAGACTTCGCTAGGTTTTAGATGATGTCGCCCGTTCTGCTTGCGTCCTCCGCTGCGGTATTGACTGTCGAACGCGATCCTATCTGGGAAGCGATACTCGCATCGCCGTTGGTCGAAGACGACCTCAGCGAAGAAGAACGCGCAATGGTTGAAGAAGGTTTAGCGGATTTCCAAGCAGGGCGCGTTGTTTCACGTGAAAAAATCGTTCAAACGATCGAGCGAATGCGGCGCGAACAGGGCGACTGATTCACCCTTGCCCCTTCAATCCCCTCACCACCTCCGGCTTCATCACCTTCCCCAGCGCGTTCCGCGGCAAACTCTCCACCACCCGCACCTCGCGCGGAACCTTGTACGGCGCCATTCGCTCCTTCGCCCACGCTCGCAATACCTCCCCCTCGCATTCGTGCGCTCGCCCAGGCGATGCCACCACCACCGCCACCACCCGCTCGCCCCACGTTTCATCCGGCAAACCCACCACCGCCACTTCCGCCACGGCCAGGTTTTCCCGCAATGCTTCCTCGATCTCCAGCGCCGATAACTTGTACCCACCACTCTTCAATATATCAACGCTCGTTCTTCCCAGCAATCGCACATACCCATCCGCCGACTTCTCCGCCACGTCCCCCGTGCGAAACCAACCACCCTCGGCAAACGCCTCCCGCGTCGCTTGTTCGCGATTCAAATACCCTTTGAATACGCTGGGGCCTCGAATCCACAATTCCCCCGAGCCCGTCTCCAAGTCATTCCCCGATTCATCCACGATGCGCGATTCCACCGTTCGTAGCGGCAAACCCACCGTGCCCGCACGACGTTTGTCTCGCTCGATTGGGTTTGACGCGCCAACCCCGATCTCCGTCATGCCAAATCGCTCCAGCGGTATCGTGCCCGTAATCGCTCGCCACTTTTCCGCCAACGTCACCGGCAATGCCGCCGATCCGCTCGTGGCCAAACGTAACTGACGCGCTCCCGCAGCCCACCGCTCACGCGTTTCTTCGTCGGCTGCATCGAAGGCCTCGAACAATTTCTGATACATCGTCGGCACGGCCATCCACGTTGATGGCGGGTTCTTCCCGGCAAACTCTTCCCATACGCGCCGAGCTTCGAATTTGGGCAGCATTTTCGTCGCCCCACCCGATAACAACGACGTCATCAGCGAAATGCCCAAGCCATGCAAATGATGCAATGGCAACGCATGCAGCAACAGATCGCTTGTTTGCCACTTCCACGCCTCGCCCAATAACTGCGCCTGCACAGCGACATTGGCATGCGTTATCATCGCGCCCTTGGGCTTTCCCGTCGTCCCGCTCGTATACAAAAGCAATGCCACGTCATCCGGCTGCCGCAAAGATACCTCGTCCCGCGCAGCATTGCCCTCCCGCAATGATTCCGCTCGAATGACTCGCCGCTCAGCACACAACAATTGCCCGCGCTCATGTAAATCGTCCGAAATGATGACAGTCGTCGCCCGTGCGTCCTCGCCAAACCAAACCAGCTCCGGCGCTGGATACTGCGGCGATAATGGAAGCGCTATCCCTCCCGCAAGGAGAATTCCCACATACGCTTCGAGCCACGTAATGCTCGGCGATGCGAAAAGCGCCACGACTTGGCCATCGAGCGACGGCTTGCCATCCAAAAGCAATCCCCGCGCACGCAACGCTCCCGCCCAAAGCTCGGCAAACGAACAGCGTCCGTGATCGTCCACGACCGCAAGGTGTTCTTCGTTCTTCCGTGCCTGAATGCGCGCAACGAGGGGTGAACTCATGCGTCGCACGATCGCAAGCGAATGGCGGTCATGCAAGGAACTTGCGCCGTTCATTTCTCCATCGCACCGCGACCCGCTACACTCGGCCCATGCAGGTCTCCCGGTTCGACTTTCCTCGTTTTAGCGCCCTCGCGCTTCTGGTCGCCGCGTCCACCATCGGCTGTGACGAACCGAAAGCCTCGGGCACGCAAGCCGCTGCAAGCGCCAAACCGAGCGCTGCGGCGCCAGCAACACCTCCGCCCAAGCCGACGAGGATGCCCGCGCTCATCGTGGACTCGTTAGGGCCGAACCTCGGCATCACGCGCATCGACGTCAAAGCCGAAAACTGGCGCGAAAAGTTGGCGAAGGCCGTCAAGGAACTACCGATCAAAGACGAACCCGTTACCGTCATCGCCGAGAAAAAAGCCGCGACGCCGTATGTCGCCGCGCTCGTGGACGAGCTCGGAAAAGCAGGCGCCCAAAAGATCATCCTCAAGACCGATGGCCGCGACGACGTACCCAAAGAACTCGCGATCACGCCTCCCAGCAAGATCTCTGCGCCGCCGGGCTGTTCGTTGACCGTAAGCGTGCTCAAGGATCTTTCGACCGCAGTGTGGCCGCTCAAAGGCGGCCTTGGAAAGAAGCAACGCAAGGGTTTGGCCGGGCCAGATCTTTCGAACACGGCCGACATCATCAAGAGAGACCTCGCCGCGTGTGACTCGTCGTATGCGTTCTTCTCCGCCGACGATTCGATCACGTGGGAAATGGCCTACAACTTGGCCGGTACGCTCAAGGTCGTGGACGACAAAAGTGACAAGAAGAAGATCGAAACGCTGGTGCTTCTAGCGGAATCGCCGGTTGCGGGCCGGCCGGTCGCGCTGGGGAAGTGAGCGGGCGCTGCAACCAATTGCGTCAAACTTGCGATGCCGCAATATCTGCACTTTTGCGCGGCGGCAACATCAGTGCCCGATGGGCAACGGCGACTGAGCGACATATGTACAACGCCTACCGGAACCTGCCGTCATGACTGAAATTCCCGAATTGACACCTCAGCAATTCGAGCGAGCGATACCAGCACGCCTGCGCAGACGGCTCATGGCTGGAAAGCTAGAGTCAGGCAATGACATTGCGGCTTTGCGTCGGTTCATTGGCTTGACACAAGCCCAATTTGCACAAGCTATCGGCATCAGCGTCTATACGCTTCGGAATTGGGAACAGGGAAGGCGTCGTCCCGAAGGTCCGGCGATGGCATTGTTGCGTATTGCGGCTCGTCATCCACGAATCATTCGTGAGAATCTAGCATCGGCGGCATAACATCCAAATCTCCGCACCAGATTTCGAACAGAACGCTCCGAACTTCATACCGTCCTGCTGCCATTCCTTACTAGACAGGAATGCTGGCCCAAGGCAAGCAGATCGTGAATCGAGCGCAATTCGGTTGATTCGTGGAGAAACCGTTAAGCTGCACGTAGAAGACGTTTCCCAGTTTGGACCGAGAACAGAGAGAGTAGAATGCACAGCAGCGAACGGTGGGGCTCAGGTTGCGTGAGCCCCACTCGTTTCATCCTGCTACAGCAAGGCCAATGCCGTGCCAGACATCGCGCCACGGCAACGTCATTGGTTCCGACGTCGCCGTTTGGCCTGCGTCTGCTGACGCTTGTGAGGGAAGTTTAGCGAATCACGGCTTTCGTCGGCGATCCGACAACGAGGTTCAGATGACACCAGCCGGCGAGGGGGCGGCCCTTCATTCCCTCTCGTGGATTGGACAGGTCGGGAATCGTCGGATTCCTGCGAGCTTGCCCCATAGATGTCGGCCGAAACTGACGCGGTACTAAAGAAAAACAATTCTAAATACGATTGGCCACAATGCATGGCCACGAATACTAATAACAACAGGAAGCTTGTGATTCCATCCTTAGCATGAAGCTTTACTTTGAGTCCGAATTTCATGTTGTACTGCTGCTTTCTGGTCGATTGTGGACATAAAACAAACTCCTTTGGCGGCGATCGAGCCACCGACTGACAACAAGGCCACGGAACGTCCGATTTGGACTTCCCGCAGGGAGACCCCCACGTTAATGCGAGCGCGGGGCGCAGTCAAGTGAAGAATCGACTGTCTGCGCGAAATGGCCCAGAATGAACTTGGTGGCGCTTTTGGCGTGCCCGATATTGCCCATGTTGGCTACGTCCGGCTCTCCATGTGCGAAGAACCGCATTCGAGCCTGCGCAGCACGCTCGTTTCCTTTCACCACGCGGCGCTTGTGCTGCTCGCGCTGGGTAAGTGAGCGGGCGCGAGGAACGATGGCGTAGCGGGCCGTCGCCGTCAAACTTCGAACCGGTTGGCGCCCAGCGCGAACGAAGCGTATGATCGGCCTATGGCTCGGGCAGGAGTTTCATCGATGGCAACATCATCAGCACGTCGGTCGGCGTCGGCGACCAAAAGACGTACGGCGGTACCAACCGAGCGCCAAAGCACCAAGCCACTGATCATTTATATCGGACGATCGCTGGACGGTACGTCATTCGCTCTCGACCCTGAAAGTCAAGCTCGAATCCGCAAAGCATTTCCAACCGTGCATGTATCCACGCGACATGTATTCGTCGCGCATGACACGCACGAACTCGTGTCCGAAAGCATTCATCGGTTCGACAAACAAGTCACCGCCCTATTGAGCGGTATGAACACCGAGCAGTTGACCCAGAAATTCATGGTTTCGTTTAGGGATCCCTATTCGGAGCAAGAGCTGGCACGACTGGTCTCCGAGCCGAAAGTCGCTTGATCGTCAAGCAATTCGCGCTCTCATGGGACTACCCGCCGGCCAATCCGAAGACCATTGATCAAGATATGCTTTGAGCGAGTGCCCCCAGGCATACGCATCGTCCGCGGACAATTCAACGGACATCGTGATTTGATCGGCTGCTTGACCGTCCGGCTTGAGCTTCGGGCCACGCCTCCGAGCAACAGGCGTCGCACGGATCGTATTGAGGTCATCGCGCCGGATCAATATGAATCTCCAGTCCTTCCTGGAATCGATTTCGTCCCAGCGAATAATCAGCATGAAATAAAGTTCGCCATATGCGGGAGCCACATTGAGTTGACCTCGAGAGAGTCCAAATTGAGCAATCGTCTTTCCGTTCTTTCGCTCGAGACTTCCAGCAGTCTTCACTTGCACACGACGCAACATTCCCCGGCCAATTTCTTTGGTCTCTTCGATGACGAACACGTCGTCCCCAACATCGACGGCAGGAATCGCGACATTGTATCCGCGCCATAAGAATTGGCTCATTGCGAAGAATTGTCCAGACATGCCGGTATAAAGGTCCTGCGTCGATGGTGCCCCAGGCTCGGCCCTCACGCGCTTTGTTCGAGCCTTCGGCGTAGCTGATTGGTTGTTCGCTTTGGGAGCCACGGCAATCATTTTGAAAGAATGCCTCTCCGTGGTCCAGAAAAATGATCAATCCGTTTTACGAACAGAACGACTCCGTCGGTCCACCAGCCCTCGTCCGATCGCAAAACAACCCAACGCAAACACGTGACCCCAAACGATCCCCGTCGCGATCCGCGTCGAATGCCACACGGGATGCATCTTCAAATCCTGCATCACGACATCCATCACCATGATCACGCTCGCGACAAAACCCCAGCCCAAGCTCGCGCCGATGCTCCACCGAGGACGCGGCCAAACCGCAGCCGAGACAAACCCTACGAAAATCCCCGTGCACCGACTGCACAACGGCATGAGCACACCCAGAAGCTCGATCGTTCGCTCGGGTTTGGTGTGACAAACTGGTTTGAACACCAAGTAAACGATCCGCGCGACTTCAGGCGTCAACGCTGGAACCACGAGCGTCGCGACGATCGGCGACAAACCCACGACCACCGCAACCACACGCAGCAGTCGGATGAACGACGTGTCCCGGGTCAGCTCTTGCCCGGAGGCTTCTTGCCGAGACGCACCATCACCTCTTGCAGGTCGGTCCATACTTCCTTCTTGGCCGATGGCGTGCGCAACAAATACGCGGGGTGATACGTCGGCATGACCGGGATGCCTCGATAAAGCTTCCACTTGCCACGCAGCTTCATGATGCCTTCGCTCGTGTTCAAGAGCCCCTGAGTCGCAGTCGCTCCAAGCGCCACGATGTACTTCGGTCGGCACAATTCAAGCTGCGCAACCAGGTGCACCTTGCAAGCGTCCATCTCGTCCGGCGCAGGATTGCGATTGTCCGGCGGGCGGCACTTCACGATGTTGCAGATGTAGACTTCTTCGCGTCGATACCCCATCGCCCCAATCATCTTGTCGAGCAGTTGCCCAGCCGGTCCCACGAACGGCTC
>CAZETM010000099.1:14763-19564 GCA_964514885.1 uncultured Polyangium sp. | reverse complement strand
CCCAAATGGTCCTCAATTCTCATCTGCTTGCGGCCTACTTTCCAGAATGTCAAGCCGCCCTCGACGATTTTGGGGCGTGGATCAAAAAAGCGTCGTGGATTGATTTGTCGCAGCATTGGTTTGTCCACGGCATGATCGATTCCATTGCCAGCATAGATTATTGCATCGGGCGCTTTCCCCCCACACCCAATGCATGTCCGTTACACGGTGCGCGCGTGTCCTTGGCTGAAATTGGATCGCCGCTCTGCCCTGGCTGCTAATGACGTTCCCGCAACGCACAATCCAATCGCCCTAGACGGCATCCGACTGCGGCCGTCCACTTGCATTACCTCGTAGCGCGCTGTCGCCCCGGTGAGCGACGCGTCATTGAAATGATTCGCCGGCCCCTCTCGTGAGCGGTTGTAGCACGAGAGGAGGGGATACGTCGAAAAGGGGGTTATTTTCATGAAGAGCAAACTACTCGGTCTCTTGTCCATTACCTTCGCAGCAACTTCCGTTTTGTGCACGCCTACCGATGCGTCGGCCAATGGCAATGGTGGCGGCGGATGGTGGGGTCGCGGAGGATACGTGGTCAAGGTCAGGGATCTGCGTGCGTGCATCGACGACCGCGATCTCGTCATGCACGTGGCATTCAAGGTTCCCGGTGCGGCCGGGCATTACCGGAATGACAAGTTTCCTGTATCGGCCGCACTTTCGGGCGCTGCGTTTTGCGACGAACGCGACGGTTACGACGGCTGGCATGGTGGTGGTAATGGTCCCGGTGGTTATGGCCCGGGTGGTTACCTCAATTATGGTCCGGTTGGCTACGGCGGCGGGCAATTCGGCGGGCAATTCGGCGGGCAATTCGGCCCCGGTGGTTATGGCCCTGCCGTTGGCGGTTGTGGCAACAATTGCGACGATATCGACATCGTTCCGTTCGCGGGGATCTACACGCTCGAGGAGCTGGCATGTCGCGAGCAGGGTAATTGGTTCACGGCCACATTCGACCTGCAGCACCTCGGAGCCGAAATCTGCCATTACGGGTATCTCGAGGATCTTTACATCGACAGGGCGGAGATCATCATCAACGGTAGGAGCTACTTCCTCGATGAGCGCGACATCTCGCTTTGCAGCGATGGCTGGGACGCTGGATACGGCTGGGACTGACCCGCGCGCCAATCACTCCCGCGCCTCTCACGGGGGCGCGGGCCCGGCTCGCTTGGTAGCATCTTGAGCGACCGATCGAACAGCGTGCCGGAAGTCGGTGACGAACGCCGAAAAACCGAGTAGAGAGAGCGCCATGACGCACAGGTCTCCTCTCGTCGGCATCATCATGGGCAGCAAAAGCGACGCGCCCACGCTGCGCCATGCATCGGAATTGCTGGACAAACTCGACGTCCCTCATGAAAAACGCGTCGTTAGCGCACACCGCACACCCGATCTCATGTTTCGTTATGCGGAGGAAGCCGAAGCTCGAGGTTTGCGCGTGATCATCGCCGGAGCTGGAGGCGCCGCACATTTACCGGGTATGGTTGCGGCGAAAACGCTCGTTCCCGTGCTTGGTGTGCCCATTTTGTCGCACGCGTTGCACGGTATCGATTCGTTGCTTTCCATCGCGCAGATGCCTGGCGGCATTCCCGTAGGAACACTTGCGATTGGCGATGCGGGCGCGAAAAACGCGGCTTTGCTCGCAGCGCAAATCCTAGCGCTTCACGATCCCGAATTGCGCGAGCGGCTTCGTCAGTTTCGCGCCGAGCAAACTCGCATGGCACTCGAAAGCGAGGTTTGACCGCGATGAGTGCCCAGACAAACGTACCTGTGCTGCCTGGTGGAACGATTGGAATTCTAGGCGGTGGCCAACTTGGGCGGATGTTTGCGATCGCTGCGCGGCGCATGGGATATCGCGTCCATGCGCTCGATCCGGTACAAGATGGTCCTGCCGGGCAAGTCGCGGATGTCGAATGGGTCGCGCCCTACGAGGACGTCGATGTGGCCAAACGATTTGCCGCGGCCGTCGATGTCGTTACGTTCGAATTCGAGAACGTGCCGTCCGAAACGCTGGCGGCAGTCGCCGAACTCCGACCGGTATTTCCTTCGCCCGAGGTGCTCGATACGTGTCGTCATCGACTGCACGAAAAGGAATTTTTGCGACGAAATGGTTTTCCCGTGGCGGCGTTTGCCCCGGTACGTTCTTCGGACGAACTGCGTGCGGCATTAGCAAGTTTGGGAGTTCCGGCGATATTGAAAACGGCGGAATTCGGGTACGACGGCAAGGGTCAGGCGCGGATCGACGACGTCGCCAATGCGGATTCTGCATTTGCGCGAATGGGTCGATCTTTGGGCGTTCTCGAAGCCTTCGTGCCATTTTTATGTGAATTGTCCGTGGTCGTGGCGCGTTCGCGGACAGGGGACGTGGTGCCTTTCGAGGTAGCCGAGAATCGCCACGAAAAACATGTGCTCGATGTGTCGCTCGTCCCGGCGCGGGTATCTGTGGAAACTCGAGCGCGGGCGCGGGATTTGGCGTGTGCGGTGGCCAAAGCGCTCGATGTGGTCGGTGTGCTCGGCGTGGAGATGTTTTACTTACCAAACGGTGACATCGTGATCAATGAATTGGCCCCGCGTCCGCACAATTCGGGACATTTTTCATTCGATGCGTGCGTGACCAGCCAATTCGAGCAACAATTGCGTGCGGTTTGCGGATTGCCGCTTGGCGATCCGACGTTATTGCGTCCGGTGGCAATGGCGAACTTGATGGGCGATTTGTGGGCGAATGGCGAGCCGAATTGGATGGCTGCGGCAGGTTTTGCCGACGTGAAGATTCATTTGTACGGAAAAATCGAAGCGCGCCCGGGGCGTAAAATGGGGCACCTGGTGGCGATGGCCGATACGGTGGAACTTGCGGAGCAGCGGGTGATCGAAGCGCGAGCCGCATTGCTTTCGCGTTAAGCCTGCATCTTCGCAAATGACCGCGTCGCCAAGATTCCTAGAAAGGCCGTCGTTGCCGCTACCACCGCGAAATCGAGCATTAGTGGGAAATGGTGCACTCCGACAAACAAGGCTCGTACCGCGTCCACCGCGTACGACATCGGATTGAGCCGCACGACGATCGCCAATGCAGGTGGAAGTCCTTCCACGGGGTATAGCGCTCCGGAAAAAAAGAAAAGCGGCTGAATCAAAAAATTGACGATTGCGCCAAATCCCTCGAACGTTTTCATGCGTGAGGCGATCGTCACGCCAAGCGCAGAAATGCCCATTCCGAAGAGCATGAGCAGCGGAATGGCCGCGAGCGCGCCGATCAGCGAGAATCGCGCGCCCAAAAGCGGAGCCACCGCGAGCGTAACGCTGACTTCGATGAGCGCCGTCACGCTGGCCGAAATCATCTTCGCCACCACGATGGTCGATCGGGGTACGGGCGCGACGAGCAATTCTTTCAAAAAACCGAATTCACGATCCCAGACGATTGAAATGGCCCCAAACATGCTCGAAAAAAGCACCGTCATCGTCAAAATGCCCGGCAGCAAAAATGATACGAAATCCACGCCATCTCGTCCGGCACCAAAAGACGATCGCAAGCCAAAACCAAGGGCCAGAATCCATAACAGCGGCCTGACGATGCTCGCTACGAGGTTCTGCCGATCACGCAAAAACTTTACGATGTCGCGTCGGCATAAAAAATAAATCACTTCCGCGCGCACGAGCTACCTCCTCCTCGCCATCATCCGCATCGCCTGCCGATGACTGCCATTATCGCCCGTTTCATCGCGAATCTGCCGCCCAGTAAGCGCGAGAAATACATCGTCGAGCGTCGGACGGCGGACCGCAATGCCCGAAAGTCGCACTCGCGCGTCGCGAATCAGCTCCACCACGAACGTCTCGCCATCATCCACGCCGAACGACAACCCGTCGTCGGTGCGATCGGGCGAGATACCATGCCGCTCTTGTAACAACGTCGCCAGCAGATCGGGTTCGTCGGTACGAACTGACACGATATCCTTGCCAACTTTGCGCTTGAGCTCATCGGGGCTACCTTCGGTCACGATGCGCCCGTTGTCGATGATGGCAATACGATCGCAATGCTCGGCTTCGTCCATGTAATGCGTCGTCAGAAAGAGCGTCAGCCGATAACGATCACGCAGCGATTTGAGCACCTCCCAGGTGCGTTTGCGCGTTTGCGGATCGAGGCCCGTGGTGGGTTCGTCCAGGAACAGGATCCGCGGCCGATGCACAAGGCCCCGCGCAATCTCCAAACGACGCTTCATGCCGCCCGAGAACGTGCGCACCAGATCTTCGGCGCGATCGGACAGCTCGACGAAATCGAGCGCTTCGTTCAGCCGTCCGCGACGCTCGGCACGTGGCACACCGTAAACGACCGCATGCAGCTCTAGGTTTTCGCGGGCGGTGAGTCGATCATCGAGCGAGGGATCTTGAAAGATGACGCCGATCGCGCGGCGCACTTCGCCCGGTTGCGAAGCGACGTCGAAACCACCGAGGCACGCTGAGCCGCTGGAGGGCGCGAGCAGCGTGCAGAGCATCTTGATCGTGGTGGTTTTGCCGGCGCCGTTGGGGCCGAGGAACCCGAAGATTTCGCCTTCGCGGACCGCAAAGCTCACGCCACGCACCGCATCGACATCGCCGAAGCGTTTTACGAGGTTGGAGACTTCGATCACGGTCTTGGTGCTCATTGTGGTCGTCGGTGGACTCGTCGCATCTTCGCGGACGGGAACGCATCCATAGCTTGTCCGAGCGTAGTGCTGCAAGCGAAGGATGCAGGGGCCGGGCTCGACGGATCGACGACGTACGACTTTCGCGACGACTTTCGCGA
>CAZETM010000099.1:0-14663 GCA_964514885.1 uncultured Polyangium sp. | reverse complement strand
ACGACTTTCGCGACGACTTTCGCGATGACTTTCGCGATGATTTGCGGGTAGGTCCGGGATGTTCACGTCGTCTACCGAAAAATGCCATGGTGAGACATTGATTGTCCTACCAAAGAAAAACGCGACATTGGCGCTGAATTCACGTTTCAATCGGAGTAGACCGATGACCGTGTTCAGTGGGTGGACATTGAACGTCCTAGCTACCTGAATTGCGCCTAGACGAACGCGTCCAAAGGTCGCACATTCAATCGCGACGCAAACGCGGCCTGACCAATCGGAGGACTTACCATGATCGACAATCGCATCGAGGTCGTTTTCAGCTTTGACACCACGGGCAGCATGTATCCTTGTTTGACGCAGGTTCGCCGCAAGGTTGGCGAGACCGTCAAGCGGCTCATGCAGGAGATCCCCGGCATTCGAATTGGAATCATCGCTCACGGCGATTATTGCGACGCCGGTTCTACCTATGTGACGAAAGCGCTCGATTTGACCGATGACGGCGATGCAATCGTGCGGTTCGTCGAAAAAGTCGGTCCCACGGGCGGTGGCGATGCACCGGAATGTTACGAATTGGTTTTGCACGAAGCGAGGAGCTTGTCCTGGACCAAGGACTATAAGAAGGTGTTCGTCCTGATCGGCGACGACGTACCGCACGGGCCGAATCAAAACCCGAAGAAACTCGATTGGCGCTCGGAAGTCGAGGCGCTCGGAAAAGCGGACATTCCGGTGTATGGCGTGCAATGCCTAGGTCGCCGTCACGCGACGCCATTTTACGCCGAGCTTGCGCGCACGAGCGGCGGCTTTCATATCGGTCTCGACCAGTTCTCTTACGTGACCGATATGGTTCTGGCGGTTTGTCTGAAGCAATCGTCAGAGGAAAAACTGCAAAATTACGAGCGCGAGGTGAAGAAGCAAGGCCGTATGAATCGCGGTCTGGATCGCATGTTTGGCACGATGATGAAGCGTGAGGCGTCGACTGAATATGGCGACACCGATTTGCGCGCCGTGGCCTCGGGGCGTTTCCAGGCGCTCGAGGTCGATCGGGACATGCCCATCAAGCAATTCGTTTTGGAAAACGGACTCGCGTTCAAGGCTGGTCGCGGGTTTTACGAATTCATGAAAACCGAAACGATTCAAGGGCACAAAGAGGTCGTGCTCATGGATCGCAAGACGGGCGATTTGTACAGCGGCGAGCGAGCACGCGAAATGCTCGGTTTGCCGCCTGGATCGACGGTGCGTATCAAGCCCGCGAGCCTCGAAAAGTTTGTCGTGTTCGTCCAAAGCACGTCGTACAATCGCAAGCTCATTGGTGGAACGCGATTCTTGTACGAAGTGGAAGACTGGGCCAAGGTCGCCGAAGCAGCATGACCTTACGGCAACCAGTCCATTGAATGATTGCCCGGGGGCGCGATTCATGCGCCCCCGGTTGCCTACCGAAATACTTCCTCGAGCGATTCCAGTTCGGTGAAGTCGAGCCATACGCCAAAACATTCCAGGCACGTGTCGAGCGTGACTTCGGTCCCAAATCCCCAATTGCGAGGGGACATTTCGCCGTTGCACGAGGGGCAATGGAGCGTCGGAGGCTCTGTCCCGTGTTCGCCACGCTCGCGTCCGCGTGCGTAGGCGCGCTGCATTGGGTTGGGGGGCGTTATGTTCGATTGGGTTTTGCTGGCGGCAGATTGAATCTGCTTGAGCTCGCCGGCATCGAGGAACACACCGCCGCAACCGCTGCACTGTTCGATCTCTACGCCCGAGGCGTGGGTGATGGTGCTCAGAGCTTCTGAGCGTCGGTGTTGCGGATCGGCGCCACGATATGCATCGGTCGACGACAAGGCCAGTTTGCAACGGGGACAGTCCATGCGCGGCATGATACTCGGGTCCCGACGAGTGGTGCACAAAAATCATACTTCACGTCGTCATCCGTAGTCTCTTGAAGCGTCGATGCAGCTCTGGTAAGGCTCGACGTGATGCGTATCGCGCTCTTGTATCCACCGCCCTGGAAAATCTCGGCTCGCGGAGAGTTGCCTGATGCAAGTGGCGATGGGCCGCCTGCGGAATATCGCGACGGGGATCTCGATGCGGACTTTTATCAGATTCCGTACGGGCTTTTGTCGATTGCGGCGCAGGTGAAACGTGCGGGGCATCAAGTCAAGGTATTGAATCTGTCCGCGTACTCGTGGGCGCAAGTGGAAGCCGTTTTGTCGACGCTCGATGCCGATCTTTATGCGATGTCTTGCTGGACGGCGAATCGGCGCGGCGTGGCGCTCGTGGCCAAAGCCATCAAAGCGCGTCGGCCAAATGCGCCCGTGATCATTGGAGGGCCGCATTCCACACCGCTCGCCAAAGAAATGCTGCAACATCATCCCGCGATCGACATTGCCACCGTGGGCGAGAGCGAGCTGACCGTCCTCGAAATCATCGACCGGCTTGCCGTGGGTCGGACGATGCGGAATCTTCCTGGGGCTGCATATCGAGTTGACGGGCGAGTCGAAATGGGTCCCGATCGCGCTTCCATCGAGGACCTCGATACGTTGGCTTCGCCGCATCATCAATTCGACACGCATATTTTCATGACGTCGCGCGGCTGTCCCTGGGCGTGTACGTTTTGCGGCGCTGAAAATAGTTGGGGCCGTGGCTTTCGTGGTCAATCCGTCAATTATGTGCTCGATGTTCTCGAAAAGATGGTTCCTCGTTTGCCCGTCAAAATGGTGCTCGTCAAAGACGATACGTTTACGACGAATCGAAAACGAGTGTTGGATTTGTGTCGAGGCATTCGCGAGCGCAACATTCGGTTTTTGTGGAGTTGCGATACGCGCGTCGACGTGCTTGGCGAAGACCTGATCCGCGAAATGCGTTTGGCAGGGTGCGAACGTTTGTCGCTCGGAGTCGAAAGCGGATCGCCGCGGATTTTGAAGCAAGTCGACAAGAAGATTACGGTGCAAAAAATCATCGAATCGACTGAGCTGGCCAAAAAATACGGCATCAAAGTGCGCTACTTCATGATGCTTGGCAACCGCGGAGAAACCGCCGAAACATTTCGAGAAACGCTGGCGTTCTTGGAAAAGGCCAAGCCGCACCAATATTTATTTTCTTGCTTGTCAATCTATCCTGGAACGCGCGATTACGACGAAGCGACTGCGGCCGGGTGGCTGGATCCAGAAACGTATTTCACAGGCGACTTTCAGGAGCTCAAAGTTCCGTTCGATGCGTCCGAAGAGGACACGCAGCTCATGAGCGAATGGTTTCGTAACAACAGTGGTCTGCGTGAATGTTATCGGGAAACAGCAGCGGACTGCGAAGCGATCGTGAATCGATTGCCTGGTCATCACGCGGCACATTTGGATCTGGCCGTGGCACATTTTCGAGAAGAAAACCTCGATGGGGCCGCTCTGCACGCGCAAAAAGCGTTGGAGCTCGGGCATCCATTGCCGGGATTGTGCCTGAATTTGCTGGCTGCCGTAGCGTGTCAGCGTAAAGAATACAGCACGATGCAGCAGCTCCTCACGGACGCGTGGCAGCGAGACCCTCAGCATTACGTGCTGGTGAAAAACGTGCATAAGGTCAAAGCGTGGCTGGCCGAGGCGGGGCCATTGCGCAATACGCCCCTCGACCTCGACGCAACGGCGAACTTTCAGCTCCTCGAGCGTACGGTGCAGCCCATGCTGCCCGGGCCGCTCGCGGCCGATTTTGCGGTGTGGAGTGAGAATGAGGGCCCGGCGGAGGGCACCGAAATGCGTATACCGCAAGCAGGAAGTCACGCGACGTTTGGCGCGCGAACGCGGCTTCGAGTGGTTACTTGAATCGATTCAGTTGCACGTTCCGTCTTCGGCTCCACCGAATACGTTTGTCCAATAGGAACCATATTGCCCTCCACCAATGGCGCGCCCGATGCCAATGACGTTGTAATTCGTGGAAAGCATGTTGGCGTTGTGTCCGGGCGAATTCTTCCATTGCGTGAACGTTGATGACGCGCTTGAATTGCCGGCGGCAATGTTTTCGCCCATGGCGGTTTGCACGGGACAGGCGGGATCGTAACACGCGTCGCAGGCACGTTCCGAGAATTTCGACCCGTTGAGGCCCGTGTGCGAAAAATAATTCTTGTCGCGCATGTCTTCGCTGTGGCCTTGCGCCGCGCGGTTCAACGTAATGCAAGCTTTGAGCTGCCCGAGGCCATTGGACATGCGGTATTGGTTGATGGTCACGAGAAATGCTTGCTCTTCGGAATCGAGCCCCGTGGTGTCTGGGCCGGATCCCATGCCGCAATCGCTCGGGCAATTCGTGCACGATTCGCCCATGTCACACATGAGATTGCCGCATACTTCGACGGGACCGCCGCTGCTCGTAGACGCGGCCGAGCTACTGC
Organism: uncultured Polyangium sp.; assembly: GCA_964514885.1. GTDB lineage: Bacteria > Myxococcota_A > Polyangia > Polyangiales > Polyangiaceae > Polyangium. Next base: position 10,300 of record CAZETM010000099.1, on the reverse strand, counting down.
TGCTCGATGCGGCCGCGCTACTGCTGCTGCTCGAAGACATCGATCCGCCGCTGCTGCTCGAAGTTGCCGCGCCACCCCCATTGCCACTCGCCCCTTGCCCGCTGGTGCTCGAACTGGCCGAGGTGGTTGTGGCACCTCCAGCGCCGCCGGTATTTTGTTCTTCGGAATCGTCGCTCAGGTCGCTGATGGTGCCGGTGCAGGCGCCGAGTACGACGGTGAGTGCGGCTGCAGCAAAAAGGGTACGAGGTTGCATAGCCGGCGATTGTACGGCAAGTCTGTTCCGAACCGCTACGAAGAAATGGGCAATGCGGCAGTTTAGAATTGAAATGACACCGGACTTTTCGCGTGAAGGTGGTCATCGTTCGCATGAGGCATCGTTCGCATGAGGCATTGCTCGCGTGGGGCATTCTCGCGTGGGGCATTCTCGCGTGTGCCACACCGTAGCGGGCGGAAAACCAATTTAAGCACGTTCGTCTAGGCTGCTTTCGTGCCCTGGCAGGTATCGTGCTTGCCTAGCCGCCTCATCCTATGCGAGCGCGGCTTCCAACTCCAACCGTGCACCGGCTGATCAACTCGCCGCTCGGCACGCTCATGGCCACGCCGTTGGTCGAGCGTTATGGGTTCGATCGATTGCCGACGGATTTACGACTATCGCGTATCGGTGCGGCGGGATTGTCCATGGTGACGTGCGATGTGGATGAATTGCTGTGCGCTTTGGGTGTCGAGGTAGAGCTTACGCGCAAAGCTCGGCGCAGGCTGGCTCGAGGGCTGGCGCAATTTGCTCGAGTGCGTGCGACGCGCGAGGATGTGCTGCGTAAATGGGAAATGGCGTTTTGGGGCGACGTATGGCCGCCGCCGACGCGGGAAGAGCTGGTACATCTCGAAATGGAGCGGCGTGAATGCTCGCGTCGTTGCTTTGAGCCTAAGGGAACGATTGGTTTTCTCGCGTCCGAGCCGTGTTTCTCTGCATTGAATTTCGATATTCCATCGCCGAGCCAATTGACTGCAAAATGGGCTCGGGAGTTGGTCAATCCGGCTCTGATGTATTCGGCGCCGGAAGAGCTTCCATCGATTGAGGGATCTCGCGAAGTCCCTGGTCCAGTTGGAATCGAGCGAATGATTCGTTTTCGTTCGCCATCGCGTTTGGGGGACATTGTGAACGCACGCGTTTTTGAGCCCGAGGAGCGAGAAACGATTCGAGGCACGTTCATTTACGTGTCGGGGCTTTTTGCGGCTTGCGACGAAGCCGTGTATTGGCCCGAGGAAGAATACGTCGGACGAGCGCTCGCGGTTGCTGGGTATCGAGTGGTATTGCTCGAGCCTCCGTTTCATGGGCGGCGTGCGCCAGCGGGTCGAGCGAGCGGCGAAACGTGTTTGGCCACGGCGCCGGTGGGCATATTTCAATTTCTTGCCGCTGCCGTACAGGAAATGGCGGTGCTCGTCGCGTGGGCGCGAAAAGAAGGCTCGCGGGTCGTGGGGGTGGGAGGAATGAATCTCGGCGCGTTGGCCGTGCAGCAATTTGCCGGCAGGGCAAAAAGTTTTCCGCGCGGAATGCGGCCCGATATGGTTTTTCTGGCTGGAGCAAGCAACCAATGCGCGGACCTTTTGCTCGATGCGCCGATTGCGCAGAATCTTGGTTTGTCGCAAGCGATTCTCGAGGCCGGGTGGACTCGCGAGGCCCTGGTTTGTCTCCGCGAACTGCTCGATCCACCAGCCGAGCCCGCGCTTGCACCAAACCGAATCTTTGCAGTCGTGGGTGCTGAAGACGCATTCTTGCCATTTTCGCCAGGCCATCAGCTCCTCCGGAAATGGCAAGTTCCACCGGACAATGTCACCATTCTCCCGACGGGGCATTTCGGGCTGCTCGCACACCTCGTGCGCCACTCGGACACTCGCTTGACGATCACCCGCGGATTGCATCGAGCAAGTCCGCTTCGCTAGATACTGTACGTTGCGCTCGAATCGTGTATCCTCCCGTGCGCGATGAGCGACACGTCGACATTTCCGCTGCCATTTACGGGGCTCGAGCTCCCTCGTTTTCTCTTGACCCTCGACGAAACCCTCGCCGGCATGCCTGGCGCGCGGGTGACCTTCGTCGAGCTGGATGCACTTCTTGCCGACGATCCTGCGAGGGCAGGTATCGAGATCACGATGCATCGAAGTCTCCTGGAACGTCTTCGTGCGCCGGGGGATCCCGAGTTGCCCGACGAGGAAGAAGAATTCTGGTCGGCAGAAATCGCGATCGTTGACGATGGTGAAGAAACCACGCTGAACGTGGATCTCGAGCGAAACATGTATGTGATGCCCGCGGTCGTGAAGATCGTGGAAGATGTTTTGCAACGCCTCGACGCGATTGACAGCGACGACGAGGACGACGAGGAAGACGAGGAATCCGACGACGAAGAAGCGGACGAAGATTCCGACGAGGACGAAGAAGAAAGCGACGATGAATTCGACGACGAGGACGAGGAAGGGGACTCGGACGAACTCGAGAATGAAGGCGAAGAAGACGCTGAGGCCGACGAGGTTGATCCGTGGGACGCCGCGGAGGCGTTCGAGAAATTGCGTGAGTTCGCGGTGAATACGTTTGGCGAAGCAAACCCTGAGGGTGACCGAGCGTTCGTGTTTCCTGTGACCTGGGAGGATCCGCCGGCCCAAAAACAAATTCGCGTGCGCGCGTTCGTGCCTGCGGTGGCGATGGGGCAGGGGGATCAAGCTTCATGGGTGGCGCTCGAGTGTGAGGTTTGTCCGCTGGAAAAGCTTGTGCCGGAAATAGCCGTCAGCATCAACGCGGAAGTGGACTTTACGTTGTCGTTGGACGGAGACACGTATTTGATGTCGCAGAGTTTTGCGCTGCGATCGATGGCCGGATCGTTGTTTGTCGAAATGGCGATCGCTTTGGCGGAACAGGCCGATATGTTGAATTCGGCCATCGAGCAGGGAATCCTCGTCAACGCGTGAGCGACCAAGGGAGAAAAAACAATGCCGCGTCCGTTTTCTTTTAGAATGCCCTACGCTCGGTTCTCGCCGGCTCATGCGCTGAAAAGCCTAGAGAAAGCGATATCGCTCTTTCCGGATGCTCGTGTCGAGCGCGTGGCGATTGACTTGCAGAATCCCGACGAACAGGCGCTCGTGGTGGACATCGAGCTGGGGCCGCAAATGACGTCGCCGTCGGATGATGGCGAGTTTTTTTCGGGCACGCTGGGCGTGCGTTTCGACGGCCAAACCGTGGCGCTCGTGGTGGATACGCAACAAGTGTTTGCCGCTCTTCCCGGCGTGTTTGCCATTGCCGAAGTGATGCTCGGTGAATTGCGAGAGCTGGCGGCGGTGGCTTCGGGCGCCGAAGACGACGACGACGACGAGCTCGCGGTTGAAGATGAACGGAGTCCCTGGCGCGTGCCGGCGAATTTCGACGAGCTAGCGCGGCAAGCGAAAAAGCTCTTTGGGGTGGATGCGCGACGCGAGGGAGCGTTTGGCGCGACAATCGCCTGGCAAAAACCGGTATTACGCACGCAAGGAATGCTGTTCCTCGAACACCAGCCGCGATTCGACGAAGAGGACGCGAGCTGGGTGACCATCGAGAGTCCGGTTTGTCCTCGCAATCGCGTTACGGCGGAGGAGGCATTACGTCGCAGCCGCGCGCTCGATATCGGTGCGTTTTGCTTGCGGAAGGACCACTATACGATTGTCGCTCGATACCCGCTCCGAATGCTTGATCGAGTACAGTTCGTCGCGATATCGATGGCCGTGGCCGAAGAGGCAGACAAACTCGAAGCGCTGCTGACGGGCGGAAAAGACGATTATTGAGTGGGGCTTTCACCCTCTCCACGAACGGCATGAAGTGTCGTGAAGTTGGAGAGGGGGCTGGGGGTGAGGCGCGGTGAGGGGAGTTACGCCATCGATTCGAGCACCACGGCAATGCCCTGGCCGCCACCGATGCACATGGTGACGATGCCATAACGCTGATTGTTGCGGCGCAATGCATAGGCACAGGTGAGCGTGAGAATGGCGCCGGTGGCTCCGAGCGGGTGGCCAAGCGCAATGGCATTACCCATCGGATTGACTCGTTCGGGGTCGATGCCCATCTTCTCGAAATCGCGCATGCAAGCGAGCGCCTGCGGGGCGAACGCTTCGTTGATCTCCACGATATCGACGTCTTTGCCTTCGATCCCAGCTTTCGCGAGGGCTTTCTTGACGGCAGGCACCGGACCCCAGCCCATGATGCGCGGATCACAAGCGGCAACACCCATTCCCACGATACGTGCAATGGGCTTCAGATTGAGGCGTTCGGCGTCCGATTCTTTGCCAATGACCATAGCCGCGGCACCATCGACGACGGCGCTCGCATTGCCTGCGGTAATGATGCCTTCAGCTTCGAATGCAGCCGGGAGCCTCGCCATTTTGGCCAGACTGGGCTCTTCGATGATGTGCGTGTCGTATTTCACGACGACGTCGCGCCCCGTATCGTTCGAAACGAGCGTCACGGGAGCGATTTCCTCGTCGAAATGGCCTGCTTCACGCGCTTTCTTGGCATTCACGTGCGAGCGCAACGCGAACGCGTCGGCTTCCTCGCGGCGAATTTGATATCGTCGACCAAGCTCCTCGGCCGTATTCGCCATGGCTAGCTTGGCGCTCGGATCGTAGAGGCTCATCAGTAGCATGTCTTGCAGGTGCGTTCCTGCCGGCAGCGTTTTGGTGTCAATCGGGCCGTACTTCTGGACGGCCGCGCCCACCTTATGACCGCGCACGCCATACAGGCTGAATGGGTATTGCATGCTTTCCGCGCCGCCGACGACCATGAAAGGACGCTCTTCGTCGTGGCGCATGCCGCCAAGGATGATTTCCGATCCAACGCAGATCGCCTCCGCGCCGCTGCCGCAAATGCGGGCGACGGTCAGGGCCGGGACGTCATTGCCGAGCCCGCCGCGCCAACGCATTCCTTGAGCGCCATAAATCGAATCGCGATGGCTATGTTGCGCCATGCCCATGACCACATGGCCAATCAGCGCCGGATCGATTTTCGTATGGCCGAGCGTCGCTTTGATGGCCATTCCGCCGAGCTGCGTCGTGGTAAAATGCGAGAAAAGCCCCGCGGCCTTGTTGTCCACGAGAATGTCGGCGCGCGGCGTGCGTTTGCCGCCGTCGAGGATGACGATGCTGTTTTCCTTGCCCATGGGAAGCTCCGATCTCATTCGTGGAGGAAAGTGGCCGGTACGCGCGGGCCGTTTTGGACGAAGTTTTTCATGCCAATGTCGAGGTCGATGGTTTCTTTGCAGCGCCCGAAACCCTGCGCCTCAATCTTGAGACCTTCCGAAAGTGGCAATGCCAAGCCGCGCCGAATCACCGAAACGACAATTGCGTCAATGGCGCGAGAATGATGACCGAGGTCCACCGCGGGGAGACTTTCGGGGACCGAAACCGGCGCGGAATCGACCGGAGCAAGCTTGATTTCGCCTGCGAGATGCTGACGAATCAAGGCTTTGGCAGCGCCCAAAAAGTCTGCCGTCGGAGCCGTGGTGGCCCAGCCGAAGGCATGTGCGTCCTTGGCCGTAATCGACCGGCCCGTGCGCAACAGATCGAGCGCGCGGGGCAATCCAATCAATCGAGGAAGGCGCTGCGTGCCGCCATAACCGGGAATGATGCCCAGGTTCACTTCCGGCTGACCGAATACGAGATCCGGACCAACGACGCGCGCGTGACACGCCATGGAGATTTCCGCGCCACCGCCGAGGACCGGACCATTGAGCGCGGCCACGACGGGCTTGTTCATCGACGCAATCACATCGAGCACGGAATGGCCGAAGTGGCAAATGGCTTCGCAATCGGCAGGCGTCTTCAGCGACGCAAGCTCACCAATGTCCGCGCCGGCCAGAGCACCGTCTTGGCTGGTGAAAATGATGCCGCGCACCTTATCGTCGGCGCCGAGTTCTTTCATTGCGGAGGCGATTTCACCAAGCGTCTCTCGGTTGAGCGCATTGCGGACTTCCGGGCGGCGCACGGAAACGATTCCGATATCGCCCTCGTGGGAAACGACGATGTTTTTCCGGAACGCCGGAAGGTTGTTCTCGGCAATGCTCTTCGGAACGACGAACCCGGGATGGCTCGCGGCATATTCGGTGCAAATGGTGTGCACGCGATCGATTCCGTATTCCTCGGCAAGCGACAACAAACCCTTGCGGAATCCGAGCGCCATACGCGTGAGCCAATCGAGGTCCGAGGGCGCGCAGATTCCGTGGTCCACCACGAAATACGTGCGGGCGAAAAGCACTGCGAGAATGCGATCCAAAACCTGTTTGCCGAGCGCCGCGTCATATCGCGATTCGCCGGGGTTTTTCGGATCGTGCCACGACTTGTTGCCAATTTCACGCAAGATGGCAGGCGGGGCAAACCAAGCGCCGCCCGTGGGAGCCTCCTGCATCAGCTCCTGGCAATGGACAGTGAGCAAGTTTCCTCGCGTCAAGTCCATAACATTGAGCGGACCGCCGCCAGCAATGGCGTGGTGCACGATGGCGTCGATTTGCGCGGGCGTGGCAACCTTTTCTTCCGCAATGCGAGCAGCTTCGGAGACGTAATTGCAGAAAATGTCGTCGGCTGCAAAGCAGGGCGCATCCGCCGTGATGATGGGAACTTTGCCGAGCTTTTCGAGCGTTCGCACCATACGGTCGCCAAGGGCTTCGTCGCCCGAAAGGACCACTTCGATCGGGAGGCTGCGCCAGGCAGGATAGAATGGATGGTTGACGAAACAACGCGCGGGGACTTTGGCGTCGCGAGCGATTTCGGCGCGCGGAATGCCGCTCGTCGCAAAACCAATCAAACAGTCGGACGACACGACCGCTTCGAGCGCCGCAATGATCTTGCGCTTGATGACCAGATCTTCGGTGGCGGCTTCGAGCACATAGTCGCAGCCAGCGAGGTCCGCGATGTTCAGCGTGGGTACGAGCGCGTCTTTGACAGCGCGAGCTGCTGCTTCGGACAGTTTGCCGCGAGCAAGCGCTTTCTGAACGTACGAATGAATGCGCGAGGCGCCGGCATCGAGCGCGTCCTGCCTGATGTCGTGCAGATAAACACGGCCGCCCTCTTTGGCGATGGCAGAGACGAAGCCGTACGCGAGGTCTGGTCCAATCGATCCCGAGCCGATCACGCCAACGATCATGAGTGAAGCTCCTCCACGCTCACCGGCGCGGCCGCCTTGCCGAGCCTCCGAGTTGCCGGCCAAGTATCACTTGATGCGCCTTTTGCCAAGAGGAATGACGACAAGGATCGTGTGGTTGTTGTTACAGAATCGACGACTGCTCATCTCTAACGAGCCCAGGCCAATCCATTATCGATGGAAAATTCAAAGATAGCGGCTTTGCCCCCGTACGCCTTGGAATGGGTGTGTGCGGGTTTTGGTTGCCACATTGCCCCCCGTTTTTCTATTTGACGCCGCAGTGACAAACAGGGTATTCGAATAAAGTAGCGAAACAAATCATCCATCCTACCAGGAGCACCAACGTGACGTGTATGGAATCCATGAGCCAGGCGACGGACGCGAATTCAATCCGTCCACTGGACACTGACGTGGGCGGTGTGACTGACAAGATGGGGGGACTCAGCGGCGCAGCGGCGCGCTCTGATTTGGCGAATAGTGAAATAGACGTGGATCGTCCGCGCAAAGTCGAAACGGACGAATTCGAAGTGGCTGGGCCGAATCGCCGAGGATTTCTCGCCGGCGGGCTCGTGGCTTCGGCGGCGTCTCTCGTCGGGCGACGCGCCGTGGCATCCGGTGGCGGAGGCGCGGGATCCGTTTATCGGATTCACCCGTCCATTGGCATTGCGCGGCTCGGCAATGCCCCGTCATCGACGTTTTACATCGGCCCGGAAGTTCCCGGTCTTCCGCCGCTCGGTGATGCACCCGGCACGACCGTGCCTCCTTACAAGGTGAATGGGCAAATCAAGCCGCAAGCGGTACGCTTTCGCATTTTCGAATATCAGTGGATCAACGGTACCCTTACGCCCGTGCGTGAAGTGACGCTCGATACTCCGGGGGTCGTTGGCATTTCCTGGTCGGCGCATCTAGCGAACAAGAAAGCTTCCTTCAACCGATTTCGAGGTCCGCTGGGTGAAAAAGAAGCCCCCGGTCCGGTGCGAAATGTAAGCGTGGCGGATCGACGCTCGCTGGAAATCGATTTCGGCGCTCGTTCGATTGCCGGACGCTCCTTGGGGCCCGTCGAATTCCGCACTGGTACGAGCGGAAATCCCAGCCAGGAAGCATGTCCACTGAATTCGAGCGGGCAGCCGGTCATCGATTACCTTGGAGAATTGCGCACGGACGACGAAGGGCGGCTCGTCGTGATTGGCGGCAAGGGCAAGGCTGCATGCAGCGTTTCTCCCGCCCCAGCGCTCGTATCGTACGCCAATAACGACAATTGGTACGACGACGTTTCCGATGGGCCCGTGACCGCCGTGGTGAAGGTCGACGATGGCAATGGCGGGACGGTCGATGTGCCGGTCGATGACGCTGGTGGCGCATGGCTGCTCGTGGGTCCCCCCGATTTCGCTCCAGGCATTTATCCAGCGGTCACTCTGTACGACCTCTTGTACGACCTGGCCGTGCGCGAGCTGCCCATTCCGCTGGATAGCGCTCTCTACCAACTCGGCGGTCCGCTGTATCGGCTGAATGTGCTCGCTGCCGATTATCAACCGCTCGGTCCGGTCGAATTCCCGACGTATGTGCCAATCTACGAAGAAGAAATCAAGCACATCTTCACCCGGGCATTCGAACATCGTTGGGTGACTGCGCTCGTCAGCAACAAGCACGCGAGCTTGTTATCACCGACGCTCGCGATCCCTGGGCCGCAGTATGCCAAGACGCGCCAAGCGTTTTTCGCCTCGATGCGCGCTCCGACAGGCAGTGGAAAAAGCACGGGATCGATGCCCAGACACCTCGGCGACGACCCGTACAATGGGAACGCCCCGGACGACGTGCGCAGATTGGCCATTACACGCACCCACTATGGCATTTTGCGCAATTGGGCGGCGGGCCAATTCGTGTCGGATCCCCCGCCACCTCAACCGGTCGTCATTACGCCGCATGGCCTGGACAAAGCGCAGCTCGACAAGGCTTCCGGCGGCGCATTCTTCCCCGGTATCGAAACGGGATGGCAAATTCGTAATGCCGCGCTCTTCATCGAGCCGTTCCGAATCGACCTGCAGGCAATGAGCCAATACTGGGGCGAAACGTTAGCCATAGGACCGGGGCATTTTTCGCGGCAACTGGCGTTGCCCTGGCAGGCCGACTTCACCGAATGCGCCAACGAAGGACAATACGCATGGTGGCCCGCACAGCGGCCCGACGATGTATACACCTCGCCGAATGCAAATAGGCCCGTACGGTGGATCCGGCCGACCACCACCTATTCCAATGGCAAAAACGAGCCCCCCTACGAGGATATGGTCGCCGCTTGGCATAAATACGGAATCGTAGTCGAACAAGGCGGAGCTTGGGTCGAAACGGAACGCGCCGCCCAGATCCCGTGACCGAATCGTTCGATGTCGCCATTCTCGGCGGCGGGCCTTGTGGACTCGCCGCCGCCATCACCCTCGCTACTCGTGGCCGTAGCGTCGCTGTTTTCGAGCGAAAACGCTTCGGTGGACCACGCGTCGGAGAAACCTTCGGCCCTGCAATCGTCGCGTCGCTCCAATCGCTTGGAGTTTTTGACGACTTCTTGGCGCTCGAGAAAATCCCATTTCGAGGCGTTCGGTCAGCTTGGGGCTCCAGCGAATTGGCCGACCGCCCCTCGATCGTTCACCCACTCGGCGATGGTTTTCATGTCGATCGCGTTTCATTCGATGCGTTGCTCGCCCGGCACGCTGCGGCTCGAGGCGCCATGTTGCGCGAAGACATGGGCGTTGCCAGTATCGAAACAGCCCAGCAAGGTTGGCTTTTACGCTTTCCCAATGGAGCGCTAGCTTCCGCAAGATTCGTCATCGATGCCAGCGGCCGCGGCGCGCCTGGAGGAGCGAAAGGTTTACCCGATCGGCATTGGGTCGCTTGCGATCGTGCTGTGGCTGTCGTCGCTCGTTTATCACCACCAGCAGACCGTGAACTGGAGCCCGAATTGCTCATTGAAACGGCTGAAGACGGTTGGTGGTATGCCGTGCCGCAACCCGGTCCCGCATTGCTCTGCGTGCTGATGACCGATTCCGATCTGCTTGGCACGATTGCTCGTGACGAATTGTCCTCGTCGTGGCTCGCCGCGCTCGGACGCACGTTGCACCTTCGAGCCTTGTGCACGGGCGCGGACCTCGTCGAGCCCCC
>CAZETM010000098.1:0-19566 GCA_964514885.1 uncultured Polyangium sp. | reverse complement strand
CCGTTCTCGCGGTGGCGCCGAAACCAATCAATGGTCCGGCAACGACCACCATGGTGCGTGGTCAGGCTTATGTGAAATTGCACGAAGCCAAGGTCGCCGCAGCAGGGTGCCGGCGTAATGACGAACCGAATTCGCCCAAAGGCTCGGGCAAAGTCGCGCTGGTCCTGGAGCCAACGGGCATCGTTTCCTCCGTGGCGCTCGATGCTCGGTTCATTGGCACGAATGTCGGAGCGTGCGTAGACCGCGCATTCCGTCAAGTCGTCGTACAACCATTCGAGGGAAAACCCGTCACGGTGTTGTGGTCGTTTTCAGTTCAGTGACGGGGCGTTTTTCCTGGCCTAGCAACCAATTCACCACTTGAGGCTCGAGCGTGCCCGGTGTTGATTCTCCGATATCGACATCAGCGGGAAAACCCACGTGCCCGCCTCGTTCGATCCAACGCACGTCCAGCAGCGGAGTTTTGGATTCGAGCACCGGCGCGAGCGTATATGCAGGAATCATCGGATCGTGATGGGCTGCAATGAGTAGCGACGGAACGTTTAGCGACGACAACCGAGGCACTACACTCATTGATTCATAATAATGGTCGGCCCCGCGAAATCCAAACCGCGGTGCAATGATCCGTTCGTCCCACTCTCGAATCGACTGAATGCGACGCGCTTCGGAAACTGGTAAATGCATCGGCCGACGACGCGAAACGGCAGCATACATTTCTTTTATCGATTCCAGTACAAAATGGCGATATAAAAATCGCGCAGGCTCATCAATCGCAATCGCTCCTCGCATCAAATCAAGCGGGGGACAAACAGCACACACTGCAGTGACGCGTGGATCGAGTTCAGGATCCGTCGCTACGCGCAGGACGATATGCCCACCGAGCGAATAGCCGACGAGCACGATGCGTGAATACTGCTCGAGGTCGGGACTCGCGAGAATGGCATGAATATCGTGGCTCATGCCGATATGATAAAGGTCTTCACCCGTGCGATCGGCTCCACGTAAATAAATGCGCAATACGGCCACACCGGCTGCATCGCCTGCGAGAGCCGCATCGAGCACGTAATGGCTTCCTACATCGCCGCCAAGCCCGTGCACGATTACGAGCAGCGTATCCGACGGTGCGTGGTGCAATCGTCCAGAAAGCCGCACGGGGCCGATATCCGGATCGTCAACGACGACACGAAATGCAGACGATGCCGAGACTTTGCGCGGCCCGAGCATGTGCCTTGCGACGGGAGCAATCGTATAGAAATGACCGAGCAGTGCAGCTAGGTTCAGGCCGGACGAACGCGGAGCATTCACGAGATTACAAGCCTCCCGGGCGTCATCTTAACCGCTCGGCGAGGTTTGGGCGAGATATGTTTCGAGGCCTCGGAAAGCGTTTCCACGGCGCTTACAAATTGCTGAACAAGCCGCTGACCTGCGGATGCATCGGGCAAGCCGGCCGTCTCTACGAGCTGAGGATCGTGGCCTTGATATGCTTCGGCCACGACCTGGTCCATGGTCCACTGACGAGCTTGCGTTATGCGCTGGCGAGCTTCGGGGCTCAACTTGGAATACGCCCAATGATGAATTGCCCAGGAAAGCGACGCGTGACGTGTCTCGTCGCGAGCAATCCGCTCCATGACGCGACGAAGCTCAGCATCTTGGGCGAATTTCGCTTGCCACATACCCACGAGCGCTCCGTACGTTTCTCGAATACAACCTTCCGTGGCATTTTCGAGCGTCATGTCTTCGAGTGAGCGTACGGAATGAGCTTCGACCCGCGGCTCAGGAGGCGAGCCACCATATCGTTTTGCCAAACGTCCCATGACGCGAGCATGCCGAATTTCGTCCCGCCGAGCAGCTTGGGCGGCGAGCACCAAATGCCGAGGCGCATCGTGGTGAATGAGCTCGCGCTCGAGTGTATCGAATGCGTGCACGCTGGCGGCTTCGAGGTGCGTAATGCTGGCGAAATAAGCGCCCAATCGAGTGGTTCCACGTCCATGCGCGTGTTTGAGCCCCGTCGGGCGACGACCAATGCAGGCACCGGATTCGGATTCGAGCACCTCGGTTTCCACTTCGGTGATTTTGCCTGCCGCGTCCACGCCGAGCACGAAAAGCGTGCGCTCGATTGGGTCGCATACGGCAGTGTATTTCGTGGCGAGAACTTCGTATCCATTCCCAGCCGAACGAACACCGCTTTCGCTCGGCGTGTCGCAAGGGACTTGATATCCGGAAGCCGCAACGAGAAATACGGCGTCGGCCTCCGAATCAATCGGCCCGAGCCATTCCTGGAGTTTTTCTTTCGTATCCACGATGTCGACGGTGTCGCCCGTATTGACGATGAGAATGTTCGACGGGCAGAAGTCGACGCAATTACCTAGACCAAACCCGCCACTCATTCCAGCTTCGGCAATCGCTACGGAGCAGACGGCCACATCGGCTGCTCCTTCGCATTTCGTGCCTATCGATTCGAGAGTTCGCGGTTCTCCACCACCAAGACCGTCCCCAAGCTGGCGCAACTCGATGTATCCCGCAGGGTTTTGGGGTGCGACCCCGCGAAGCAATGCGGGGCCTCCCTCACTACGACACGTTATGGGCTCGAAGCCATCGGTGTCGATGCCGCACGAAGCAAAAAGCGGCGCGGTGAGAGATAAAGTCAGGGCATTACGCAGAATGGTGGCGACTCTACTACGCGAACCCATGTTTCACCTCGAAACGAACACGGAAAGCTGTGCAGACTTTTGCGTCGGAATGGATCAGGGAGGCGTCGCGAATTGGCCCGGGAAGGGATTGGCGTCTTGGCGACGGCGCGATTCATCTTGGATGATGGGGAAGGGATTGGTGCCGCGTTCGTGGAAGAACGCAAGACCAATGACGCCAACGTTACGCGTATCGCCCGTCTTTTGACCTGCGTACGAACCTCGCACGGAGCCGAATCGGAAAGTAGCCACCGCATCGACACTTTGGCGGAAACCATCGATTTCCAGCTCGCCGTGCGGCTGCACGAGATAGCCGCGCTTGTTGAATGCCGCCGCTTTGCCGTCGATGACGTCCAAACCGTCGACGGAAATGACGCATTCGACACGGTTCGGGGTGCGATTGCGAATCACGATGCTGTAGCGACGCCCTGCCTCGCCGACGACGAAATTCTTTTCGCCCGCGACAAACCCATTCAAGAACGCTCCGCTTTCGTCGCGAAGCCCGATCATGAGCGTTCCACCGGCCGCGGCGCTCATACCGCCCGTCGTGCGGCGAAACCCGGACAAACTAGCCATTGAACGCGCGCCTTCTTCATCGTTGTAGAAAAGGCTGGCCATGCCAAACGGATTGTTAGGCTCGGCGCGCTGGAATGCCACTGTCGTAATCGACGAGTTGCGCGTCTCGCCCCATTCCGTTCCCAGCCCCGGACGGTCCGTGGGCTTGGGCGTAATCACTCCAACTTCGCCCTCAGCGTCTTTTTGCGGGCGACGCGCCCCGGAGTCCGCTGCCGCAGGCGGAGGCGCTCCGCCCTGAGCCGCCCCGCCTACATCAGCACCCGGTCCGAAATTACCGGCCGAAAGCTCTTCCGAAGGACTTCCCTTCGCTTCCGTTGCTGAGAAATCGCGCCCGCCGGTAACCGGAGTCGCTGAAGTGCCACCGCCCGAATACGATGAACCACCGCCACAGGCGATCACCGAAGTAAACAGCGTTGCACACGAAATTGCCAAAAACCCGCGTCGGATGAGGTCCATCGTCGTCCTCCCACGGCCAATCGCCGTTCGCTCGTGGAAACGGAGCGTGAAACCGAACCTTACACCGATCTTCGTCACTTGGGATCCAACTTGTGCAAGAGTTTCGATCCTTCCACGACAACCAACGGCTCCGGCACGATCCAGGCCGAAGATGAAAAGCGTCCCGCGGCGACCCCAAGCCCCAGCGAGATGATCGTGAGCAACCAAATGATGACGGCAAATCCCCACGCGGCAGCGAACTGAGTCCGAAGACCAGAGCCCACGCGTATCGCCCAGGGACGAAGGGGCGGCAGGCAAACGGAACGAACCGTCGTGTCGGACGGAGACGGCTCCGTGTCACTCGTGGCAAACGCAGGATCCGCGGGCGATGAATCAGCACGCAGGGCAGCTATCTCGAGGGCCATCGCATCGGCGGAAACGAAACGATCGTGCGGAGCTTTGGCGAGCGCACGCAAAACCAATGCGTCGATCTCCGGCGGAACGAATTGGGGAGCAAATCGCGAGGGCGGCGGCGGAATTCTCTCGCAATGGGCAAAACGAAGCGCTTCGAGACCAACGACCTCGTCGAAGGGGCCTCGACCTGCAATCAGCTCGTAAAGAACGATTCCCAACGCATAAAGATCCGCTCGACCATCCACAGGTTTGCCCTCGCATTGCTCAGGAGCCATCGTTCGCGGCGTACCTACCGACGGCGCGCGTTCGTCGACTTTTTCACCCATTCGCTCAGCAGCTCCAAGGTCAATGACTTCAACGTGACCATCGGCGCACAAGAATAGGTTTTCGAGCTTGATGTCGCGATGCACGACTGCGGCTTCGTGAAGCGCCGACAAACCTCGTAACACTTGCGTGACGATATCCAATGCGGCAGGAATGGAGAGCACGCCAACTCGAGCCGATTCCCGACGCAAATCTCGACCCTCGAGCAATTCGAGGACGAGGAAGGGACGACCACCGTGAAGAATGCCCATATCGAGCACATCGACGATGTTCGGATGTTTGATCGCAGCGAGCAAACGCCCTTCTTGCGACATTCGCTGCGCCAAACCCAGCCGAAACAGATTATCGTGATGAAGCACCTTGAAGGCTGCTCGACGCCCAAGCAATGCATGCTCGACCTCGAATACCTCCCCAACGCCGCCCAGACCGAGCGATCGAACGACGATCCAGGGCGTACCGATGATTTGTTCGCCAATGCGAAAAGTCGTGACCGAAGAAATACGGCGCGAACCACTGGGAGGTTCCACGCTTTCGGGGACGCTCCATACGTTCTCCGTAATGCGTTCGCGAATCGTGTCGCAATTGACGTTGGTCACGACGCACCTCCTTGCATGACGGCACACGATTCACGACGAACGACGGGCGCATTGACGCGACGAAGCGCGGTGGCAAATGCAGCCGCAGAAGGATATCGTCTGGCGGGAGCTTTTTCGAGCGCACGCGCAACGACACGCGCAAGAGCAGGCGACGCTGGTGAAAGATCATCGAGCCTGCGGGGCGCAAGCCCAAGATGTGCGCGCATATGCACGTTGAACTCGGCCCCACGAAGCACGTCGTATGGACCTCGCGCCGCAATGGCTTCGAATAATACGATGGCCATTGCATAAACGTCCGTGCGTCCATCAACGCGCCCACCAATGATTTGCTCGGGAGAGATGTATCTCGGTGTGCCCAAAATACGATTGCCGGTCGTCCGATATGCTCCGGCTTCGGCGATCTTGGCAATGCCGAAATCGAACATCATCGCGCGTTCGGGTCTTTTGCTTTGGTCGTGGACCAAGAAGATGTTGCCTGGTTTTACGTCGCGATGCACGATGCCGCGACAATGCGCTACGTGCAATCCATCGAGCGCCCCAGCGAGGAGCGATACGGCGAGGCTAGGATCCAGCGGTCCTTTTGTGCCGAGAAATTCGCGCAATGTTGCCCCTTCGATTCGGGGCATGACGAGAAACGGACGATTGTCGTGCGTCATGCCCATCTCGCGCACGGTCATGATATGCGGGTGATCGATGGACGCCAGCACGCGGCCTTCTTGCATGAGGCGCACCGAGAATTCCCCCCAATCACGGACCCCTGGCCGCAATACTTTGACGGCAAAACGATCGCCCGAAGGCCCGGTCGCCTCGTACACATCCGAGCTCGAACCGGTGCCTAAGAAACGAACCGCACGATAACGAGTGCCCGCGAGCGGATCGAGCGGGAGCGCCGCAACGTCGACAAACATGAGAGTCGTCCTCCGGCCGGGGCAACACGCATCGGTCCCCGATACATGCACATCGTCGCGACGAACTCGTCAGTTGCGTGAAACGTGAAAAATATTTTCGGGCTGGCCGAGACTGGACAAACGCTCAGTGTACCAGGAACCACTTCACGCCGGGTTTGATTTCCATATGGAAGTGGTCGGCGTGCGCGGCATTGTAATTGGGCGTGAGGACATAGGTGAACACGTGATCGCTCAGCGATTCGCACACGATGGTGCGTAATTCACGAGCTTGGGCCGATTCAGGAACCGGCGCGTCATCCCCACACACCTTGTCCCCGATTTTGCCATGAAAATGATCGAGCACGCTGATCCACGTGCCGTCTTTCTTGCGCAACTTGCCCACATCAATCGCCAAACCCGCTGGATGCCGCGTTCCCGGAGGTGCCCATGCAGGATTGGTCGCCGCCCGGGGCTTTTCTTCTTTTTTCGGCTCGGGCGCAGTTACCACCACGACGGGTTTGTCCGCCTGATCCTTTTCGACCGTTTCCACCGGAGCTTTTTGCTTTACGCCTCGGTCCGTCGTAGCCGCCGCGGTCTTCGGACCCAACACGGCTTTTCCGAGCGGCGCCTTCGGAGTCGTCTTCGATGGTTTTGTAACGGGTTTTTCCGGCGTAGGTTTGCCCGTTGGTTTTACCGCAACGGGTTTGTCCGCTTTTTCAACGGGAGCCACCTTCGGCATTGCCTGGGCCGGCGCTTTCATCGGGCTTCGCTTTTCCGCCGTTCGCCCTTGAATGGGTTTGTCCCGCGAAGCTACTTTGACCACCAACGGTTTGTCTGTAGGTGGTTTGCCCGTCGAGGGTTTCTCTACGGCGGGCGTTTCTTTTGTCTGCACCGCAATGGCCGGCTTCGGATTCACCTTCGGCGCGGCAAGCTCACGCGACACATTGGGACGATACATCGTGTAATGCACGATTTCATCGATATCGTGACGCTCGAGAATTGCAGTGAAGTCATCGAGCGCGAGCGCCAGGCGCGCATCGAGAATCTCGAACGGGGAGGTCAGACGCTGCTCGGGCGAAAGTGCAGAATGAACGTGCACGCCATGCAAACGCCCCGTCAAGCGAATCGGAGCACGCACACCTTCCACGGGATCCACGGTCACGTACGGAAGATTGCGACGATCCAGCTCCGCAATCGCTTCTTCATTCGTCATGTTCGCGTATCGATACGCCGGAGTTGTCTCGACCGCCGCCGGATCCGGCACGATCAAGAAAGGCGAGGACGCCTGAGCCATCGAAGGATGCGCACTTGCTGCGACAAACGCCAACCAACCGAGCACGAAAAAGCGAGTGGATCGATGCACGAGTCGACTGTACCTCGTTGGCGACAGATGGCAAAAAAACGAAGATCCAAAGACTGACGCAGCATGGGCTCGCGTCTGCGCCCCTGGCGGAGTATCTTGGACGCCGCGTGCTCCCGGAAGTTCAAGCCCCGCAGCAAGAAACCACGATCGAAGCTGTTTCGCCGCGTCCAAGCGCTCTGAAACCGCTGCTCGCTGCGCTTGTCACGACCATCGTGGTCACCGCGTTGTCGTACTTTGCGCCTGCGAAACACGCGGCGACGTTGGTGGGTTTGGCGTTTCTCGCGGCCACATGGTGGCTCGTTCTCCGCGAGGACGAACACACGATTCGCGCGCACGGGCTTTCGTTGGGCGGGCTGCTCGAGCCACTGCCCTTGGAAAAGCGCCGCATGTTTCGAGACGCTGCGATCGCGACGTTTTGGGTGTTGCTGCTCGTCGCTATCGTTTTTCCGCCATTTTGGTACGGATTCAAATTGTTTTGGCACGCCAAGATGCCGTTCGTGTGGCGCGCGCCAAAATCGCCGCTCGATGAAATCGCTGGGCAATTGCTGGTGGTAGCGCTGCCCGAAGAAGCGTTTTTCCGAGGCTATTTGCAAACTCGGCTCGATGCTGCCTGGGGAAAACGTTTTCGTATTCTCGGTGCCGAGCTTGGTCCGGCATGGATTGTTTCGGCAGTGATTTTTGCAATCGGGCATCTTTTGACGACGCCCATGCCTGCCCGACTGGCCGTGTTTTTCCCGGCATTGCTTTTTGGATGGCTGCGCGCTCGAACGGGTGGAATTGGC
This sequence comes from uncultured Polyangium sp., assembly GCA_964514885.1. GTDB lineage: Bacteria > Myxococcota_A > Polyangia > Polyangiales > Polyangiaceae > Polyangium. The sequence continues at coordinate 11,505 of CAZETM010000098.1, read as the reverse complement.
GCAGGCGTTCTTTTTCACGCATTGTGCAATTTGTTTTCGGCTGCGTTGGCCCGAGGGTATGGGTTTTCCTGATGAGCCACAACAAACCCAAAGCTCGAGCGGCGCTTTTCGACATGGATCGTACGCTCGTGCGTAAAGAGACGGCGAGTCTTTACGTGCGTTATCAGCGAGACATCGGCCGAGCGACGACTTTGGATTTGGTGCGCGCATTGTATTGGGTGGGTCAATACACGCTGGGAATCCTCGATGCAGACAAAGTAGCGGACCGGGTGCTCCAGAGTGTGCGCGGTGTATCCGAGCCGGCGCTCGTCACGGAATGCGATGAATGGTTTACGAAATACGTCGAGGAGCACATTACGGAAAGCGGGCGTCGTGCGGTGGCCAAGCACAAGGCGCAGGGTGATGTGTGTGCGATCGTGACGGGAGCGACTCGGTATGCTGCTGGGCCGCTTGCGAGGCGACTCGATATCGAGCACGTGGTGGCGACGGAATTGGAGATCGACGCTTCGGGGCATTTCACCGGTCGCGCGGTCAAGCCACTGTGTTTGGGGGAAGGTAAATTGAAACGGGCGGAGGCATTCGCGAACAAGTTAGGATTCGCATTGCACGAGGCTACGTTTTATACTGACAGCGTGAGTGACATTCCGCTACTCGAACGGGTCGCGGAGCCCATTGTGGTCAATCCGGATCCGCGCTTGTTGCGAATTGCGAAGCGGCGCGGATGGACCATTGAGCGATGGTGATTTTACATGAATTCAATGCCTCGAGAAAAAACCGCATTCGTGACCGGAGGAACGGGGTTTCTTGGTCATGAAATGATTCGGCAACTTCTGTCGTCAGGTCACCGCGTGATTGCGTTATCACGCAGCGGAACGTTGCCGGGGGAATTACCTGGCGCAAACTTGGAAGTGGTGCGCGGCGACTTGGACGATGTCGAGGCGCTCGAGAATGCAATGCGTGGCATATCCGTGGTGTATCACGTGGCTGCGGACGTGCAGATGTGGGCGAAACGCTGGGAGCAAAGCCACCATGCCAATGTCGTAGGCACGCACAATATGCTGAAGGCAGCACGCAAAGCGGGCGTGGATCGATTCGTATTCACGTCGACGGGATCGACGATTGGAAAGCCGTATCCGCCAACCAAGGAAGTCGTCACGGTCGATGAAACTTCGGAATACAACTTCGCGCCCTTGAGAATGGTTTATCCACATACGAAATGGCTGGCGGAGCAAGAAGTCGAGAAGGCAACGGCCGAGGGACTGCATACGGTCATCACGCATCCGACGGCGATTTTCGGGCCGGGGGATTGGAAGCAAAATGTATTGCGGCTGTTCTTGGCCACGAAAACATTGACAGGGATTGCGGTGCCCGAAGGAATGCGCACGACGTGCGACGTGCGAGATGTCGCGACCGCACACTTGACGGCGGCTGCACGTGCGCCAGCGGGAAGGCGCTACATTTTGGGCGGGGAGCAGATGTCGGTGCGGGAATTGTTTACGCGCGTGGCTTTGGCAGTCGGGGGCAAACCTCCACGTTTTACTTTGCCAAACTGGGCGGTGCTGGGCGTGTCGCGAATGATGGAAGCAGGCTCGACGATTACAGGCCGTCCGCCGAAGGTATCGTATGAAATGGCGCTGCAAAGCACGCTTCAAGCAAGGCTATCATCGAAACGAGCTGCCGATGAATTGGGTTATGCGTCCAGGCCGCTGGATGAATCACTGGCGGATGCGGTGAGGTTTTACCGGGAGCAGGGGTGGTTGTGAAGTGCGGCAATAGCATTCCGCAACCATAGCGGTGTAGGTTCCTTTTGAGTGCGAATGACGCCATTTCGTGCAGTAGCGACCCATCGAGGCGTGACACCATGCACTGTGGTATCGAAACATTCAACCAAATCAAAGGTACTCAACGCCTTTGGCAAGTTGGACAAACTGGCGTCGTATGTGGCACGAATCTCGCTTTCTGGGGCAGCATGACCACCACCAAAGCTCCGTGCAATGATACGCCGAACTTGAATGGCTGGATCGTCCGTGCTGAGAAAGAAGAGGGTCGTCGAAAATCCTGATTTCCGCGCGGCAATGGCTTGCTCGATGGCAATGCTGGTGCGCATTGTCGTTTCAATTGCGAAACCAACTCGATGTTCGATATGGTGCTCAATGAACCGCTCGCATTCCAAGCTTGCTTCCTTGCGAATTCTGGGTGGAATTCCTTGGTAGCTGCCATGCAGCTCGCAACACCGCTCGTCAATGTTGAATGCATCAAGCCCGAATGAGCGCACGGGAAAAACCGTCGATTTCCCGCTGCCGGGGGGACCGCCGACCACAATCATGCGCGGAATCATTGGTAAGACTCACCCAGTAACGACGCTCGCAGCCGCACCAGGAAGCATGTCGGCCGGAAGGCGATCGGACAAGAGATTGCCTTGTTCATCGATAATGCCGAGGTTCTGCAACCTAGTTACTTCTTGCTTCACTCGCCATTCCATGACGGATTCGGTATTGTGAATGTACGCGTTCCAAGCGTCCACGTCCTGCGGGTTGGGCATGGCAATGCGATCCAAAGTTTCCGCGGTCTGCTCGAAACGGCGCTGGTGACGTTGATAGACAGCAAAGCCGGTCGTCGTCATGCCCCAGTACCCGAGAAGAATCAAATCCTCGACATCATCTGGGAAACGAATGTGCTGCTCACGGTCCTGCAAAATATTGTTGACATTCTCCACCCATTCTTTTCGCTCTGTCTCATTTTTGCAATAGCCAATCATCACGCGAATGGGCGCGTAGCCAAGCAGCAGCTTCCAGAAATCCACCAAGAATTCCTTCAAATCCCATTGGTTCTCGTGTTCCAGAATAAGCTCTGGTGTCTCCCAATCCCCGCATCCGCGACGAAACCATGTAACGTCGAAAAGATGCTCGCGTCGCGCCCACACCGGTCCCCCTTTCGAGCGAGCAGCACAGCTCACCATATCGCAATCTTCGGCAGCTCGGGCCAGTGCGCTGAACATAAAGCCGGACCAAGCGGCAGCGCCAGTTTTCGCATCCTCGGCATCCTGTTGCGATGCTTTACCCAGCCTCGTCCGAAGGGCAGAGAGGAACCGACCAGAGTGCAGGTCTGCCGCGTCGATCATGCGCCAACGAATACCTAATTTTCGTGCCTCCGTCAAGGTACACTTCCAGCGCGTGTCACTCCGATTTTCCTGAGGGCCCCGTTGACTTCCCCGGCACTACGGATGCCAATACCGAAGACGGCAAAACTTCCTTGCGCGGCGGATGAAGCTTGGCGTAAGTATCCACCGTCCACACAGCCATTGCGGCAATGACTGGGCCCAAAAACACGCCCACCGCACCGAACATCTCCAAACCGCCGAAAATGCCGAGCAACACGACGAGTGGATGCATACGCGTTTGCGAACTCTGCACCCACGGCCTGACGATATTGTCGGACAAACCAATGACGACCGCCGAAATCGCCATGCCCACGCCAGCTCCGACGCGTCCAATGATCATTAGGTAAATGGTCGAGCCTACGGTCACGGGCGTCGTACCGACAAGCGGAATCACGGAAAGCAGCATGGCCAGCACGCCGAGAAGAAATGCATTCGGCACGCTGAAAATCTTCAAGGCGAGGAACGTCAGACCGCCCTGCACGAGCGAGGTGGCAATGATTCCAAGAATCGCACCATTCACGGTTTCCCGCACTGATGCGAAAAGCTCATGCGTTTGTGAATCTGGAAAAGGCGATTGGCGGAACAACCACTTCACCAAAGATTCCCCGTCGAGCAAAAAATAATAGAGCGCTACGGCGAACATGAAGAGCGTTAGGATGAGCGACGGAACAGCAGACGCAAATCCCGTTACAGCGGTGGCCACGACCGTCGCCGCTCGCTGCCCTACGTCTTGAATGAGCGACTGAAGATCCCCGCCGCCGATATGAATCGTACGGCCTCGAAAATATAGGCCTTCCGTGAAGAACAATTGAACGCGTGAAAAAGTCACCGTCCAATCACGCGCCAAGAATTGATTGATCGATCGAACGGCCTCGATCACAATGAACACAAATGGAATGACGACCAGCACGAGCATGCTTGCCGTGACCACGACTGGCGCCAAACCTCGAGCACGACCCATGCGACCCGCAAGCCGGCCAAGCAAGGGACTGAGCAGCAGCGCAAACAAGCCGCCCAGGGCGATGGGAACCAAGATTCCTCGCACCATCCAGAAAAACAGGACCAGAAGCCCAGTCCTGAGCACCATGGATAATCGACGATCCTGATCCATATTGCAGCTCGGCTCGTTATTCAGTTGTGGTGGGCCGGACCGATCGCCGCGTCAAGCGGCCAATATTCCCATCGACAATTCCGCTAGAATGAACCCACGACGAATGCAGCCGCACCGCCAGGACGAACGACGGGCACGAAAGAAACCCGAGGCACAGAGGGTTTGGCTGGTGCAACGTGGCTGGGGGATACGAGCCACAAAACGACGCCCGCGGCAAGCCCAACTCCACCCGCGACGAGCAGCCCAGTCGCGACGGACGCGCTTTCTTTGGCGCTTTCGTTTCGCTGAATGCCTTCCGAGCTTGGACAAGGCGATTGTGGACATAGCTTAATGGCCTCGTCATGGTCGGATTTGGCGCTCGAGCCGAAATACGCGCCAACTCCAAGAGACACGGCAGAAACTGCTCCAATCGAAATCGCAGCAATGCGCCCCGGATGCATTCTTCCGCTCGATTGTTCCTTCGGCGGCGGCTCTACCACGACGGGTGTCGGAATTGGTTTGTCCACGGGCGGAGGAGGCTCGACGGGTTTTTCCGGCTCACGCACGAGCGGCGGAATGACGACTTTCTTTCGATCCGCTTCGAGGCCCACGTCCACTTCGACGACATAGGGCGTAAAACCCGCCGCCGACACCTTGATGACATGTTTGCCCGGGTCGACCGCCGATGCCGTTCCCAGCGCTGCACGAGCCACGTTCGCGCCGTCTCGCGTGACGAGGAAATCAGACGAGCCAACACCTTCGGGCGCCAGCTCGATGGTCAAATACGATAGCTTATTCTCGAGCGTCGCAATATGTTCTTTGGAGAGTTTTATGCGGTCAGCTCGTTTGTCCCGCTCGGCCAGCGACAATGCCTCGCTAAATACGACCCATGCACTCGCAGTTTTCCCCGCGCCCTCGTAACACAAACCCAGCGTGATCAGCGTTCCGCCTGCAGGATCGAGGCGATGACTTTCGGCGAGCTTGGGACACGCTGCATCGAATTTGCCTTCTTGCAGCAGTGTTTTGCCCTCACGGAACAATGCTTCGGAAAGAGCCAAGTCCTCGGGTGTAGGAGCTGCAATCACGGGGCAAGCCGCTAGAAAAGCCAGCGCGAACGCGCCCGCACGCAGTGTCATAGGGGTTTTACCGGGCAAGGTTTGTCTTGATTGATTCATGCTTCAAGTCGGAAACCCACGGCTATCGGCGGGTCTCCACCTCCTTGCCGAGTTGAATGGGGGAAGTGGATGTGGAACGCGTCGTTGGCGCCGAAGACGCCTTCTGAGTTGGATTGGCTTTGACGGCTGCAACGGGCGCAGTGGCAGCAATCGTCGCAGCAGGCTCTACCGTAATGGGAGACGCACTGGTTACAGGGGCGATCGTAGTTGCCGGAACGGGGGAAGCTGCCATTACGCTATCGATCGCAGGGGCTGCATTCGCGGCGCTGCGAGCGGGCATATCCCTCGCTGAATTCGAGCTGCCGCGACCCGCAGCAAAAGCAAACACCAAACCCACTCCGAACAGAACGCTGGCAATGGCAACGAATACGACTTTGGCACGATTACGCGGCTGGTCCGATGTTTGCGCGACGCCACCGACACTCGCTCCAAGCATCTCGTCACTCGCCATCGTCGGCGCGGTCGCACGCGAATTCGACTGCTGATCCGTGCGCGGGCTGATGCGGTGGGTCGTGGCGCTATCGGAGGTATTTCTGCTAAAATCGATAGCGGAAATGCGATCTTCGATGTTCGATGCCATTTGCGGAGCGACGGTGGCCAAAGCACGCACCAGCTCGCGCACGTTGGGCATACGCGTGTCGGCGGTTTTCTCGAGACACGCACCGACGATTTCCGAAACCTCCGGCGATACCGAAGGACAAACTTCGATGAGCGGTTTTGGTTTGTCGCCGCAAATGCCTGCGAGCACCTCGGTCGCCGTCGTGCCATCAAATGGCACTTTGCCAGAAATGAGTTCGTAGAGAATGACCCCGAGCGCCCAGACGTCGGCCCGTTCGTCGACATCCTTGGCACTGCGAATTTGCTCGGGGGACATATAATACGGAGTTCCAAGCAGCATAGCCTCCGCCGTAAGCGAAGGAGAGCCTTGAGGCAAACTCGTGTTGGCCTTCATTTTGGAAACGCCAAAATCGAGCAATTTAATGATGGGCGGATTTCTATTTTTACACAAAAACAAATTCGACGGTTTCAAATCGCGATGCACGATTCCTCGCCGATGCGCTTCGGCAAGAGCGTCGCACGCTTGCAGGACGTACTCGACAGCCACGGCCTCCGGCAGCGGGCCATTACGATCGAGCTCCTCGCCTAGGTCGCGCCCTTCGAGGAATTCCATGACCATGTACGGGCGGCCATCGGGCTGAATGCCGACATCCATGACTTTGGCCACGTGTTGGCTTTTGATTTTGACCGCGGCCCTCGCCTCGCGCATGAATCGCTCGGCTACTTCGGGTTTGACGTCTGCGCCGGGGAGAAGCAATTTAATAGCGACGCGTTCTTCCAAATGCACGTGCACGGCGGACACGACCACACCCATGCCGCCCCGCCCGACAATACGCTCGACGCGGTATTTCCCAGCGATTTCGTCGCCAGGTGCAATGCCAAAAGAAGGGGACAGAGGGGTTTCGTTTGCGGTCATGACCATCGCTCAGAGGCTATTCATTGCTGCTCACAATAGCCGAAATTGCATCGAGGAGCATCGGGTGATGCACAATCGGCGTCGGCGATGCATTGAGCACACGTCGATTCACCGGTGGTGAGTTGGTCGAAATAACACGCGCAGGATCTGGCCGGAAGCTGCGGCAACATCGCCCCTCCGTCCGAAACGCGCTGCACGCGCATTGCACACGAAGGCACGAGGCTGCCACCAGCAACGATTTTGATGAGTTCGCTCATGTTCTGATCGGCATTCTTGCCCGCGCTTGCGGGCGCTTGATCGAGCGAAAGGTATTTGACGAGATTCGCCACGTTCGTGACCGAATTCGGGCGGCTGTAGACGTGAATCGGGCCCCATAACGAATAATGCCCGTCACGGACGTTGGTCTTGTCGAGTTTGCCCTCGACCGAATCCGGATAAAATGCGCAATTCTGACCTTCGGTTTGGAACGCGAGCACTCGTACGGATACCCGCACGTCAATGGGATCGCCATTGACGACGTCGAGAATGCCAATCGTCGCCGCAGAATCGGCCGGCTCGGTTTTTTGAAGCGAAGAAATCATAGCGGAAGTGCTAATGTTCTCGACGCCCGAGAAACTTATCGAAGGCACGCCAATGATCGTGCCAATGAGGTTTTGCGTGCCAGATGTGGGATTACGACGCAAAATGCGGTTGGGGTTCGTCCACGGAGGCGAGGTGAACTTGTCCTCGAAATTGCCTCCATATCCGTACACGAGCCGCGCAGCCTCGGCGCTGATCGCTCGCTCGGGCGACGACTTCGGCGCCACGAAAATCATGGCTTGAATGGGACCCTGCGCATCAACCGCTTTGGTCTCATCTTCTTGCAGACCACACGTCTTGGCAAAAACGTCAGACGTACCAATGTCCGCCAACGTTGGGAGCAAATTGCATTTGAGTTCGGCGATCGCGCCGCCTTGACGAGTCCAATATCGAAATTCGCCAGCAACCTGGACGCCGCCGAAAATGGCGCTCGCACCATTGCACGAACTCTGCGATTGATAAAGTACCGTCACCGGGACTTGAGCGCTCTCGAGCTCCGCCCCGAGGTAACTCAAAATGGGCACAATGGCATTCGACCCGGTCACGATCACTCGATCCTCAACCGTACCAGGACAAGTATCGGGCGCACCCGCACCCGTTCCGCCTGCACCACCGCCACCCAAGTCCTGGATTACGGGCAAATCGGCGGACGACGAAAGCCCGAGTCGTTCGAGGTTATCAAAAGGGATGCAGGGTGAGTCTGTGCAAGCATTGGGAATCTGTTCCTTGGTGAGCTTGCAACCGCCGTCCGTACGGTAACACCCGCGCCCCTCGAACCCAGTCGCATCCCAACACGACTCGATGTCTTCGATGCCGAGAATGTTGCCGCACCCGAGCGCTCCGACGAAGACAGTCGCCAAAATCAACGGACGCGCCGAGAGCCGGGCAATTCCCGGCTGTCTACCGCTGCAAAGCCCCTTCAGCATGCGCCCACCTCCCGCACCACAAACTCACAGATCATCAAACCCGCCAACTCTAAAAACAACGCGTCTTCCTTCCTATGAGACATGCGACGCGGACGCAAGACAGGCTTGCAAACGCCATGTGCCGAGCCTCAGCTCAACGGCGCCAGCATTCGCACGGCGCGCGGGCGCAAGGCCACCTCGAGCACCCCCGAAGCCCCGTAAAACTCCGTGTCTTCAATCAAGTCAATCGCGCGGGGACAGCCGAAACCAAGACGCAGCCGCGCCACGACGTTTCGCTCCGACGGGTTGATCACGAACATCACGCGAGGATGATCCGCAGAATCGGCGTGCACCGTGACGAAAACATCCGCAGGGTCACATGCGTACGTGGACAAACCGAGCACGTCGATCGCATGTGCAACCGTTGATTCCGCGGACGAAACATCGCGAACGAGTGGGCCAAACGAGCCGTCCACGCTGAGGCGGCGAAGATCGTACGGTTCCGTAGGAACTCGAAAATTGCCGTCAAACGTAGGCTCACGAGGCCCCACAGTAATCCGTGCCCCGCGTGCGTTCGCGTTCACGAGTCGCTCGAACACCGCCGCATCGAGCGCACCGGACGATGCACAAACGACCCAGCGCACGCCGTCTGCAAACGCTTCGTCATCCGCGCCAACGACGGCATACGGCACGCCTCGCACATCGAGCGCTCGCTCGAACGCATGCACGAATTCGTCTGCTTCGACAGCCAGCGGATACCCAAGACCCAAGTCATCTTCGATCGCGCGCTCACGCGGCCCTAAGCCAAACGTCGACAAAATAGCCGAGGACATCGGTCCGAACGCATGCATCGCCCGTGAGATCCGACGCTCGATACGCGGAACCAAAAGGCGCACGGGCGTGGCGCGGCGAAGCGCAAAAAACTCCGTTCGCTCGAGAGCTGCACAAAGCTTGCGCCAGAACACCGCATGAGGACGCTCGCGACCACGTTGATCCACTGGCGATCCAACCCATCGATCACGCTCGACGGCCATGTAAACATTGAAGCCGCGAAGGCCATACGCGAGCGAGGTAAGCACGGTGAACGCACCGTCATGTTCGGTAAGAGCGGGGAAAAACGGCGGGAAACCAGCGCCCATTTCGCTCGCAAACGCAGGCACTCCACGCGCTTCGCAACGCACCGCAAGGTCTGTCGTGGCACGTGCGATCACTGCACGACCAACAGGTCCTGCGGCGTGGTAGTAGTCCTGCCCGACGAGATCGACGACTCGGCCGATACGCGCGGGATCGAGCGGCGTTGCATCGGCGCCCGGCGGAAGATTGTGCACCCTGGGTACCCCGGACAAACCCGCCGCATCAAGCGCCTTGCCAAACCGCTCGAATGCAGTCGCGAGCAGATGCTCGTGAAACTCGCACCAATCGAGATGTCGAACGAGTTCGATCGGTGAGCTTGCATCGAACCTGCGTGGTGGATCGACCGAGGAAAACCGAGTGAGATCGCTCGAAGGCTCTTCGCCCTCTTTGCCAGCCGTGCCGTACGCGGCGGAGAGGGCATCGATCGTGCCGTATTTTCCGCGGAGAAAATCGCGATACGCGCGCACGGCATCGGGGTGGTAATCCTGATCGTACGCGCCTTCGCGAAAGTAAAACGCGCCTTCGTTGTCGACTTGAAGCAGGACGATCGGGCCACCGTTTGGATACAAAAGAGGCGCAAGCGCGGGGCCAAGGAGCTGAAAGTAGCGGGCAACTTCGTCGTGATATGCGTCGCTCGCGTAGCTCGGCGCGGGAAACGCGACGGGGAGCATCGGCAAGATCACGGGGTTTTGCTCGGGAGAACGGGCCTGACACGCACCATCCCAAACGATGCGCTTGGGCAAACCGAAGTACGTGAGTTCGGCATTGATGTGCGGTCCTGGGCGCGCGATGACCCACAAACCAAGCTCCTGCGCGAGACGGCAGAACCGCCCGACATTACGCTGTGGATCGGTGTCGCCGAGTTCGAGTTTGCCCGGAGAAACCTCGTGCACGCCCCAGGGGATGTAGATGTCGACGAAGTGCAGACCGAGCTTCTTGACGGCCTGCAAACAAGCTCTCCAATCGTTCGGATCGAGTCGCCAGTAATGAACGGATCCGGCGAGAAGTGGAACGACGTTGCCCCCAATGTCGATGCCGCCGGGAACGAGTTTCACAGTGCGAGCAGCGTCCACGTTCGGTCTTTGGCCTTCTTGCGGGGTCATGACGAGGGGCGGAGCGTAGCAGGGGATTTACGTGGTCAGGCCGTTGGAACGACAAACGAGGCGAAGATCGATGCGGGAAGCGGCTTCTGCCGTAAACGGACGAAGGTGACGGATGCCGATGCACAAATGTGCAGGTGAGGCAAGGGAAATACTTGAGGACTTGAGGATTTTCGTGAACGAAGTTTGCTCGTTTCCACGTTGCTCATTCATTGGTATTCGAGTCGAAGCCACACGCAATGAGCAATGCAGTGCGTATTTCATTCCAGCGAGTCGAGGACAACGTACCCAGGAGCGGACCGATTTGGGATTTTTGCGCAAGGCTGATGTGGTCGAAATTGAGGGCACACACGGTGGGCATACCGTCGTCCTCGGTCAAGACCACTTCCGTCGACAAACCTCGAATGGTGCGCGTCACAGGAATGACGACGACTTCGTTCAAGGCGTCTATCACTGCATTGCGAGAGATAATGAGGACGGGGCGTCGTTTGTCGGGCGCGCGGAAAGTGTACCAGCGAATTTCACCTCGCCTCACTTGACGTCTTCCCAGCCTTCTGCATCCCAAGCAAGCGGATCCTCACCAGCCTGCCCAAATTCGTCCGGCTTGACGGGCTGTGCCGCATATGACGCCACGTCCGCTCGGGCGTCCGTCGCGGCGGCGGAAAACGCCATTCGCGCAAGGCGTACGCGCTCTTCGCGCGACAACTTAAGCACCAACGGCAAAAGATCCTGTGCGGTGATGTCCATCGTGGTTTCCCCGAAAGGACAAGGTACCCCGAGGCAGAGTCGTCAGCAACCGAGGACGGTTACCGGATCTCGGCCCTATCATTTTCGCTATACGCAAACATTCCAGCATTTCAAGCGAGGGACAGCACCCACCAAGATCAC
>CAZETM010000097.1:0-19576 GCA_964514885.1 uncultured Polyangium sp. | reverse complement strand
ACGTGCCCACGTTTCAATCCCTCCGCGATGAATGGCAAACCATTCTTCTTGCCGAAATCGTATGCCTCGACAACCTGGCCAAAGCCCAAGCCGCGGTGACCAAAGCCGATCAAGGCATCGATACCTTCGCAACTCGCATGTCCCGCGCTGTCGATGACCATACCGATGGTCAAGCGCGTAAACAGATTCGTACCGCTCTATTCAAAAACAAAGCCCTCAGCAAGTTTCGCCGCCCCGTGCTCGGCGGGCAGCTCCAGATCATGAACGATTGGAGCGACACCTTGTCGAAATGCGGCATTCCCGCGCTCGCTGCATTCGCTTCCGAAGCGGAAGCCGTCGTCAATGCCGGCATGATCGCGAGCGCGGAACGCGAAAATGCCCAAGCTGTCAATCGTGACTTTCGCGCAGTCGGAGCGCGTAAACAATTCATCGACAAATTCAATGCCTCCCGCAAAGAGACTCATGGCATGATGGCTAAGTTGCAATTCGAGCAACCCAATTTGCCCCAAGACTTCGCGGACGGGTTTTTCCTCAGCGAACCGGCTCGTGATGAAGAAGAAACCATCGATGAAGTTAAAACTGCCATCGAAATGCTCGAATCAAAGCTCGACGAACGCCGCGCGCTCTTGAAGAACCTCGAAGAAGCAGCCGAAAACGAAGCCAAAGAAGAGCAGGCACGACAAGCCCACGCGAACCAAGCCGAAGACCTCGAAGCACAGGCCAAAGCACTCCTCGCGCAAGCTGCCGCGCTCAAAGCGAAGATCAAGAAATAGCTCGGTCGAAATCGTCCGCTACCTCTACGGCCGCCAAATCCCGCCCGGCAGGTCGATCTGCCACCAACGCTATTATCAATATCATCAGGTGCCCACAGGTCAGGCGCGCTTTTCAACGCCTTGGTGCCAATGGCCCATCGGCCTCTCCCGCATTCGATAACCAAGCCCGCTCGGCAGAAATGCCGACCCCGCTCCCGCCGCCCAAGTGGCCCCGGCACCCCGCGCAGACGTGTGCGGTTTTGCCCAAAGCGACCCCGGCAGGCGCAGTGGCCCACACTAATCTGCGAAAAAGCGCCCCGGCAGGATGGACGTAGGTGTGAGCGGCGTGCACCCAAGGACCGGCAGCGCGGACCGCACAAGATCGGCCGAACGAAACTCATCCGGCAACCATGCCGCGACGAAATTGAGCAATCGTGTTGAACGGGTGGGGTTTACCTGTCGACCAAAGCGCCAGGCACTCCGCCTTTGGCGGAGTGGGGAAGGCTGCATCCTTCGGGCACCGGGGTAGTTGTGAGATTCATGAATCGCCCCAACGGCTCATTTGCCGATTTTGCGTCCGGATTTTGCCGCAATCACCGGTGATGTCGTTGACGGCGGCAAGTGCTTCGCCATGACCTTGGTGCCCACGAACTCGATGCCATTTTGATCCAGTTGGCGTCGGGGCTTCTCGGTGTCCGCGAAGTGAACCTTTTTTCGGTCACCCACAGCCATTTGGATATCCTTGACCCGATGACAAACCGAAATAGCGCCGGGGATATTGCGGTCCGAATTCGCGCGCGAATTGAATCGCTGCGGCTCTAACGTGGGTTTTCCCTGCGAAAACTTGCGAAAATGGCCGAGTGCTGCATCTCGACCGTGTCGTTCATGGAATCGGGGCTCACATCGATCAACGTGCGAACGCTTCAGAAGATTGCGCAAGCATTACGGGTCGAACCGTACGATTTGTTGAACCATACGCCGGAGAACGACGATATCGGATACATCGTAGAGAAAATGCGGCAGGATCCTGCGACGCGTAGGCGTGTGAAAAAGCAGATGGAAGCGTGGGATGCGGGCGTTGGGGCGAAATAAGGTCTTTCGGGTGGAACGTGAAGTTTGATGTCAATCAAGGCGCGCCGCGTGCATGAATTCCATTGCACGAGGAAATCCTATTTGACCGAGAACCTGCAGAACAGTCGGTCGGGGGGTTACGTTCGCGGCAATAATTGGGTGACGAGGGGGCTGCTGCTCCTCCTCGGTAAATGGCTCGCGGCTCAACTGCTTGTTTGAGCATTTACAAGATTGCCTGTTCACCATCGTCTGATGACATCGGCTCCGTGCCAAAAAATCGTTCCTCCGGGGAGGTAAAATAGTCATTGGTAAAAGCAACGATCTCAATCCTGTCTTCATAAATAATATGAAGATGATTGAGGTAATTCAATGAGCGAGGAAACACACGCCAGTTGACGGGTTCTCCAGGGAACGTCAATACTTCACCAGAATTCAGAAGCACCACAACTTGGCTGTCAAATTCGAGAATGCTTCCGAATGGAGCTACGCGAACTCCAACGAACTCATCCAGATCGAAGTTTTCGGTGGCGTGCCGTTGCCCCCTTCGCTCAAAGGAAACCCTCCCCTTCTCTCTGGCCCGAGAGTAAACGCTTTCGATCGCGCCAGCATGATATCGATAGATTCTATCTTTGGCCCCCCACTGAATCGTCGTTTCGACAGCGTCCGAATGGGGAGAGCCAAATAGAGTTTGATCGGTTACTACCCCTGTAAACCGACGAGTGTACTGGTAACTTCGGCGCGGATCGCCTTCGATCTTTTGGCGAACACGGTCAAAGTTCGCAATGAAGAGCGAATGAAAGTGGTCTGAGCACACCAGGCTGGCATACGACCACTCACAAACGTTGCACGAATTGGCTGCGATCGGCAACGTCGTGGTGAGGTGCTTCTTGTGAAGATGGACCTCAATAAGACCTTCGTTGCCCGCCGCGATAGCGATCGTCGAATGTTTGGTAGCAATGTCCAACGCTGGAGCATCGGTGAGTTGCCGCTTTCCGAGATGTCGAGCCCCCTCTGAGTCGCCAACAAGTTGAAAAACGCCCGACCGCGCGCCGACGTAGAGGGACCCATAGTAGTAGTCAGAATCGTTGTGCGGAAACGGCAGCGGATTGTCAGTACGCCGGCCCGACTGTGAAATGTCGAAGTCCCAGGCATTCGAGGCGACATGAAGACGGCGAAATTTTTCTACAATGATCGGCTTTACTTCGGGGTCCTGAATCAGTCGGCGAACGTCTGAACCGTAAAATCGATCGCTCCCGAGGAGAGCCGCTTCCGCCACCAGCCGGAGGCCTTCCTCTAGTGGAAGAGAGTCAACGAAGCGATTCCAGTCCAGGCGTACGATCGATCCGTCAAGACCAAAGAGGACGAGGTTGCCTGAGTAGATCTGCGAGTCCCAGTACTTCCCGCGAAGAGTGACCTTCACAGGCGGAAGGGTGTCAATCACAGACGACATGGCTGACCCCTTCCGAGCTTACGGATCTTCGCAGCCGAAAGCACGCTGGCGTTGAGCCACAACCCAAGGATTTTTTCGTGGGGAATATCCTGAATGTTCTTTTCGGGATCTGCGGGGTACCCGTGCCATACGACTGGTGCGCTGCTTGCAACGAACTTCGCAACAAAGAGTCGTCGAGTCCGATCTACCGTTACTCCCAGGTAGGACAGAACATCGTCTGAAAAGTGCAGGCCCCATCCCACTACATCAAGAATCCAACCGCATTGACCTGAAGCAACAAGGCACTGCTGTTCTTCGGCCGGCGTGATTGTCCACTGCGAGCCGTAGGAAGTGTTTTGGTTTCGATGCTTTTGGTTGACGACGTATACGGCCGGCACGTGGATCCCCGTCACATGAGCAAGGAGTTATTTGGCTGGGTTGGCGTACGCGCGGTCGGTTGCGGTTGCAACCACAATCGACCGGAACAGACAGGCTCCGATCTCCGCCCGCCCAATGCTGTGTTGATCCGCGGGCACGAAAGGTGCCAACCAACGTGTCGGCGGCGGCTGCACAACGGTCAGCACCATTGGCTTATTGGACCGCGCGGCATCGTTCATTGCGATTGCGCCCGGTCACATGCCACCACATAAATCAAACAGTCTTCGGTATCAGGCCAATTGCCGCGCGAGTCTGCAACGTTGTTGTTGCAGCATAGCCGTCCTTCATGCGCCCGAGCCTGTACCCAACGAATCATGTGCTTTTCCCAGTGCTCTTCACGCATTTGTGTGGTTGGTGCGCGAATCACAGGGTAGATCCACCTCGCTCCTCGACTCTGCTGATGATCCTGAAATCGCCCAAGGAGATGCCTTACAGATGCCCCGGTTCGGCCTACGTACAGGTCATACTTTGAAGCTTTATGGACGATCGTAACAAGCTCTCGGAAGGCGGACCGAAGAATCGTCGATCGTGGAAGCTGATCAATATGTGCTGTGAGCGCAAGCCTTTCCGTTTGGACGTCATGCACGCCCTCGGAAAACCAGCCCTCCGCACGATCCATGTGTTCGAGCTTTCGACCGACTGGCAGCGGTACATCGAGATCATCATGCGGCGCAAGGCTTGAGGCCCGCGTCCGCGCTCCGCCGACCTCGGACTCGTCGAGGTAGTTCCGGTCAAAGGGACACGGCACGGGGTTCAGGAGATGGCCCGTCTCGGCGCATGACGTTGGAGTAGGTTTCTTCATCAAAGCAAATCTCCGAGTGCTCAACGCTCCCGTGGGTGCGGTAACTCGCACGACATCCGGCGGCCCAACACGTTACTAGGCCGCCGCGGTCTAACTACCGCGTCTCGTCGGTTAGACTGCCGCCGCAGGTACCAGCCCCCTTTTACAGCCATCGTGCACTTTTTTTCACCCAAACGCACCTGGACCCTGCCTCGCGTCGACGGAACGTTGTGGCCCACGCGCGGCGAAAGCACTCGCCAAGACCCTCATCGAAGCCGTCCGCGAAACCGTGCGCAGCCTCCGCTATTCGGATCTCACCGAAGCAGCCTATATTCATTGGATTCGTGTCCTCGCTCCACGCTGCTCACGCCGTCTCAAATCAAAACGTGCAACGTCCACACACGCACACTACCCGCAACGTGCGACCCTTTGCAACACTTTCTGCCGCACATATGAGCTTATTCATCTTGAGCCAAACGTACGCGCGTGCTTTTCACGGACGGATGTCAAAAAGTGCTCGCGCCGTCCCCGAACCCCTCAATCATCTCGCCGCCTTTCCCCGATCACATCATCGCTCGCAATCCTCGTTGACGTCTCTACGCTATCGCGGCAACACACCCTCGCGTTATGCCCCCTCAAATACTTCGGCAACCCAATCGTATAATGCCGATACGTTATCGGCATCTTGCTTGCACACCCACACCCGCACATGTGCGCCTTTGCATTTTCCTTGGCCGCCCAGCGCACGGCATTCTTCTTCCGCCCGCCGAATTGCACGCCAAGATCGACGATTCCCTCGATCCGCACTTTTTGGTGAGATGATAACGGCGTCTTCTTGCCGGCAAACAAAAGCTCGCCCAATCCAAAAGGATCCATCGTGCACAAGATTCTCGGCACCAACGACAAATACTACAAGAAAGTTGAAGATTATCTGAGGGACGCTACATCTCAGGCCGACGCGCTCCGAAGGCTCCGCCGAATCGGTGAAACTCTAAAAGACGGAACCTTTTTCCATGCGATTCCATAAGTACATTGGCAGTACGGGCTACGAGATCCTTCATTGCGTCGGCCGCAGTGATTGGGAAATCTTCACCGAACTCCATGGCTCACCGCGAGCACACGACTGGAAGCCCATTCGAGTGCGTCGAGTCCGTCCATCGCGTCGGGAAGCATTTCGTCCTTCCGACAGCCCTCATTATGGCTCGGAATGCCTGATGTTTCGTCGCTCGGCCGTCGATGCATTGCGGGACATCCTCGACGCGCACGGCGAGCTCTTGCCCCTCGAAGATGAAGACGGTGTGGAGCTATTTGCCTACAATCCACGGGCGCTCGAAGCCTTGGATCAGGAGCGTACCGTTGGGTCACGCGACGAAAACGGGGTCATCGAGCTTCCGAATAACCATGTGTTCATCCCGTCGGTCGTCGAGGGGGTCGACATTTTTCGCCAATCGCGTGTACGAAAACGAAATGCGTGGATCTACCTCTCCGATCGTTTTCTCCAGCGCTGGAAAGAAGCCAAATTGAAAGGTCTCGATTTCATTCTCGCCTGGGATTCGGAATTGCCCCCCGAAGCGCAGCCCAACGTCTGGACCTCCAAACCCGTCAAGCTTTGAGCGCGTCGGGGAAACCAAGAAAACGGGACAGTTTCTATGGCGCTCGGTCGTCGACACTTTGCGCGATATCCCGGATGCCCACGGCGAGCTGCTGCCCGTTGAAGACGAAGGCCCGGCGGAGCTAGCATTGAAGGGAGCGCCGCCCCTCTTCTCGATGACCATCACACTCTTCGCTCTTGCGGCGCTGGTCAAAGTGTGCGTATATCACCGCGCTCCACGAAGAGCGGGCCTAGCGATGGCAGCAAACACCCCGCAATCTCCGAGTTTTCATGCCGCCGGCGCGATGCCGCTATGGCTATCTGTCGGGACGCCGCACAGCATTCTTGACCAAGGTTCGACCAAGCCAATCCTATTTCAGTTAGAGCATGATGGAAAACCTGCGGGCCTTTGGGTCATGAAGGCGCAATGAAGAGTTGTGCCAATCGATCACGAGCGCGCCTTTTTCAAGATAAACGTGCCCGACGAAAGTGGATGCGCGCCGGATTATACGCTATCAGCCGACCCGGATGACATGGCGGAGCACATCGCCGCGAACCTTGCCGGACAGCACTTGGACTCGCCAGCCTGGCAGGAGGTTTTGCAGGCGATCGAAAGGTTAACGGACCAAGACATTCGCGCCATGGCGGCCAAGTGGCCCGACGAGTTGGACCGGAATTGGGCAGGCGAGCATGTTGGGTGGAAAAATGATTTCATCAGATTTATGGTGACGCGTCGCAATAACGCGGTAAATATCGTCGAGGAGGCGCGCCGTGCAGTCGCAAAGGGTTGAATTCAGATTGTTGCAACTGCTCTGCAATCCCGTGGGGGATGAAAGAGTAACTGTTGCGCTGATTCACTGGGATGGCCGTCAAATCCGGTTTGCATGGAACCGGAGCAAAATACCGAATTCGCTCGCTCATGTGCGCCGCGATATCAATGCTGTTTTGGGCTCGATTCGCCAAAGCATTCAGCCTCGAACTAAAAAGCTGCATCTTTCCTTTGGTCTGGACCAGGTATTTCACGTCCCCGAAGGATCCGGAAGCTTGCTGGTATGGGCCCCCTCGAGAGTAGGCGTAACCAGCGACCCGCAAGCTCACTTTGCCGAGCTTGTCAGCGTTCTCGATTTGCGGGTTTCTGGCGTGCAAAAAGAGGACGAACTCGCAAATCGAGCAACTAAGCTCACGCGTCATTTATCCATTTTCGGCGAACAACTCGTCTCCACAATGGGGAGTGCCGCCAGTGGTAGAGTTCGGATCCGCTATTCGGTTACCGGCGGCCTGCGAGAATACGAATCCCCATTGTCCTGGATGAATGGGCGATGGCACCACAGCTTTCCTCTCAATCTGACCAATGTTCCAGAAACGGAGATCGTCGGAAAGTACGAAAAAGCGCTCGGTCATATTGATGTCAGCATTCCACCCGACGACATCGGATTCATTATCGCAATCGGAGATAATGACTCTGACCGGCAAAAGCGCATCAGCGACATCGAGAATTTTATTCTTGCTCGCTCTCATGGCCGAGTGGACTGCATGAGAGCATTCCGCAACCAGCAGGGATTACCAGTGTTTGGACCTTTAGGGATCCGGGTTGAACAGGATGTCATGGCATCAATGAGCGGCGCCTCGAATTTGCACCAGCCTCTGGTGACGGGGGCTAGCGACTTCAACGTTGGCACGTTCGGTATGTCACGGTCTGACACCCCTAAGCTGCCACCGAAGAGCTAGATTTATCGTAAGCCAGCCTCGGCAGCCGCACTTTCACCCACTTCCGCACCGCTACCGATACCCCCCTGCGCCGCTCAGAACCACCCGTGCACCGCTTCCATCCCGCGTCGCGCTATGCAGGCGCACGTCCGCAGGGCTCCCGATGCCGCGCGGATCGGTACAGACCAGCCCTCGCAGCATTGCCCAGCTAAAACCGTGTCTCGTGGCCACGCTTCCGCACCGCTGCGCAAGGTCCACGGATCCGCGCAGCGACCGATCCGTACTGGTACGGACGTGGATCGGATCGATGCAGGGGTCGATCCGTATGAGTGCGCTTACGTTTCGTCACTGCGCCATTACGACGGGTTGGTCGCCCAGCCGGTCCTTTTTCCTTTGGCGGAGTGGGGAAGGCGGCATCCTTCGGGCACAGGGGTAGATGGGAGATTCATGAATCGCCCCAACGGCTCATTTGCCGAACTTGCGCACGGGTTTTGCCGCAATCACTGGTGATGTCGTTGACGGCGGCAAGTGCTTCGCCATCACCTTGGTGCCCACGAAATCGATGCCATTTTGATCCAGTTGGCGTCGGGGCTTCTCGGTGTCCGCGAAGTGAACCTTTTTTCGGTCACCCGTCACCTTCTTCGTCATGATTCACTCTCGTTGACGGCTTTGCGTACCGCATCCCCGAAACGCGACGAATACTCGGCAATCGGTTTCCTCTCGCTTACGCACGTTTGTCGACGGGAGCAGGTGGTATAGACCAAGAAGAAGTGGCGTGAACTCGCGTTGACCCGCCGTCCAGGTCATGAATGGCAGGTGCATCGTCCCGTGGACCAAACGGAGGCGCCGAGCGTGGTGCGCGTCCTCCTCGATGCCAACCTTGCCGCCGTGGAAGACGGCTGCATCAATCTGGTCGCGGAATTCCTTTTTCAGCCGCTTCTCGAGTGGGAAGAGCGTTCCGGCATCTTTGCCGCTGAAACGGTCAAAAAGGTTTTGACTGAACATACGCGCGACTGCGGGCGTGTCTGACGAGAGCTTCTGGAATGGCGCGGCCCAACCATCACTAATGAGCATTGCACGATGCGCCGGAACGAAAAACAGATGCTCCTGACCATCCCCAATCCGCCCAAGACCCTTGGCAGATATCTTCTTACCGCCCAGCAAAACCTCGGTCTCGTTCTCGCGCCAAGCAGGGGCCATACCCGTGCCAAAAATAAGGTCGATAAGCACCTCGGGACGATCCGTCGAGTGCCCAGCAGCTTTGAGCGCATCAACGATTTGTCTACCGTCCATCGCGACTTTGAGCCATTGAAGCGCGAGACTCTTGCCCGCACCCTGCGGACCAACGAACACGGTGAGGTCGCCGAGCGTGAGGCTCACCTCCTCCAAATGCGCGAAATTCCGAATCGTCAGGTTCAGTGGTGGCGACGATTGGCTGGCGGCACTGGGCGTTTTCTTTTTCATGAGCGGCCCAATTGTCATTGTACCCGAATCCAGGCGCACGTAGCAAGTCGCACTTTGAACGACGCGCCGATGCGCCCCTCTAGGGTATGGCCATTGATTGATTAGGCGGAGGAAGTTCGGGGCGGTGATTGCGGTAATTGCCTTATGCGGCACCCGCAGGATCTATTTCAGAATCGATCCCAAGTCCTGTTCGACCTGTTCAGCCGTCGTCGCCGGCACTTTTGCAAAGAGCCGCGTGCGTTCCGTTCGCACCAGGTAATCAGGTTTGCCCGCGGGATCCGCCGCCGGAATACGTGCAACCTCGACAAACCCGAGCTTGCGCGACCCGGCCGAATACTCGATACGCACAAGGTCCTGTTTGTCCGCAGGCGTGCTCATTACGTAATCGGTGGGACGCAAACGATCGACCTTGGACATCCAATTCGCCAAGGTCTCGTCTTTTTGATCCGCCGCCGCAGGATCAGCCCAAAAGCGTTTGCCATCAGGACCGCCGCGCAAGATCTGCCGCTTCTTGCCGCCTGCCGATACCTCCGCCGTCGTGACCTCGGCTTCCTTCCACTCGTGAAGCTCTCGTTCCACGAGCCGCGATTCCGCAGTATCCAGGTCCCGTACCGCATCGCCATCGATTACGTACGTTTCACCCGAGCTGGGATCACGCACGTACCTGTCGCCACCACCTGGGGTTGTCCCGCCAATCACGATCTTTCGCTCGGTGCCTTTGATCGTGACGATCAGTGTGCCTTCCGGTTCGGACAAACCAAATTCGCTGGAGCGATCTTCGGCAATGCGACCCAATGCACGTAGTGCCTTCAATGGCGCCAGGGCATCGATGAGCTTCTGTGCCGCACCTACCGCGACAAACTCGGTCTTCCCGGTCTTCGCAGGCGCAGGAGGTGCCTTCGAATCGGGAGCTGGTGGCGGAGGAGCGCTTCGTTCGAGCGCCCCCACGTAATACGCCCCGAGTTCGTCTTTCTTCGCTTCGAGGGTGACCTTTTTGTTTTTGCCCTCGAACACGATCCGTTCGACGTCCGCAGCCCGTCCGGACCACACCGTTGCTTCTGTTTGCACGAGCGTTTTCGGCTGCTCGTCACGCATCCACATCCGGGCCGCACCGGCTGACGCCAGCACGAAAAGCCCGACGTGAATCAAGAGCCCTCGTCCTAGGTTCATGCCTGCCTCCGCAACGTGCGGCGCGTACGCCGCGTCATGAGGATGCCCACGCCCAAGAGCAGCGCCGGCGCCCCGATGATCGTCCCGTAAAACCAGAAGACGTCCTTCTGCTTCGTATGCTGAATGCGCACGTCTTCCGGCGTCGAGATCTCTCCACTGAAGCTCTCGTCGCCGCCCAACCATCGCACGGTGTCGACCAACAAGATCTGGTTCGTCTCGGCAAACCCGAGCGCCAGATCGCTCAGACAGTCTGCATCCGCCAGTACGATCATGCGCGTCTCGGCAGGCCCTTTGACCTTGTCCTTGTTCACGCCTTCACCGAGCGGTAACGAGATCGCCGCGCCCAAGTTGAACGTGTTTTTCTTCTCGTCGCCATCAAGCTCGAAGTTGCCGTTTTTGTCGGCAAACGCGCCCGCAGGCGAACGCAACACGAAGTCGATCTTCGCGTCCGACTGACCCTTCTTCTCGAGCGACCCCGAGATCGGCATCAACACGACCGCACGCGCAGATACGCGGCTCAACGTCGACACCGATGCATGCGACGAGAACCGATTCGTGATCAGGTTTGCCTTGTCCGAAGCATTGCGAGTCCGCGGCACGAAGAACTGATCCGTCGTTGCCAACGTCGTCGGATCGAACGTGAGGCCCGCGATGTTCGCCAGTGGTCCGAGGTCACCCTTCGACTCTGGATCCAGCGCGATCAGCAACTTGCCGCCGCGTTTTGCGAACCGTTCGAGCGACGCGATCTCTTCGGGCAAGAACGCTTGCGACGGCCCATGCACGATCACGATCGTGGCATCTTCCGGCACGTCGTTCGCCAAACCCTGCGGCATTCCCAGGTCCTTGACCGCGTAGTTCTGCCCTTCGAGCAGCCGACGAAGGAGCTTGCCCGAACGACCTTCTGCTGCCGTGCTCGCCCCTTCGTTCAGCTCGCCGTGTCCCACGGTCACGTAGGCCGTGCGTTGCTCTTTCATCGCTTTGAGCAGCGATTTCTGGAAGTCGGCATCGAGCGTTTTCAGCTTCGCTGCCGCCTTCACCATCTCTTTGTCGAGCGTCAGGGTTTCACGCGACGGACCCTTCAAGATCACGAGCACCGCGTCTTGCGTGACCTTGTTGTCCTTCGCAAGTTGCGGGTAGAGCAACCGATCGTAGAAGCCGTATTTGAAGTTCGGCGCGGCTTTGGAGATGTCGGCCAAGTACGCCTCGACCTCCACGCCAACGTCGTTGAGCGGCGGGAAGAACGCGCGAACTTCGACGGGCTCCGTCGTGCTCGCCACGATCTTCTTCGTCGATTCGCTGGCCTTTGCCGTGCGGAAATACGAGTGATCGACCTTCACGTCGAGCTCGCCGGCTGCGTACGTGAAAAGCGCCGAATACGCGGCCGCAAGCGCCACCGTCAAACCCGTCGCAGCAGCGGCATAGATGCGGCGAACTTCCACTCGAGGCGCGCGACGCATCGGCGTTAGTGCAACTTCACCGAACACGAGCGGCGCGATCGACAGCACGGCCAGCACGATCCAAGCGACCGTCGTCGCTCCATCGAACCTGGCGCGTTTGTCCGGTGCAGCATCGGCAATTCCGACGAGCCCTCGACCAACATCCGTATTCGCCACGAAATACAGCGCGAGGGCGGCTAGGCCCACGACTGCAAACGTTCCAAGCGTCCGCTCGATGCGCTGTCGCTCTTTGTCTTTGTGGCTTCCGGCCATCGCGAACCGCAGCGCAGTCGTTCCGACAGCACCGGCAACGCCCAGGCCCGACAGAGCCATACGTGCTCCATCGACCGTACCGAGCATTCGTTCCCCGACAAACACCAACACCATCGACACGACAAACCCTGGTCCGAGGTACGGAGTGAGTTTGTCCAGGGCCGACGGTCCTTGGGGCGCGGGCGCTTCTTTGGCTGGTTTGGCTGCTTCTTTCGAAGCCGCTGCAGCCTCTTTCGGTTTCACCGCCATCGCCGTGCCTCCAGCGTCTTGGTAGCCGCGAGAAGAAAGAAGAACGTTACGGCCACGTAATAAACGACGTTCTCCAGCTTCAGCACACCGGTCATGAAGGGGAACTGCCGCTGATGATGCAGCGCAAGGCCCGACAAGAACGCGCTTACGGGCGGGTCAGTGACCTTGGCCAAGAGCCATAACGTCACCATCATCGCCAAGATCACGCCGCCCAAGATCGCCGCCATCACCTGGCTCTTCGACAACGACGACGTGAACATTCCGATCGCGAGCGCGGCCGATCCAAGAAGCAAAATGCCCGAGTAACCCACCGCAACGTGCCCCATGCTCACCTTGCCGTTCACGAACACGAGCAGCGGCATGTACACACTGGCCACCGTGATCAGTGCGATCATCGCGAAGGCCGCGAGGAACTTTCCGATCACGATCTCGGCGTCACGAATCGGTGCCGTGTTGAGCAGCACCAGCGTTCCGCGCTCACGTTCACCCGCGAGCAGCGGGATCGACATGAGCACCGCGACGATCATCGTCACCCCGCTCGCGCCGTTGAAGAATTCTCGCAGCACGTCTGCCGACATGCGTGTCCCAGACAAACCGCTCGCGCTGAACCACACGCCTTCGATCAGCAGTGCTGCAGCGGCAATCGCCCAACCAAGGAGCGATCGCGTGTACGAGCCCATTTCTCTGCCCGCGACGAGCAGCGCATTTTTCATGACCCGCTCCCGTCCTGTTTTTCGGATACAGCCGCTTTCGCTCCGCCCTTGGCTTCGCTAGCAGCTCGTTCCTTCTTCGACTTTTTGCCCGTTTTCTTTCGTGTTCCCGCAGCCGCTCCTGCCGCATCCGTCGTGGAGCCAGCCAATTCCAGAAACACGCTCTCTAGCTCGCGTTCGCTTCGACGAACCTCGAGAAGCCCAATTCCCGCATCGACGAGCGCTTTGCACAGCGCCTCGCGAATGTCGCCTTCAGCCTCGACACGCAGCGTGAAGACGTCTTCCCCAGCTTCCGCTGCGTCAGCGGTTTCTGCGAGGACCACACCCGGCACCGCTCGCGCGGCTTCGATCGCTTTCGCTTCATCGCCTCGCGCTGTCACGTCAATGGCCTTTTGCCGGAGCAACTTCGCACTCAGCTCGGCTTCCGTGCCTGCCGCTGCGATTTGCCCATCCCGGATGACCAGCAGCCGATCACATGTCTCGCTGATCTCCGACAGAATGTGTGAGGACACAAGAATCGTGTGCTCGCCTTTGAGACTGCGCAAAAGCTCGCGCATCTCCACGATCTGCACCGGGTCGAGCCCGCTGATCGGTTCGTCGAGAACCAACAGCCGCGGCTTGTGCACGATGGCCTGCGCAATGCCCACGCGTTGTCTGAAGCCGTGCGACAGCGACGAAATGAGCTGATCGTGCACATCTTCGAGCGCTGTCGTTTCCAGGACTTCGGCCACGCGTTTTTCCGCGTCGGCGAGGGACAACCCTCGCAGTCGCGCTGCAAATTGCAGATATGCGCGCACGGTCATGTCGCCATAAAGCGGCGGTGTGTCAGGTAAGAAGCCGATGCGTGACCGCACCTCGTGCGGGTTCTCGACGACGTCGAGCCCATCGATTTTTACCGTTCCAGAAGACGGAAGCAGGTCACAAGCGAGAATGCGCAATGTGGTGGTTTTACCTGCCCCGTTCAGTCCCAAGAGGCCGACGATTTCGCCGGCCTCGATAGCAAACGACAGTGGCCCCACGGCTCGTCGTTCGCCGTAATATTTGTAGAGGTCTTCGATTTCAATCACGACAAGAACCTCGGTATTCGGGCTGCTTTCAGCAGCCGATAATCGCGCGCCGTTATAACAGAAGCGCGTCCCGATCATTCCCCACGTTGAGAAGCCGGGGTGCTTGGCACGTCCTCCGTTGGTGCGCCCGCTGAAAAGTCCCTACACGTGCTCGGAATACGCCGCATCCGTGTCGGCGTTTCCCCGACGACTTCCTCTAAACCCTTGGATCCAGTGCTTGGCGCTTGCCGCCGGCCCTTCAACGCGACAAGAGCGCACCCACGATGTCCCTACGCATGCTTCTGCCTGGCAATCGCGTTTCGTTCCTCGCTGTCTCCGTTTTGGCCCTCGGTCTCGCTTGTTTCCCAGGAGTTCGGCCGCCCGATGTCGCTCCTCGGGGCACGCTCGCACCAGGCGGCGGCGATGGGCCCGGAGCCGCGGATTCTCAAGCCTTTGCGGTCGTTTTCGCCTCGCCTCGCGGCGAAGTTCTCGACCGACCCGAAGTGAGCATCGTTTGGAACAGGCCGATGCGGCCGCTCGATCTCGCGGGACAAGAATCCCCGGCGCCCGTGAAAATGACGCCCGCGGTTCCCGGTCGCTGGAACTGGGTGGGGACATCAGCCGTCACGTTCGTCCCGGAAAAACAGCTTCCGCGCGCCACTTCGTTTGTGGTCCAAGTACCTGCCGGCACCAAGGCGCTCGATGGATCGGTTCTCGAAAAAGCTTTCGAATTCCGCTTCTCCACGGCCAGGCCCGCCGTCACTTCGATCGAACCGTACGAAGGCACCGACGATCTCCGCCCCGATTCGAAGTTCACGCTGCGTCTCAACCAACCCATCGAGCTTCGCGAGGTTGAACGAGCACTGACTCTCACCGTCGGTGATCGTCAAGACAAACTCGGATTCAACGTCCGCAAGCCCGATCCCGACAACGATCAACTCTTCGAGATCTCCGCACGCACGCCGCTTCCGCTCGGTGCTCCCATCGCGCTCGAAGTGAAGGATCTCTACGGCAAAGAGGGAAACCTGCGCTCCGAGAAGGTCCAGCGATACACGTTCCGCACGTACGGCCCGCTCGGTTTGAAGGAAGTGTCGTGTGACTACTCCACACCGCACGGCAGGTGCGCGCCTGATGGAGGCATACGAATTTCGTTCACCACGCGCGTCAAAATGGCCGATCTGAAGCGTGCTCTCAAGGTCGAGCCCAACGTCAAATTCGCTTGGGACTCGTGGATGGACGATGACGACTCTTATGCTGGAGCGACCATCTACGGGAAGTTTCCACCCGGGAAAAACATCAAGGTTTCCATCGCTGGATCGCTCAAAGACGAACACGGACAAACCTTAGGGGCAGACGTTCGTCGCGACATCGCTTTCGATGATCTTTGGCCCAAAGCAGATCTTGGTTTGCGCGGCAGCGTCTTCGAATCCACAGCGCGCCGAGAGATCCCGATCGATGCGATCAACGCGAATGATCTCGAGCTGGTCGTCGCACCCATGACGTCCGCGGATGCCATTCGATTGCAGGACGATAAATACGATCCGGGGCATGCGCCGGCGTTCGATCTCATCGCCAAGCTACCCGGCGCCAAACTCTCGAAACTTGCGCCCACTGCGGCGAAAAACGCCACGTCTCGTTACGCCGTCAAAGTCGACGAAGTGCTTGGCGGCAAAGATGCCCGAGGCGCGGTTGCTCTCGGTATTCGTTACACCGGCTGGCCTGGATCGGATCACGCACGTGCTCAGTCCTCCACGGCCGTCGCGAAGGTCACTGATCTTGCTTTGAGTGCAAAGGTTTCCTCTCGTGGATCGCTTCTGTGGGTGAGCCGTTTGTCGAACGCCGAGCCTGTTGCTGGCGCAGACGTCACCATCGAACGTCCTGGTGAAGCAACGCTCGGGCCGTATCGCTCGGACAAATCTGGGTTTGTCTCTCTACCACCCAGCGCGTTCACGCCGAACATGTCGGGCACTGATCGATCTGTGTTCGTGGTTCGTCATGGCAATGATTGGACCTACAAACACATCAACGACACGCTGGATTCTTGGCGTTTCGATGCTCGCGTCGAAACCGGTCCCGAACGACCTTTCGGCATGCTCTTCACCGATCGCGGGATCTACCGTCCTGGCGACACGGTCCACATCAAGGGCATCTTTCGGCAAGAGGGCAATCCCGGCACGGTCACTCCCGCGGGCGTACCTGTTCAAATCAAAGTCGAAAGCCCGGACGGCGAAGAGATCTCGTCGCGCACGGAAACCTTGAGCCCCTTCGGAACCACGTCGATCGACGTCGTCGTTCCACGCACGGGCAGGTTGGGTACGTACGCAATGCGCGCGATCGTGGGCGAAGGGCAGGGAGGTTATGGCGATGTCACGAGCGACTTCGAAGTCGCCGAATACCGCGCCGCCGAGTTCAAGGTGTCGGTTGAGAGTGACAAACCTAACTACATCCGCGGGGATCTCGCGAAATGGACAGCTCGTGGCGACTATCTCTACGGAGCGCCGATGACCAATGCCGACGCGAGGCTCACGGTCACGCGAGGCGAAGCGTTTTTCCGCCCGCCGAACACCGATGAGTTCACCGTCGACGACAGCGCGTTCCAATATGATCTGAAAGAAGACTCGTTACGGGAAAGCGAAGTCGAAAGTCGCGAGGCCAAGCTCGATGCGAAAGGCAACGCCAACATCGAAGCGAAGCTTGCTCTTCCCGGACAAACCGGCCCTGAGCGCATCACGGCCGAAGCCGATGTCACCGATGTGTCTCGGCAATCCGTTGCTGGCAGTACGACGGCGCTCGTGCACCCGGGTGAGTTTTACCTGGCCCTACGCACGGGAAGCCAACTCTTCGTCGACGCGGGCAAACCTTTGGAGCCCCAAGTGTTTGCCGTCGATCCTAAAGGCAACCGAGTGGGCAGCGTGGCGGTCAAACTCGAGCTGGTGCATCGCTCGTGGGACGTCGCTCGAAAGGCCACCACGGGAGGCGGCACGCACACGGTCGTCGAGCCTGTCGACAAGGTTGTCGAGACGTGCACCGTGACGACGACGACGGCGAAACAGCCTGGATCGTGCAAGCTCACGCCAGCGGCGTCGGGGTATCACCTGATTCACGCAACGGCTGTCGATCCGCGGAAGAACCCCGTCGCAGCATCCGATGCGGTGTACGTGTTCGGCGGTTCGGGGAGTGCTGGGTTTGGCGATTCGGATCGGCTCGCGATCGAACTCGTCGCCGACAAAGAAAGCTACGAGATCGGACAAACCGCACGGCTGCTGGTGAAGAGCCCGTTCCAATCTGCCGAGGCGTTGGTCACGGTCGAGCGGGCTGGAATTCTTTCGCAACGGCGCGTCGAGCTGAAGGGGCCGATGCCCACGATCGAAGTTCCGATCACCGAGGACTATCGTCCCAACGCGTTTGTCTCGGTACTACTCGTTCGAGGTCGAACGAAACCAGTTCCTACGAACGCAAAGGATCCCGATGTCGGCGCACCTGCGTTCCGCATGGGATACGCGTCGCTGCTGGTCAACCCGGAAAAACGCCGGCTCAAGATTGCGCTCACTCCGAACAAGCCTGAAGCGCGTCCGGGTGAGAACGTCGACGTGGACATCACGGTGACCGATCACGCGGGCAAACCCGCTCGATCCGAGGTGACGTTCTACGCGGTTGATGAAGGCGTTCTTTCGCTCATTGGATACAAGACACCCGATCCGATCGGGGTCTTCGGGGCTGCACGTCCGCTACGTGTTGCTTCGCTCGAAATGCGCGCTGCGCTTGCTCGAGTGTTCCGGCCTTATGGCGATCTCGGTGTGGACAAGGGCCTCGATGGTGGCGATGGCGGCGGCATGTCGGTTCGTCGCGACTTCCGCGCTAGTGCGACGTTCGTGCCCAGCGTGATCACCGACGATTCCGGTCGCGCTCGAGTGAGCTTCCGGTTGCCCGATACGCTCACGACCTACCGCTTGATGGCCGTTACGGCTGCTGAAGATGATCGCTTCGGCTTCGCGGAAAACCGCGTCGTCGCGAGCCGTCCGCTCATGGCGCGCCCGGCCATGCCGAGGTTTTTCCGGGCCGGTGATACGGTCGATGCGGGCGTCATCGTCAGCTCCAAAGGCGCCGGCAAGATGACTGCCACGGTGACGATCAAACCAACGGGTTTGACCTTGCGTGGCGAAGCGACTCGCACGGTGGAGCTCGCTCCTGGCACGCCGGTCGAAGTTCGTTTCCCGCTCGAAACGCCGCATGTGGGCAAAGCCAAGATCGGGTTTGTCGTGCGCGCATCGGACGGCGGGAAGAACCTCGAAGATGCAGTCGAGATCGAGCGAGATGTGCGCGTGCCGTTGTCACCAGAAGCTGTCGCGCTTTACGGCGACACGATGACGGCGTCTGCAGAAAAGCTCGGCGATCTAACCGCACTTCGTGACGATGTTGGTGGCCTCGAAGTCAGCATGGCTTCGACGGCGCTGGTCGGTCTTGGCGGTGGTGTCGAACAGCTCGTCGAATATCCCTACGGCTGCACCGAACAACTCGTCAGCAAGCTCGTACCGCTCTTGCCGCTGCGAGATCTGGCTCGTGACTTCTCCATCCCGCTGCCGAAGAACACGGACGCAATCATCGAAACGACGATCGCTGCGGTGCTGAAGAATCAGCGTGGTGATGGCGGATTCGGCATGTGGGCCGAATCGGATGAGTCGAACCTATGGGCCACGACCTACGCGCTCTGGGGCCTTCGTGAAGCGAAGAATCGCGGATTTGCGGTCTCGGATAGCCAACTCGAATCGGCATCGCGTCTCGTCCTGCGCTGGCTGGAACGGAAAGACAACGACTACATACACGCGACTGCGCCGTTCATCCTCGATGTGCTCGCGGAGAATGGCCGTCCCGATCCAGGTCGCATGAGCCGTCTGTTCGAGGATCGCAAGACGCTGCCGCTGTTTGCCCAAGCATTCCTGCTGCACGCGATGGTGGTGGGTAAAGCCGATCGCGCGAGCATCGATACGCTCGTCAGTGAGCTCGAAGGCTCGTTGCGGCTCGATGCCAACGTTGCCCGTGCCGCAACAAACCTTGGCGATCGTTACGCTGTCTTGATGGACTCGGACACGCGTACGAGTGCGCTGATACTGCGCGGGATCCTCGCGGCGAAGCCGAATCATCCGCTTGCTGCACGTCTCGCGATGGGTCTGCTTGCGGATCGTAAAGGTGGCGCTTGGCGCAACACGCAAGAAGCGGCTTGGTCGCTGATTGCGCTCGATCAGTATCGCAAGGCGCAGGAGAAGATCGCTCCGAACTTTTTGGCCCGCGTGTTCCTCGGACAAACCGAGCTTGGTTCGCATCCGTTCCGCGGAGCAACGGTCGCTCAGGCAAGGATGAGCGTGCCAGCGGATCGTCTGCTTGCGGCAGGCGGAAGCGGTCTCGCATTCGATGTCGCTGGCTCGGGGCATCTGTTCTACGAAGCGCGCCTTCGTTATGCC
>CAZETM010000096.1:0-19620 GCA_964514885.1 uncultured Polyangium sp. | reverse complement strand
GTCGAGGTGGTGGTGCCAGCCCGTCGCTGGGCAGGCGATGATTGGGGCCAAATGCCCTGTCCACGCGCGTCATCGGTCTGTCGACGGACTTCACAATCGCGTCGGATGGAAGCTCGGGCACGTCGACGGCTTACAAGGTGTGCGC
Organism: uncultured Polyangium sp.; assembly: GCA_964514885.1. Classification (GTDB taxonomy): domain Bacteria; phylum Myxococcota_A; class Polyangia; order Polyangiales; family Polyangiaceae; genus Polyangium. Next base: position 19,475 of record CAZETM010000096.1, on the reverse strand, counting down.
TCACGAGTACATTCAGCCGTGTTCTCCACCTTGAGCCACATTCGAGTACCCACACCGGGCGCATTGAATAACAGGATTTGAATGCTGCTACTCGGACTTCCCTCCCCTATACAGGAAGCGGCGAGCGGTGTGCATTTCCAGTCGAACGTGGAAGCGCTTTGCGCTTAATCCGATGCCCGCGGATCTCTGGCGCCCGTAATCGTCATACCGCACCATACGGATACTTCGTTTCTTCTTCGATGAGCCGAATGTCGTCCTTGCCAAGCTCGAAGAGGCGATAGACGCGATCGTTCATTTCCGTTTCCCGTGCAATGATGATGGCGGTAAGTCGCTCGTGTTCTGCGCATCGCTCCTTCCATAGTGATTCCCAATCATCGCGGTCACGTAGGGGAATGTCCTGTTTGAACGTTTTCCCCAATTCTGCACGCAATGCAGCGAAATCGAGCGACCACCATTCCGTGAGTTTTCGATTGATGGGTTTGCCTTTGGGAATCAAATCGCCCATGCGGCCGAGCATTTTCGTGTGCAGTGCGTAGCGGCTCTTGGCAGCCGCCGTGATTTCGCCGGCGAATTGGGCGAGAATCCCTCGTTCGCCCGATGTCATGTCCGGAATGGGAAGACGCTCGATGAACTGGGCAAACAGTTGGTAGCGAAACGAGCCGGCTCGTTCCCCCAGCGGCGTGCATAGTTGCGAAATGGCGAACCATGTTACGCGACTTTGCAAGGTGGCGAGCCAGGCGATATCGGCCTGCGGAATGAAATATGCCTTGTTATTTGCGTATTTCCCTTCGGTGTCCCAGGAAAATCGCGGGTTCTTCGTGATTTCGACCCAAAATATCTTAGGAGCATCGAATTTTTCATAATAAGCGCATGGGCGTAGCTCCCACCAGAATTCACCCCGGTCATTCCGTTTTCGGGCCGCTTCAGCAAATAGTTCCAGATGCGTGGCAAGTGCACGATGTTTGTCCCGGAAGGATTTCCATGCACTTGGCTCGTCGTGGCAATCAAGATTTTCTCGCGTCCAGCCGGAGGGAATACGGATGAGCCAATTCCCCTCGTCCTCCTGATACCACGGGCGAAGATCCTCGCCGCGCAGCATTTTCTTGATGAAATCGCCGCTCGAGGGGTCCGCCGAAACGATCGCGTCGCGGACGTTTTGTTCAATGACAAAGGCTTCGTTCAGTCCCGTTTTGATGCCGTAATACGTGGTTCCGGCACGCGCGCCAAGCGGTGTGCCGCGCCCGAGCAACGCATGGAGAGTTCGGCGGAGCGAATGACTTGCCAGTTGCCAGCCCGAATCGGATTGGTCATGGATTGCGACTGCGGTCCACTTTTTGTCGAGTTGCTTTGCAAATTCAGTGATTTCTTCTCCACGTGAGAACGACGCGAATTTCGCCTGATGCCCATCCGCAGGAGCACCGAATCGAATGATGACGATGGCCGGATAAACGTCGGGGGCATCGGCGAAAACGCGGTTGTCTCCAAGATCTACAATGGCTTCGATGGTTGCTTGCGTGCGGAAATACGCGCGAAGCTGCGTGCCATAATTGGCGCGTAACCAGCTATTGCTTGCAATATAGCCAAGACGGCCGGACGGTCTAAGCAAGGAAATGCCGCGCTCAAAGAAGTAGACAAAAAGATCCGCCATGCCATGATAGCTACGATAAATCTTCTGGAGGTGCGGCTTGATCCCACCCAGCAACTCCTGCCGTACATAGGGCGGGTTTCCAATGACGGCATCAAATCCACTGCGCCACCTTGCGTCGATCTCTTCATCTTCAGCGCTTGTGGCAGGCGCAATGAAGGAGCGCACCAAATTGCCCGTCGCCCAATCGAATGCTCGCGGTGCGCGTTCGTCATCGCGCGGACGAGCCATCGGATCCGATACGATGCTGTCCCCGCATTTGATGTTTCGGTCCAGGTACGTGAGTTTGCTTCCGCGAGAACATGTCTTGAGCCACAACGACAGCTTCGTGATCGCAACGGATTCTTCGTTGAGATCGACGCCGAAAAGATTGCTGTTGAGAATGGTCTTAGTCAAGTCGAAGAGCCCTGTTTGGCCACCCCGCAATGCCGCCAGTGCCGCATTCACACGTTCATATTCCCGCGCCAACACGTCGAATGCAGCCACGAGAAACGCGCCCGACCCACAGGCGGGATCAATGACCCGCGTCTCCTTGAGCATGTCCCGATAACGTTCCCAAGCAGCGATTTCCTTACGTTCGCGCGCGACCTTTCTTTTTTCGGCTTCGGGGCTTTCCGGCGCAAAGGCTTCGTTCCACTTTTCCTCGAGTACACGACCGAGGGTCTCTTCGACGATGTATCGCGTGATGTACGACGGCGTGTAATAGACGCCTTCCGCCTTCCGTTTGGAAATTCGCGGAAGCGCCTCCCCCCCGGCTTCTGCACGCATCTCCTCCAAATCCGTAATCGATTGCTCGAAAATATGTCCGAGCACTTCGACGGAGACATCATCACAGAAGTCGAATCGCGTGATCCCGACGAGCTTCTTGCACATCTCGTCGGACAGCTCAAGCTCGTCGATCGCCACGTTCGGGGCAAAAAGCCCCCCATTGTATCCAGGTACGTTCTGCTCCGCGTTGCCTTGATCCAGCCATCGAAATACGGATACGAGGTTTTGCCAGATCGGCCGAGGATTGTACTTGTCACGATGTGCAATCGTGTCGGAAAGCGTGGTCGATGGAAGCAATCCTCGATCTTCAGCGAATGCAATGAAGAGAATGCGATCAAGAATAATCTGCGTATGCTTGAGGAGATCGAGCGGTTTTTCATTGGAGTGGACTTGACCCAAATGAGTGAACAGCGCCCTGCGAAGGTCACGATATTCTCGATAAAGCTCGGCCGTGATTTCCGCTTGGACCTTGTCCGACGCAACGAGCATGTCGTCGAGCGGCGCGCGGTCCGCAACCGTTCGTGGTAAAAACCGGTCGCGTGAAAGAAGGAGAAATAGACGCTTAAAGGCTTGCAGATCCTCCAATTCTTCCAATAGAAAGACTTCGTATTCATCGGGCGTACGAAGGCGACTGTAAAGGCGCAATTCACGGTAATTCGAGACGATGATCCAACGGCAGCCGGGCGAAACGTCCGCATATTCCCAAGCTTGTTGGACGGGGGTCAACTGTCGTCCCAGCGCGATATCGAGCGATTGCTTCGCACCCTTGAGCTCAATGGGCGCGACGATGTCGCCTTCGCGCTTCGATCGAAAGAACCCAAGCGCCCCGTCCGCGGATTTTCCACTCTTGGAAACGGTTCGTTCCGCGGTCACGTTCCATTCCCCTTCACCCGAGCCGGCCCAGGTAAGATAACCCAGCGCGCTCCCAAAAACACCACCAAGGAACTCACCGTGAAGGCTGATTTCTTTGCTGTCGTCGAGATCTCCGGCACGGAGACGTTTGATCCACGGAAGAATGAACTTGGCATGACGGTTTGCCAGATCGTCCGGGAATGCGTATGCAGCGAGTTCTCGGCGCACGACGCGGGCGTGAAACAGGTAATTATGCGGAAGCGGCACGTGCGGACGGTATCACTGCCCGGCCGAAACACAACCGAGACTCCGCTCGAGCAAACCGGCTATTTCTTCTCCGGCGTCGCCTGTTGGTTCGGCGGGGAAAACGACGGCGATCGAAACAATCACGTCGGATGGCAGCTCGGGCACGTCGACGGCATACAGGATTCGCGCTCACGAGTCTTCGGGAGGACGTCGACGGGCGCGAGCGATGTGAGGAGCGACGCGTTGGATCGGAAGCACGGCAATGGCGGTAAAAATAACAGAAATCGCATGCCGCTACTCGGACTTCCCTCCCCGATAAAGCCAGAATGCGCGTCCGACTTTTTGAGGAAAGTCCTCACAATCGAGCAGATCGCTATTGTTCAATAGGCTTCCATTCGCCACCATTGACGAGAACACGAGCCGAGCGATTGCAAGCGCATCAAGGATTGCTTCGATAGCGTCCGTCCCTCGACCGACGAATCCATTCCATTCCGACGAACCTCGTTCTGTTCCGACGAACCATAAATAGTCACGACAAACTTGTACGCGCATCGAAACTCGATATAATGTCCCGTGCATGCCGACGACCGAGCATGATGCCCTCGTGGACATGTTCCGCGACAACCCTCCACTGGCTCCGCACCTGGTGGAAAAACTGTTTGGCGTGAACGTACCTGCGTACAAGGAGGTTTGTGTAGGGGATTCAGCCCTCAATCAGACAAAATCCGTCGAATTTCGTGCCGACTTGGCGCTCGAGCTACGCGACGCGCAGCAAGACGCCGTGTTGTCGATCATCTTGGAAGTGCAGCGAGATGATGACCCCGGGAAGAAGTGGTCGTGGCCGGTGTATGCGACGGCGCAACGGTCACGGAAACGATGTCCAACCATCGTCTTGGTTGTCGCGACAGACACCAAGGTGGCGGAATGGGCAGCCAAACCCATTGATGTGGGGTTGGGCTTGACGGTCATGCGGCCTCTGGTGCTCGGACCTTCGATGATTCCAGTCATTACGGATCCCGAAGTTGCCGAGCATGAGCCGGAATTGGCCGTGTTATCCGCCTTGAGCCACGGCGACGGAGAATTTGGACCGCAAGTAGTACAAACACTGGTGCACGCACTCATGCAGTCGCAGCACGAACACCTGACGCTTTACTTGGCGCTGGTGTACAATCACGTGCGTGCGCATCTAAAACGAGCCATCGAGGTGATGATCATGGAGCAGAAAGCGCAAGACAAGATTATTGTGATGCCGCCTTTTATGCAGGCGCTCATCGACGACGGAGCGATCAAAAACTCCCGCAGCACGTTGCTACGCCAGTTGAAACGCGCGGGAATCGAGCTGACCAACGCGCAACGTACGCGCATCGAGACATGTTCCGACCTCAGCTTGTTCGAACGGTGGACTGACAACATCATCGGCGCCAAAACCGCCGCCGACGTGTTCGGAACCGATTAAACCTCATATTCGCGGCGCTCGACTCGATAAACCCCGACGCCCACGCCCCAGAAAAACCTCCCCCTCCCGCGCTGCTCGGGTTAACCTCCCCCGCAGCATGCCTCGTCCCGCCAAGCGCCCTGCCAAACCCGCAGCAAAAAAATCCGCTACCTCCAAGTCGTCCAAGGCCGAAAACCTCGACTGGAAAGTATTGAACGACCGCGGCAGCGATCGCACCATCGCTGGTAAGCTCGACAAAGCGATTGAAGACTTCGACGCCGCCATCGCGCTCGCTCCGAAAGAAGCTCTACCCAAGTACAACCGCGGCACCGCGCGTCTGCTCGGTGGCGACATCGTCGGCTCGATCGAAGACTTCACCGCTGCCATCGAACTCGATGCGGAGTTTGTCCCGGCGTACGAACGACGCGGCGTAGCCAAGCAAAACCTCGATGACTTCGATGGAGCGCTCGCCGATTTCGATGCGGCTCTGCGCATCATGCCCGACAACCCGGACACGCTCGCGGAACGCGCCACCGTGCGTGCACAACGCGACGACTACGAAGGTGCCGTGCAAGACCTCGAACGAGCGCTCGTCGTTGCTCCGCAAGATTGGGAGATGCGCGACGAAGCGGAGGGAATGCTGCGAGCGATGCGCAAAGCAAAAGAATCGCACGCGGGGCATGAACATGCCGCAACCCTTGCGCCACACGCACACCCAGACGAAAACGTCGCGAAAGAACCGGCAACATCGATCGTCGAACGCGCGCTCGAAGAAGCTGGATGGCCCTTTTCTCGCGTCGATGATGGGCAAGGCGAAATCGACTATCTGACCCAAATGGACGCTGGCGAAATGCTGGAAGCCGTCGTCGTTCGTCTTTCCGAACGGCTCGAACGGCTCGTGCTGTACGTCCTGTTTCGTCCGAAAGCGAAGAAAGAGCACCGGATGGAACTCTGTGAGTTCGTGGCTCGAGCGAACTTTGGAATGGGCGACGGCAACTTTGAAATGAGCTTCGATGACGGATCGGCTCGTTTCAAAGTGGCGCTCGACTTCACCGGGATCTCGCTTCCCACGCTGCTCGTCCGCAACATGATCGTCGATGCGATGAGCACGATCGAGGTGTACGAGGCGGCGCTGGTGCGCGTGATCGCGGGCAAAGCGAAGGCCAAAGCGGCACTGCGTGTGGCCGAACGAGCGGCGGTGCAACAAGGCTCGCTGCAGTGACAAGCGGGAATGACAAGCGGGAATGACAAGCGGGCCAGGCCAACTGTCTTGACCTTGGTCTGACGTACGAGACATGTAAGAGTAGGCGTCGGAGGAAGTTCGATTGGCTGCGGTACGCGATGGCTACATTGCCGTATTCACTTCGGCTCGCAGCGATGCAGGGCGCGCGATGGCACTCGCCAACATCGCAGCTCTGCTCGCGCAGCGCGGAGACCGAGTGCTCGTCGTCGACCTCGCGGTCGATTCACCGACACTCGGACGGTACTTCCCGGATGCGAAGCGTAGGTCTGCAACAACATCTGCATCGGGCACGGGACGCGTGCGAGTGGCCTCGGGTGTCGTCGATCTGCTCGCGCTCGTACGTGAAGGCGCGCGTCGCCTACCCGCAGCGCGTACCGCGCCACGTGCCGCAGGAAGCACGCAAATCCGTGAACTCGTCGAGAAAATCTTCGACTTGAGCGAAGGTGCCACACGACGCGTGAACTTGCGTTATCCGGGTTTGCCCGAGGAGCGCACGGTCGAACTGAACTTCATGCCCGTCGGTGGTGAAGACGCACCGCACGAGCGCACGCATCCCTTCGAAGGGCTCGAATTGTTTCCCGGGGTGCTCGAAGAAATTGCCAACTCGTTGCGCAGTCGTTACGACGCAGTGCTCATCGATGCACCGACGGGTGAAGGCGATACGACCGCCGTCCTGGCCTCGCATCTCGCCGACAAACTCGTGTTCCTCGTCGATGATGCATCGCTCGAAGAAGCCATTGAGCTTGCAGCGTGGGCCCATGGTCGAAGGTCGCTGGCTTCGACAGATCGCGTGCTGAACTTGTTTCCGCTGCTTGCGCACGTTCCTGATGGAGCGGCTGGCAAAGCGTTCGTCGACGAAGCGCGTCCGCGTCTCGAAGCGCTGTTCGGCTCGCTCCTCGGAATGTCGTCGTGCGATCTGTCGCTCTACGTCGAGCTGGCGCAGATTCCGAATCGAGTGTTGCGTTCAGTATCACCGCGGCTCGCAGTGGAACTCGAGTCGACGTCGAATCCACAAGGCGCGTCGCACGCTTATTTTCGCTTCGTACAATGCTTGTCGAAAACGAGCCCGATTCGCGTCGGAGCTCGCGCACGGCCGATGTCTACGGACTTGATGTCGGCAATCGAAGCGCGACGAACGCCGATGCAAACCGCAGAGCCTGTGGCTACACGGCCAGCAGTCAGTGCGCCGACTCCAACTCGCAACTCGACCTTTCGTGACGACTCGATGCAGCCACGAGCGTCGCGTATCGATGCGGCGGCAGCCCCCACCAAACCCGCGCCCAAAGATGCAGAAAGACTCGCCGAAGCGATGACTCTGCGAGCGCACGGGCGTAACGCGGAGGCGGCGAAGATCTGTGCGGCGATCGTGCGTGACGCCGTGCGAGACGAACGCGGCAGCAAAGAAACGGCCAAGGCTCTACTCGCTCTCGGTGATCTGTCGGCACAAACGGAAACCGGTGAGTACGACGAGATCGTGCATCGGTTTCACGAGCGTCGGCTTGATGATCCGGAGATGTTCGAGTGCGTGATTCAAGCGCATTTTCGGCGTGGAAAACGTCACGCAGCGCGAGAGCGATTTGCGCTCGCCACCGACAGCCTGATGGCCGCCGTGGAGATTTCGCGCGAATGGAAATTCCCGAGCCAACCATCGTTTGATCTACATGCGCTCGCAGCAGATGCGGCCCTGTCGCTTGCGATCATCTCGATCGAGCGTGGTGATGATGCACGTGCGCTGCATGCGTTCGGACGCGCGATGGAGGTGTCGGCGGGCGGAGGCAGTGTCGAGCAACGCGCCATCGAAGCTGCCGCATCGTCCCTCGAGATCCTGGTGCTCGCTCGCGCAGGAAGGCCCGATCACGCGGCGGCGAAAGGCGCGGCACTACGTGAGCGACTCGGTGCTTCACCCGCCTCGCCATTCGACATGATCGCGGCGATTGCTGCATGCAACGAAGGTGCGTCCCTCGGCCTCGCAGGGCGTTACGACGAATCATTAGCTCTACTTGGTGCCCTACGTGAGCGGCTCGAAGGCGCCTGGCAAAGCCCTTATTACGAGGTTGCGCTGGCTGCGGTGCACAACGAAGCGGCGGTGCTTGGACGTGCGGGTCGCCTGGTCGAAGCGCTCGAACGGATCACGCAGGCGACAGCATCGGCGACGGGGCTTGGAGGATCTGCACATCGATTGCGATTTGCGTCGGCACTTGTCGAAGCATCCATTCTTGGTGCACTCGGCCGACATGACGATGCCGTGCTCGCGCTCGAAAAGCTGCAATCCTCGTTGCGATGGGAAGAGGTTTGTCTCGACCATCCAGGCGACGTGTACATGCGTGAGCGTCGAGCGGACGTGGCTTGGTATCTCACGATTGCACGAGACCGGGCACGAGGTGTGGACGAGCTGCCGAGCTTGCTGCAGGCCGCGGAAGAAGAAGGCAATGCGCGTCATGGGCGCGTGCATCTGCGCGCGGCTTTCGAGTTGGCGAGTCATGGTCGAAGGCTTGATGATCTTGGCGCGCATCCGGCTGCGACGGCATGTCACGACGATGCAATGGTGCGTCTCGAACGGGCAGCGACGCGTCCGCCTGGCGATGCGGCAATGCTGGCGTGTGCCGGCTTGGTGGCGATATCGCGAGGAGCGACGCCGCGAGGGATCCCGCTGCTGCGCAAAGCAGCCGAACAGGGAGGCACGGCGGCGATTCAATGGGCGCTGGAAGCCGTGCATGGCGAGGGATTCGATGCGGAATCGATTGTTTCCGCGGTGCGTGAAGCATTCGATTGGATACCCCGCGAGCGGATGGATACGTTGCGAGCTGCCGATTCGCTTGGAATATCCTTGATTCGCGCATTGGTTTTTCCGGGCCGTCCGCCGGAGCAGCTGTTGCCGCCGCCGACGTATCCACCTTGTGCGGGACGGTTTGCCCCCTCGACTTTGCCTTCGTTGTCCGGTCGCGAGCCGGGTTTGACGCCGGGATCGACGATTACCACGGTCACTCGATTGTTGGTGCTCGAGCCTCCGGATGGAACCGTGAATGACGTCGCTGTATTTTCGCCTAAATTGGCAGCCGCGGGGTGTGTACGAGGCGCCGTGCCAGCGCTTGCTCCCATGGCTTCCTGGCCGCAACGAATGAGTGGTTTTGCGGGCAATGCGGAAGACGTCGCGATCGCGGTGGATGGATTGTTTCCCAGGACTTCGCCGATTGCGGCGGTGGTCGAGCGGCGTGACGGAGCGAAGGCGCGCGATTCACGTTTTGCTATCGAAATCGAAGCTCGTGAAGGCGTATCGTTCCGCTTGGCGGTGCTCCATGACGTGCACGGTCACGAGCGGCTCGTATTCGATGGCGTGACCTTGTCGCATCATCGCGAAGGCCAAGAGCCAGCGGTCGTGCGGCGGCCGACGACGATGTTATTGGCCTTGTGGCGAGCGCTCGCGTTAGGCATTGGAGCGACATTCCAATTGTCTGTCCTGCCAAACGCTGGCTCGCCCCGGACTGTGGTGCTCGGAGGAACGTTACGGGAGCCCGGCACGGGCGTCATGCGCCTCGAATTGCATCTCGATCGGGTGCTTTTGTCGCGTAAGGATCCGGGAGCGGTTCGCCAGATCGTCTTGGAAGACGTCGACGGAATGTCTTATCGATTCGACATTCAGGCCACGGTGGGCAAAATCGAGTTGTCGTTTTTCGGTGGCTCGCAAAGTGGCTGATTTTCCTGACCAACCCGAAGAAAAAGAGACATGGGTCCTGGTTGCGGGGACTCGATCGAATGCGGCGGGATTGCCCAAGGCGCAGGTGCTGGCGGCGGAAGTCATTGGGAGAACGCTCGCGTTTCGTGGATTTGGCCTGATTACGTGCGGTTGGAATGGCATCGACCAGCTCGTGACGCGGGCGTTTGCGGGTGAATTGCAAGCGTTGGGATTGCCGCTATCGCGAAAGCTGAAACAAATCGTTCCGCGGCCGGACGAGCCGGCCTTTTTTGGCGGCGATGTGATTTACGTCGAAAAAGGTGTTCCGGAATGGGTCGAGAGCGTCAAGCGGGCGCAGGCGGTCGTTCTCGTCGGAGGCATTGAAGGGACGTACAAAACGTATGAAACGGCGCTCGTCGAGCATGTGCCGGTGTTTCCTCTGCCAGGTACGGGAGGAAACGCGAAAAAGGCTTATGACGATATTTCGGAGAGCTTCGACCGCGTAAAACGTTATCATCGACTGACGAAAAAGAAGCTGTCGTTATTGGACGAGCCCATAACGGGCCAAGAATCAGCAGAGCAAGTCGTCGACGAATTGTTTGATTTGTTGACGGAAGAGGTATCGGGGCGCAAGGCGCCGGCGAAGGTAGAGCCACGACGAGCCTCGTTACCGAAAGAAAAACCGACGAAAAAGCCTGAGCGCGTGGATTTTTTGTTGGTGACTGCGCTGCCCGAAGAACGTGACTCACTCTTGACGTTATTGCCTGGATATTCGCGAGTTGCGCCGCGCAAAGACGATGTGCACGTGTATTTCTCGGCGGATCTGTCGACCAGCGATGGAGCGGGAAATTATCGTTTGGTGGTGATGCCGCTTTTGGGTATGGGCCGAGTGAATGCAGCGACGGCGACGGCAGAGGCGATCAAACGCTGGCGTCCGCGTCATGTGGTGCTCGTGGGCATTGCTGGAGGGATTGCTGCGCGTAATGTGGCGCTGGGTGATCTATTGATATCCGAGCAAATCGTTGATTACGAATTACAGAAAATCACCACGCTTGGAATCGAAGTGCGCTGGTCGGTGCACAAGGCATCGAGGCGTCTGTACGCCGCGGCGCTCAATGTGCTTGGGGACGGCTGGATTCGGAATATGACCACGAAACGTCCTGCGGAGGGCGTGCCGAGGATTCACGTGGGACCGATTGCGTCGGGTGACAAGGTTGTAGCGGTGCAATCGGTGCTGGATGAATACCGCAACGTGTGGCCGGCGTTGATTGGCGTGGAAATGGAAGCGGCCGGCGTCGCGAGCGCGTGTTATTCCGCGGCGATTTCGCCGGAGTTTTTCATGGTACGGGGCGTATCGGACTTGGCGGACGAAGCGAAGAATGCGCCGGAGACGGCGAGCTATCGGCGGTACGCGTGTGACGTCGCTGCAGCGTATGTGGTGGAATTGATTCGGAATAGGCCGGTGCCGTTTTTGAGGAGGAAGTAGAATGTACATTCGACACTTGCATGTAGATCATTTGAAGAGGCTACGCGACTTCAAGCTCGACTTTACCGATAAGAATGGCAAGCCGCGCATGTGGACGGTGCTCATTGGGGAGAATGGCACCGCGAAGACCACGATTCTGCAGGCGATTGCGTTGGCAGCGACAGGATCGCGTCAGGTGAACACGATTGCGGGGCCGATCGTGAAGCACCTGCGGGATCGCCGCGATGACCAGGACATGAGGATCGAAGCACTCTTCGATTTTACGCCACAATCGGATGGCCATGCGATCCATCCCATGGCACCGGGAGGGTCGTCCCGAGGGCTCGCGCTTGGTTCCAGCGTGCTGCTTCGCGCCGGTGCTTCAACCTCGCTGGATGCAGAAGCGCGGTACATTGATGCGAAAACGAAAAAGGTACGGGAGTCGCCGAGAAATCTCCTTCGGCAAGACCCGCTCGATGCAGCTCGCGACGTCCATTTACCATTATGGTTCGTCGCTGCGTATGGCATTTCGCGAATTTTACCTGATTCTACATCAATGCCGCAGCTCATTCGGCCATCCATTGAGCGAATGGAACCGCTGTTCAAGCCAACAGCGGCAATGGCCAGCACATCATTTGCCAATCATTTTCTGCAGAAAGACATGGCGGAAGGGCGTAAATCGGGGACGACCTCCCTTATGTTTGCACGAATGCTAAATCAAGCCGTCAAGATTGGTGGTGGGGACCTTCTCCCTGATATCCAAAAATTGGAATTGCGAGGTCAAAAGGGAGCCGCAACGTCGCCGGATTTAGTCGAAACCGATCGATTTCATCAACGAATGGGCAAAGACGCCGTCAAGATTGCAGGGGTCGCGCTTTCGCATGGCTATCAGTCGACCTTCGCCTGGATTGCGGATCTCATTGGTCATGTGCTGCTCGAGTCGAAAACCGAGGTGAATACTACGGAGATGGAAGGGCTCGTCCTCATTGATGAAATCGACGCATACCTTCATCCACTTTGGCAAGCGACGCTCGTCACGGCATTGCGACGCATATTTCCAAACATGCAGTTCGTCGCCACCACACATTCTCCCGCAGTTCTTGCAAGTGTCGCACCCGATGAGATTGTGCGACTCGACGTGAATGAAGAAACGGGCAATGTCGAGAAAAAGCGTTGGTTATCCGCGGACGGCGACAAAGAACTCCCAGGCCCTGACCCTCGTCCCATGTCAGGTGGCGAGCTTTATCGTATTTGGTTTGATGTGGATCGTTTGACCCCGAATCCACATGGCGACACATTGCGACGTTATTTGGTTCTTGCAGGCGACCCTTTCCGAACGCCCGACGACAACCAGGAACTCGCGTCGCTCCAAAAGAAGCTCGCCGTTGCGGAGATCGATCCAGGCGTAAAACCCGTTCGTCAGAGGAAGCCAAGATGATTCGCATCAAACGCGACATCGACGAACCACGCGAACTCAAGAGAACGGGCAAAAAACGACTCGAAAAAGCGCTCGATGCATTCGAAAATTTTGGCTCATCCTCAAAGGAGTTCAAAGACACGCTCAAAGAAGGGTATGGGACGTATGCAACGAAAGAACGCCTATACCTCGCACAGCAGAAAAAGTGCGCGTGGTGCGAACGGAGAACCGATTTCAGCAGCAATCCCGTCGAGCATTATCGACCCAAGAATAGTGCAAAGCGACACCTGCCAGACGAAAAGCCTGAAATTATCGACGCGGAGCATTATTGGTGGCTTGCGTGGACGTGGACAAACCTCTTTTTTTCCTGCGTTCGCTGTAACGACCAAGGACACAAGGGTAATTATTTTCCAATGAAAACAGGTACCAAACCGGTACCTCACTTGAGCAAGCCAATAGCGAGACCACTGCCACCGAGCGCATTTGATACATCTAGCGAACAGCCGCTCTTACTTGATCCAGCAACAAACATCGACCCACTCGACCACATTCAGTGGAAAGCCACAGATGAGTCACCACCACGTGAGCTGTGGATCTGGACGCCAGACGGGCTGACTGAGATCGGAAAGGCCACCATTCGCATCCTCAAGCTCGAAGAGCTGTCCGAGGAAGTCGGCGTTCACCTCAAGACGTGCGTACTCCCATCGATCGAAGAAATCGAAAAGCACTTCAATGCCAAGCCCAAACGCCTCAAAGACGCTCGCGAGCGGTGGAACAAGCTCTTGCTGAATACTCTGTCGCCGGAAAGCAAGCTATCCGCGGCAACCTGGTGCGCTCTGGAAATCTGGATGCCCGCAAGCAAACGCAGCAAGAACGGCTTGGCCGACCCACGTCGGCCCGGCTCCTAAAACCCTCACTGCCCTTCGAGCTTCACGCCGCTCAAAACCGTCTTCTTCTTGTCCACGTTCTCGAGCGAATCGCTATCGATGAGCAAATGCGCCTGCAACGTGCTCTCCTCGGCATTCCACGCTTTTTCAGCGAATTCGATCCGCCCAGAATTATCAGAATCGATCCAATAATTCCCGCTCACGTCGTCCGTCGAAATCGACGAACCGACCGCCTGGTCATTATTGCCCGGAAACGGATTCGGCGGCTTGGCGAATTGTTGACCCAATAGCGCCGAAAATTCCCGCTTCTGCGATGCATGCATATCGATCGGCACCGGACGCAAAAACCCTCGGTCGTCCATCGCCAACCGCGAACTCTTCACGCCAAACACCAGCGCCGTGCCCGGCTGAAAACTCACCGCCAACGCCCGCGGGCCAATCTTTACCGCCACGCCCGGCGTCTGCGCCGCAATGACGACCTCTTCAATCTGCTTGCCCGAGATCAGGAGCAGCTTGTGCCCCGGCGTGATCTTTCGCCCACCCGATTCGATCTCGCGACGCAACGTGATGTCGTGCGAGACGTAAAACTGTAGGTTTTTGATTTCGTCATCGGTCAAACCATGCTCCGTGCGCAGCTCATGCGTGAACGGCACGAGGCTCTTGCAACCACCGAAAACGGTGAGTGCAACAGCAGCAAGAACAAGGGTGGACAACAGCGAGCGGCGAGGTGCAGACAACATCGAGGTCCTCCGAGGAGAGCGCATAAAACGCGAGGTTTCAAGAGGATATGGAGGCGAGCAGCGCGGCATGACTGTTCAACGGCAAGCGCCATGCGATCTTACAGGGTGGTGACGGGGAAAGAACAATCGGATACAAGGTGCCTGCCTTAACCCTCGAACACTTGACATCTGTGCGGATCTCACTAATCTTCGCCGTGGAGGCTCTGGCGACGAAAGTCGTCACTGCCTTTTTTGCTTTTTTGTTACACCAATCGCTCATCTCCGGGACGGAGATCATTGATGACAACAAAGCTCCAGCTTTCAAATAATTCTCCGTCACTGCCCTGAACGTGCGTTCGAAATCGAAGATACTTCACGGCGTCGGCAAGATCGACGAGTTCAGGGCGCGCAGCAAGGTCCATCCTTCTGATGCGGACGCCCCACGCCACGATGTAGACGAGTAAGTCTGCGACTTGAATCAAGCTCGTCAGGTCGCTGTGTACGAACATGGGCTCAGGCAAGACACGCGACGAACGCTGCCGCCCCTTTCTTGTCCTTTTGAAATATTCGGCCATCTGCCCGATCAGAATATGGCTCTGGCTGCGTTCAAGCTCATCAAACACAACAATGCCGTGCTCTTGCCCCGGTTGATCATCAAGGAAGTAAAAGAACCGTTCGAAAAGAAACGAATAATCCTTCCGAAGGCCATTGGTCAAAGGCCGCGGCGCACCTTGCGGAATAATGGATGCAAATGCTTTTGCATGGTGCAATGCACACAGCTCGAAAACTCGCTCGCAAAAGGCGACCTTTGCCTGCGCAAGCGCAGTGAGCTGCTTTTTCGTATGTTTCCCACTGCGCGCCTCAGCCTTCGCTGCCTTCCCCTCTTCCAATGCCTCACGCGCCAACCGTTCACGTTCTGAGGGTTCGATGGATGGAAGCTGTTTAGCCAATTTGAATGTCTTGGCCTTCAAGAGCTTTTTCGCCTTCAACTCCGCCTCGTCACGCGATACACGCGCGCCAAAGTGCGATATTTCGGCTTCCTGCAGGTCAGTGATCAATGGCCAGATGCTTGAGTCTCTCACGGCAATACCACCAAGAACCTCATAAGGCGATTCATGCTGATCTTGGCCACTTTCGTCCACAAATAACACATAAGCCATGACTTCCTCGTATATTGGTGGGATTTAAAGCGTATGCAAACTGAGGCTTTCTCTCACGCCGGTTCCCATCCCAATCGCTCCACTACGCCCCGATTCCGATCCATCCACGTACTAATTCGATCCCGCGTTGTACGGTAAGCAACTTCCAAAATCGCCCGACGCGCCGCGAGATTCGCCGGGTTGTGCAAAAACATCAGCACGTCCGTCGGCTCGGGCTCCAGCACCAGCACCATCATCTTCGTCTTCTGCCGAATCTCGTCCACGTGCTGCATCAATCGCACATGCGCGCCTATCCGCGTCGCCTGGTTCTGCACCCAAAACAAACCCTTGTCCCGAATGCTCTGACTCACTCCATGCCCCGTCGGAACCGCTCGATGCGCGACCGACACAGGCACCATCGGGTTGACGACAATCGCAAAATCCACGCCCATCTCGACGGCAATATCGAGGTGCGCGACATGGCCCAATCCGCCATCGATGAAGTGACGATCTCCAATCCGTACCGGCGAGAAAAACAGCGGCAACGCAAGCGACGCGGCGCATGCAAGCGACACCGGAATGTCCTCGTACCCCTCAGAACCAAACACGACCCGCTCGCCCGAATCGACATCGTGCGTGGCCACGCGCAAAGACCTCGGCATCGCGCGAAAAGCATTCGGCACACCGCGACGCAAAAAACACTCGGCAAGGAATCGTTCGTAACGGTCGAGCGAAAACAAACCCGATGGAAGCGAATCCGCAAGACGATCGATTTGCTCCCACAGGTACAAGTGAGACGCCGCTGGAGCGGTTGGATCGCTACGCGGTCTCAGTCGCGCAAGCGCATGACGCAGCGCAACCCACGACGTGCCGAGCGCATGTCGCCACTCGTCCAGGTCGATGCTGAAGATGTGTTTTCGTTCGAGTGGGAAGAAGTCCGACGCGGGATCAAGCAGCGCGCGGTAGAGCCGATCGACTTCGATTCCGCCCGCTAAAGCAGCCGCCACGCTCGCACCGCTCGATTGACCGAGGTACAGGGAAAAACTCTGCCCATCAAGGTTGCGAATGCCGTCTTGAAGCGCAGCAAGAGCGCCGATTTGGTACAGCGCGCCCGTGATGCCTCCACCAGGCAAACAAAGCGCCGTTTTGGGCTGCTTCTCGTTCACACTTCGTCCTCGAGCCGAGCTTCCCTCGCCGCATCGCTTCGCTCACCGAGAAGATGCACGAGGCCCATCAATACGAACGTGAACAATGTCCCACCAATCGCCACGTGCAAAGGGATGTTTTCCGGCGCGTCGGCTGCCGTGGGACCTCGCACGAGCATCGCCCAAAACGTGATGCCGTTGAACGTTCCGTGCAGGACGATGCTCGGGAAAAGCGATCCGCTCGAACTACGCAAAAGGCCCAACGCCGCACCGAGCAACGCGATCGGGACCATGTGCTGCCACTGCTGATGAGCCAGGGCAAACAGGATGCTCGTCACCAAAATGACGCTCCATGGCTCGTAGTTTTTTCGCAGCGGACGGAACAACGCTCCTCGGTAAAACACTTCCTCGATCGCTGGACCGATGAGCACGAGCGCGATGCCAGCCGCGATACGCCGCCCACTGCCAGCGTAAAGATCGTCGTAGAGGCCTTGTTCGATCGCTGGGTTTGTCGGGAAGTACTTGGTGATGAAGTCGAGCAACGCGTTGGCAGGCACGTGCACGAGCGCGCCGAGCGCAGCCGCCAACGGGTAGAAACCGACGTGCGTGTTTCGCACACCTAGGAAGTGGCGGATCGAAATGTCTGGCGCGTAAAACCGCAGGATGAAGAAAAGCACCAGCAGCGTGACGACGACTTGCACACCGACCAGCGTGGTCAGATCCACGTCGGAAGGCCGACGAAGGCTCACGAGCAAACCGCCCATGAAGATGAATCCTGCCGTCGACAAAAGCGCCCACGCGGTCGCACCGAAATGCGTCATGCCGCGTTCGCCTGGCTCAGAGTCTGGCGAGCCAAACGGATCGCTGGAGGGCTCGCGCTCGTCGTCGCTCATCAACGTCCTCTCAAGTGGGGCACGACGCCCCGTTTGACCACGGTGTCCATGGCGTACTTTTCGCTCGTCTCGGGGTAGTCGATCGTCGCGTGTAGGCCACGACTTTCGTGGCGTGCAGCAGCACAACCCACGATGAGCTCGGCAACGGTGGCGATGTTGCGTAGCTCGAGCAAGTCACGCGTCACCAAATGCCGCCAGTAGTACTCGCGGATCTCTTCCTGCAACAGCGCGATACGACGCGCCGCTCGTCGCAAACGCGTCGTCGATCGAACGATGCCGACGTAGTTCCACATCGTGCGACGAAGCTCGTCCCAGTTGTGCGTGATGACCACTTCTTCGTCGCTCGGAACAGCATCACCCGACTGCCATTCGGGTACTTCGGGCAGCGGGTTTGTCCGGACCTCCCGCACCGACGAGATCAATTTTGCGGCCGCGCGATGACCAAACACGAGCCCTTCGAGAAGCGAGTTCGACGCGAGACGATTGGCTCCATGCAGACCCGTACAAGCACACTCGCCAACGGCCCAAAGACCAGGCATCGTCGTGCGTCCGTGCAGGTCCGTGGAGATGCCTCCGCACAAGTAATGAGCCGCTGGAACGACGGGGATGGGCTGGGCGGTGATGTCGATCCCGAAGCGCAAACATTCAGCATGAATGGTCGGGAAATGTTCACGCACAAAGCTCGCCGGCCGGTGCGAGATGTCGAGCAAGACAAACTCGCTGCCCGTGCGTTTCATCTCGAAGTCGATCGCGCGCGCAACGATGTCACGAGGCGCGAGCTCCTTGCGTGGATCGTGATTCTCCATGAACGGAGTGCCATCGGGCAAACGAAGGATCGCGCCTTCGCCACGCAACGCTTCGGTGATCAGAAAACTCTTCGCTTGCGGGTGATACAGACACGTCGGATGGAACTGGTAAAACTCCATGTTCGCGATTTCAGCGCCTGCGCGATACGCCATCGCGATGCCGTCACCTGTCGCGACGTCGGGGTTCGACGTGTACAGGTAGACTTTGCCAGCGCCTCCGGACGCGAGGATCGTGGCGTGTGCGAGGTATGTTTCGACCTCGTGGCTCTTCGCATTTTCGCCGCCGGATCGTGAAGCGGTGTTGAGCACGTACGCACCTACGCAAACGTCGGGCCCGCCGAACTGAGACATGACGATGAGGTCGATCGCCATGTGATGTTCGAGCAAGCGGATGTTCTGATGTGCACGGCATCGTTCGAGCAACGCGCGCTCGACTTCGAGGCCCGTGGCATCGGTGGCGTGAAGGATTCGACGTGCGCTGTGCCCGCCTTCGCGAGCGAGTGCGATGGCGCCTTGGTCATCACGGTCGAAACGAGCGCCACGCTCGATGAGCTCGCGGATGCGATCGGGACCTTCGCGCACGCAGATGTCGACGACGACGTCGTGGCATAGCCCAGCACCTGCAACGAGAGTGTCGTTGATGTGCGCCTCGAAGGTGTCGTCGGGCGAAAAGACCCCGGCGATACCTCCTTGAGCCCAGCGCGTGTTGGATTCCTCCGCTGCGCGTTTGGTGACGATGAGAACGCTGGCATGGTCAGCGACGTCGAGGGCGAAAGTCAGCCCAGCGATTCCACTGCCAATGACGAGAAAGTCGGTTGTGACGGCCACGGCGCGGAAGGGTAGCAGGCTCCTTGACGCACAACGACAACCCTGTCATGAGCCACGCCGCACGCGGCAGGCGCAGCTCGTCTGACCGCGACCGACCGTACGATATCGCGGCTCGTGCCATCGTGCACAACCGCGCCCAGCGATGCTGCTCTTGCTGCCGGTTTGGCTTCTGAAAAGGTCCCGGCGGCGGTCAGAAAGGAGCCTGGCGAACCGTGAAGATCCTCGTCCCTCTCAAGCGCGTCGCCGACCCGGATAACGCCAATAAGGTGAAGATCCCAGGGTCTGGAGACAAGATCGACACCACGGGGCTCGAG
>CAZETM010000095.1:16646-19734 GCA_964514885.1 uncultured Polyangium sp. | reverse complement strand
TCACTTCCCTCGTTCGTAATCCTTCGCGGCGCGCTCCACGATGTCCCAATCGCGGGCCGCTCGTTCAGCTTCGGCCGTCAGATCCGCCGTGAACAGCGTCAATCCCCATAAGCCGTTCTCACGACGTCGAAACCCATAACGCGTTCCACGCGCCGTTTCCACGGTCGCTCGTTCGCCTGCCGTCTCCACTTTCGCAATGCCGGACAAGTCACGACGTAGCCGAGTCACGAACCCTTTGCGGTTGGCGATTTCGACCCACACATCCGCGCCATCTGCCGCAGTTGCGTGCGCTCGGTACGCGTCCATCAACCGAGTCCGCTCGGGCTCGGGATACGCCTGTGCGATTCGCTCGCTCGCTTTGCGCCGATAATCCCGAATGCTGAACGCAGCGTGTTGCGCGCGCTCCTCGAGGTAGTGAAAACACGTCTTCACCTCGCCGGTGCCCAAGTTGAAAGCGATGCGTGTGTATGCGCCTTCGGGCGTGCTGTCTGGCGGGAATCGGCTCATCCAACGCAAGCTGCCCCAAGCAGCGCCGACGACGACGGCAGTGCAGCCAAGAACGAGAGCGCGACGGCGGGAGATCGGCATCAGCGCGAGAGATGTTCCATGCCCACCGCGTGCTCGCAAGCGACAAGCGCACAAGCGTAGAACAAGACGTGCAATCATCGGCTCGGGATGAAGTAGAACGGTGGGTACACGACGACGTGAGCGACGTCTACGGACGGGTGAACGTCGAGCTTGCGCGGCTCCCGTAGAGTTCATATGCACCATGTTCGTCCATTACGACGACGACACATGGAGCGGCGGTTTCTCCAAGGACTGGCGAAGCGTCCGGTGTCCAGCCACCGAGGCCTGCACGCTGATTGACGACCGAGCTTGTCGCAGCAACTCCGAGCCAACCGCAATGGGCGGTTAGCTTTTGTAAAACGGATGCTTCCGGAAGTTTCGTCCCCAATTCGAAGGGTGCCACGAGCGCGACCGTCGAACCGTCCACTTTTGCATGCCGCTTCCATGCGGGCGCGTGAAATGCAGTGGGGGAACCGTGATGTGCGACTTTAACGGCAGCAACCGAGTTCAAAAGCGATAGTGGCGCACGGTTGGGCTTATCGTCGGCGATCGGGGCGCTGAACCGTTTGCGCAAGGATTTGGAGAAAGAGCTCGAGCAAAACGCGGCTTTGCCGCAGGATTTGGCGCATAAGGTCTTCGGTTTTTTCGACACGTTGCACGCGATGGAAGCAGCGGGGCGTGGCCACGAGAAGGCCCCGGGCGAGGACGACGAGCCGAAGGGGCCGGTCGAAGAAGCCAAGCCAGGCTGACCGAGCGGCGAAGGAACTGGTCGGAGCAGCCTCGAGGTGTCTCCGGAGGCACTTGGGGGCTGGTCGGAGCAGCTTTTGAGCGGTGGCGGCGGTATGAACGGGCGGGTCGCGGAGGCGTGCGTGAGGTGAGGGAGGTAGGTGGGGGGCTACGTCGGTCGTGCCTCGAGCAGACCGCATGGCTGCAATTGTTCTTGCGCTGGCGTATCACAGCGTATTAGCGTGCCGCGACACACTCGGCGTGTGTCATTCCGAGGATGCAGGTCCACGAAGGAGACCGGTGCATGAAATATTATGTTACGACACCCGATGGCGAAAAAGGCCCCTACGAAGAGAAAGATATCCGGCAATGGTTGCGAGAAGGCAACTTTCCGAGCGATGCGCCAGTGCGCCGCGAAGGCGAATACACCGGTAGACCAGCCTCGAACGTGTTCCCCGGTGAAGCACCCATACCCGCGTGGCCTTCGTCGAATGCGCCTGCGGGCGACATTGGGAATGTGTACGCGCCGCCTGCCTCTACGAGCACGTATGGTGACCCGGATTTCGTGGACCAGGGCAGTTTTGCGAAAGGGCTCACTTTCGGCCTCATTTGCGGTTGCTTGGCGTTCGTCTATGCCTGGTCCTCGAGCACCATGGGTTCCGAGACCAAGCGAGGGGTGAAAGTTGGCTTCGCAATCAACTTTGTGCTCGGCATGATAGTACGGATGATCAACGCAGCGTCGACGCCGTCCAACCACTACAATTCCTATTGAACGCATGAGGAAAACAATGCGCTCATTCTGCGGATGACACGTATTCTCGAGAATTCTTTCAAGGTGCGATTCGCTCGCCCGCTTTGCAAACCATCGGCTCGGGATGAAGTAGAACCGTGTGCACATGACCAGCCGTCATCGAGGTCGATTCGCACCTTCACCCACTGGCGATCTGCATCTTGGCAGCGCTGCGGCGGCCGTATTTTGTGCTGCAGGCGTGATGCAAGCGCACGGAACGCTCGTCTTGCGCGTGGAAGACATCGACACGCCGCGCGTCGTTCAAGGAGCGACCGAGCGCATCGTGGAAGACCTCGCGTGGCTTGGCATTCGTTTTCAAGAAGGACCGGGCATCGGCGGTGAATGCGGACCGTACGTGCAGTCTGAACGGCATGCTCTGTACGAAGCCGCGATTGATAAGCTCGCTCGCGAAGGTCACGCCTACCTGTGCGATTGCTCCAGAGCAGAGATTGCCCGCATCGCCAGCGCTCCGCACGCAGGTGACGAAGGCCCACGATATCCGGGAACTTGTCGAGCTTTCGGAATGCATCCGCGTGCTTTCAAACGCCCTCCAGCGGTTCGTCTTGCCGTACCTCACGACGCGCGTTCGATCGTCACGACAAACGACCTCGTGCGTGGTTGTCGCACCGAAGATGTCGCCGAGGTGACTGGCGATTTCGTATTGCGACGCGGCGATAGCATTTATGCGTATCAACTCGCTGTCGTTGTCGACGACCTTGCTATGGGCATCACCGACGTCGTACGAGGCGCCGACCTGGCCAGTTCTTCGGCTCGTCAAGTGCTTCTTGCACGTCTGCTCGGCGGAGTTCCTCCCACGTTTGCACACGTTCCATTGCTTGTCGCGGATGACGGAAACCGCCTGGCCAAACGTAATGGCGGCATGACGATTCGTGAACAACGCGCAGCGGGCCTGGACCCTCGCGAGCTGGTCCGCGCCATAACGCGTCTTTATGGGCACGAATTGGGTGATACGAACTCACCGCTCGAAACGCTGGCAGATATTCT
>CAZETM010000095.1:0-16546 GCA_964514885.1 uncultured Polyangium sp. | reverse complement strand
CATGAACGCTTTTCTTTCACGCCAAAACGAGGCATCCTTTCTTCATGTTCCAACGATATACTTTCCTCACGGTAACGCTTTGGGCACTCAACGCCGCGGTTGGCTGCGGCGATGGCGGCACCGCAACCGTATCGACATCGACATCCAGCAGCAGCAGCAGCAGCAGCAGTGGTGGTGGTGGTGGTGGTGTCGAGGGCGGATCGCCCAACCTGAGTTGCCCACCCATTGCAGCTTGTGACGCACCGCCTCCGAATCCCGGGGCGGCAACGGGTTGGAATTCGTTCATTCCGCCCTTTGGCGATCCGAATCACCGAGGTCGGGACATGTTCTACAATCCCGGTGATCCGCAATGGGTCATGGCCAAATTCTCCTACGGGACGCTCGATGACGACATCAAAGGTGAATTCGTCGACGTTTACGTGCTGCGCGATTGCGGGGAATCTTGGGAATTCTTGGGCACGCAAACGACCACGAAAGATGGTGAGCACGGCACGGTGGAAGGCGTCGACGATACCGGCGGGCGTATCTATTTCGAGATCCCGCCCGAAAAGGCATTGGGACTCGGGCGACATCGCGTACACCTGGTCGTCAAGGGTGATCTTTCCACGACGGAGTTGTTCATCAACGTCGTGCCCGTAGGAGCACCCGTCATCGTCAGCGATATCGACGGGACGCTCACGACCTACGAGACGGAAGAATTCGTGGCGCTTGCCGCCGGATCGCTTCCTGCAATGCAGAAAGATGCAGCAAAGCTATTCAACATTTTTGCCTCGAAGGGGTACACTCCGTTTTACATGACGGCGAGGCCCGAATGGCTCGTCGCGCGCACTCGAGCATTTTTCGAGCAATATGGTTTCCCGGCGGGAATCGTGCACACGACGCTAACGAAGTCCGGTGCATTGGGCAGCGAAGCAGCGACGTATAAAACGAACGAGCTTGCAATGCTGGCGGGTAAAGGAATCGCGCCGAAGTACGCGTTTGGTAATACGGCGAGCGACGCGGCTGCGTATTACAATGCCAATATCGATCCGGCCGAGCAGCGCGTGTTCATTCAATTCGACGACAAAGTGCACGGCGGGCGTCGAATCGAAGCCTACACGGAATTGCTCGCAGAAGCCGAAGCGTTGCCGGCCGTTTGTCCGTGACGAGCGACTCCGACACAGACAAGGGCCTCCGTACTGGCCTCAGCAACTCGCTGAAACGCCGGTGACCGGGAGGCCCCCAAAAACTTCTACAAACTCATCCCAACGCCGCGAGAGCCGCGTCGTAGTTCGGCTCCTGGGCGATCTCGGGAACCAGCTCCGAGTAGATGACGTTGTTGTCCCCATCGACGACAACGACCGCGCGAGCCGTCAAACCTGCGAAGGGTCCGGCCGATATCTCGATACCGTAGTCTTTGCCGAATGACGAACGAAACGCCGACAACGATTCGCACTTGTCAATGCCCTCGGCCCCGCAGAAACGCTTCTGCGCAAACGGCAAGTCCTCGGAAATGTTCAGGACCGTGATGCCCTTGTCCGAGGCGTGCTTGTTGAACTTGCGGACCGACGTCGCGCAAACGGGCGTATCGATGCTGGGGAAGATGTTGAGGATCTTCTTGCCGGAAAACGAAGCGAGGTTGGCACGCGACAAGTCGCCGCGCAGGAGGCTGAAATCAGGAGCCGCGGTGCCCGCCTTGGGCAAATCGCCAGAGATCGGAATGGGATTGCCCTTCAACGTAATGGTCGCCATGTGAATTATTCTCCGCAGAAACGTTCGGCGCGCAGTGTAAGCGTTTGACAACGATCGACAAGGGGCCTCGTCAACATTTATTCGACCAACGCCTTCCCACGCAAAACGCTTGATGCAAACCAAAATCATGGAGCCCGAAAACGAAGGGTGGCCCAAAACGAACGACCAGGCAGAGGAAAACCAAGAAAGTCACTTACAGGCACAGCCACGAAATCACGCGCCCCCGGCGAATAAACTCGCATCACCCGCACATCGAATAAGTTCTGCACCTCGAGCCCGATCCTTAGTGACGAAAACCGAGAAGAAACTCGCGGAACGTCAAGAGACAATCCCGCACCGTGAAAAATACGCGCCGGCACGACAATCGTCGCCGCCGTGTCCACCGTCGTACCAGCCACCGCATCAATGCCATATCGAAGCCGCACGGGTCCAATACGATATGCCGCATCATACGAAAAATCATGAATCGGACGCCCAGGTAATGGCCGACCATATGCCAGAAAATCGTCACTTTGGTTTTCCGTAAAAAGAAACGTATAACTCAAGCTCGTCACCAAATTCTTCGTCACCAGCCGCGCCGAACCCTCCGCTCCCGCCAATAACGCCGCACCCACATTGCTCGCTCGAAATGTGCTCCGCCCAAGCGGCAAAAACAAAATCAAATCCCGCGCGTCCGTGACAAATCCAGCCACTTCGTATCCAAAAGACACGCCACCCGTGCGCACGTCCCCCTGTACACCCAAATCCGCCGAATAACCTCGCTCGATTCGCAATCGTGGATCCCCAATCAAACTGCCTCGATCACCATACAATTCTGCAAAACTCGGCAATCGTCGAAGCATTCCCAAATGCGCGGAAATCACCGCCGCCTCCGACACTCGATACGACGCACCCACATGACCGCTCGGAATCACGTCCGTGGAAACTCCGCCACCTAACAGCGCTCCCGTCGCGTCGTCACGACGCGCATCGACTCGACCCGATGCAAACAGCCGCAGCGCCTTGCCCGCTCGCGCTTCGGCTTCAACCGCCGCACCTCCCGCAATACGCGACGCATCAATGCCTCCCAGCGTCGAAACTCCCGCCGAAGGCAAAAGACGCTCGCCTCGACCGTCCACCTGCACCGCGATCGACACCGGCCCCAATCGCAAACCGCGAAGCCCTACCGAACCACCCGCTGCCAAGATGGATTGCTCCGCAAAGTCCGACATTCGCACGGGATCCAGCTCGTGACGCGGATCCACGAACCGTGTCCGCTCATTACGACCCCACACCTGCGCGCGAAGTGACGCACTCGCTCCAACTCGCACCGTCGTGTCCGCTCCAGCCACGAAACGACTCGTGTCGAGGCTCGGATATTTCGTTTGAGGAAAAGCCAATCCAGGCAGCCCCACATGACGCGCATCCCCAAGAAACGTGACACCGACCGTGCCCCACGAACGCTCCAACGCCGCTCGACCAATCGCTCCCGCACTCACCGCCTCGGCATTCGCACGAGTAAACGTGTCGAGACCACCGCTTCGAGGGTTGGGCAGGTCGTAGGAAAAGTCCCCATCCGAGCGTGATCCGAACACACCAACACCGAGTTTGACCGGACCAACTGCACGCACATCACCCGCGCGCGCCTTGAGCGCACCGAACGACCCCGCAACGATTTGAGATTCCGTGCGTGTTCCAGAAAGCGACGACGGAGGCTCGATCACGAGCAGGCCACCGAGATATCCCGTCGTGCCCAACGTGGCCGGTGCGAAGCCTCGATAGACGCGAAACGAAGCACCGGGCCATAGCGGAATCGATCCGACATCGAACGATGGATCCGCACCGCTCGAGAGCGGAATGCCACCCAGCATCACGCCCACTTGCGTTGAAGCCGATCCACGAATCGACAGCACAGAAAACGCTCCATCCGCACCAAGACGCCGCACGTGCACACTGGGCAATTCGGCCAGCATCGATGCCGCATCGATCGGTTCACGCTCGCGATCATCGGCCGACACGCGCGAGACGAATGCTGGAGCGGCTGATCCACGAACGGTGACTTCGATGGGCTCCGAGGGTTCGTCCGCACGAACCTCATCCGCGGCAAAGATCGCGAGAGCACACGCGGCAGCGAGACTCGTGGAGGTGATTCGAAAATACCGCATGCAAATCACTTCAGGACGGTTTCGTCACCCGCCACGTGAAGCGAGTCGTTCATACACAAAGCATCGCGATCGATGTGGACACGTGAGGTGCACTGTCGAGTGACCACGGAAGCACGGTCTACACACCTTCGCGTCCGTTCCAAAGAAGCCGTTCTGCTGATACGTAGGAGTCATGAGGACACGCACGAAGAAGCTTTTCTTTTCCGCTGCAGTTGCCGCCGGAGCGCTCGTCGCGTCAGCACCTGAAGCCCTCGCGGTCGACTGGGTGATCAAGAGCCCGAGCGCGCATCCATCGTACCGCGCCGAGCTCGAGCCGCACGCGAACGTGATTCTGTTTCGCTTTCGCGACTACGGTGGTCGGTATCGCGGGAGAAACTTCGGATCTGCTGAATTTGGTGCTGGATTTCGCGCCTCCATCGAGCTGGCCGATCCGATGTTCATCAAGAGCATCAACAACACGATCGCCATCTCGTTCGGTTTAGATGCGACAAACTGCCGCTACTGCTTCCGCGATGACTTCCTGCTCTGGTCTCCCGTTGCTTTGCAGTGGAACTTTTTCCTGACGCGCAAATGGAGCGTGTTCGGCGAAGTTGGCGGCATCGTCCGCAGTGAAGGCTTTCTCCGCGACCTGTGGCTTGATCCGGCCATCTGGGTAGGCGGCCGTTTCCACTTCAACGACAAGATCGCCCTGACGATGCGTGCAGGCTCGCCCTGGTTCGGCATTGGGGTTTCCTTCTTCGTCGGTCAGTGACGAAATTCCTTCCTCCAAGCAAACTCGACTTGTCCACACACATCCCACGCTAGGGCAGCATCGCGTACGTGCGGATCGACCCTGCCCCGGGTAGACTCGCGATGAATGTACGGCTGGTACCTCGTCGGGATTCTCGGGCTGGCTCTGCTGATGGTCGTCCACGAAGGTGGCCACTTCCTCGCAGCACGAGCCTTCGGCATGAACGTGACGAAGTTCTCGATCGGGTTCGGTCCGACGTTCTTCAAGATCGTCCCGAAAGACGGCTACTTCTGGTTCGTCACTGGCGCGGACAAAATCAAAATCCGCCTGTGGAAACACATCCCTGAGAAGCACGGGCCCACGGTCTACCAAGTCGCGATGATCCCGTTCCTCGCGTACGTGCAAATCGCCGGGATGAATCCGTTCGAGGACAACGATGCCAACGACAAAACGAGCTACGCGAACGCGAGTCTGATCGGACGGATCACGACGATCTTCGCTGGCCCGCTCGCGAACTACCTCTTCGCGTCAGTGTTTTTCTTCGGCGCATTCATGATCGGTGGCGTTCCGTCGAATGAAGCGTTCGTCGCTCCGCTCGAGGGTCGAGTCGCACTCGCGGCCGGTGTCAAAGAAGGCGACAAGGTCCTCGAGGTTGCCGGTACGCCCGTGAAAACCTGGGCCGAGATGGCCGAACAAATCTCGAAGCGCCCGGGTAAGCCGACCACGATGGTGGTCGAGCGAAACAAAGAAATCGTGACGCTCGAGATGACCCCGGCCGATGAAAAAGGCGTGGGCCGAATCGGCGTGACGGCGTTCGAACAGCGCGTTCCGGTGTCGACCAAAGAAGCCACACGGCTCGCCGTGGTCGAGCCAGCGAACGTCGTGAAGATGCTCATGGTCGGTCTCGGTCAAATCCTCACGGGCAAGGTCGAAGGCGAATTGTCCGGGCCCGTAGGAATGGTCAAACACGTCGCGAATGCAGCCAAACGAGGCGCGGCGTATGGACTGCACTTGCTCGGCGCACTGTCCGCGTATCTTGGTGCATTCAACTTGATCCCGCTCCCCGCGCTCGATGGCGGACGGTTGATGTTCCTGACGTACGAAGCCACCACGCGGCGCAAACCGAATCCGCGGATGGAAGCTTGGATCCACGCGATGGGCATCCTGATGTTCCTCGCGCTGATGCTGTTCGTGACCTACAAGGACATCGGTTTCGGGTCGAAGTGATCGCGATCATGCGTAGCGTTTCTCTGGTCGTCATTGCCCTGTCGCTCGCCTGCACGATGGGATGCGCCACGCAATACGTGAGCCTTGCGGAAGGCCCGCGTGAGTACGTCGCGACAGACTACGAAAGCGTGCTGCGCAAATGGACGCGCACGGGAGATCTCTTCGCGGTCTCGGAGCTGGAAAGTTATCTGAACGTTACGGCCACGTTCGAGTCGTGGGATTTTCGTTGGGCCTACGTCGTGCGTTACGTGCAGGACTACCGACTCACGATCGAGCAACGAAAGAAGCTGCTCGAACGAACGCTCGAAGAGACGCGTACACATCATCAGTTCTTCGTTGCGCTGTATGGCGGCGAGCGTCGGTACAACGATCTGACGCGGGAAGACAGCGCATGGATCGTGCGGCTCATCGACGACACGGGAAACGAGACCGCGCCCGAAGAGATCACCTCCATCACCAGACCCAACGCGCTCGAACGAACGTACTTCCCGTACAACACGGTTTACCGACAAGCATTTCGCATTCGTTTTCCAAACAAGAAGGCGAGCGGAGTGCCGACGATCTCGCCGAAAGCAACGTGGGTGGGTTTGCGCTTCGCAGGAGCGCAAGGCAACAGCGAGCTGGTGTGGTCGACGCAAGAAAAAGCGCCGACTCCGTTGGACACGCCGCTCGACATTTCAGGCACGCTGGCCGCGCAGTAATCGCAGTAATCGCACGGTTCCGCTGGGGTTTCACCCCAGACCGACCAGGGGTTGTCCACCCCTGGACCCGGACCAGCTAGCGCTGGACCAGCTTGGGTTTGTCCGCTTCGCGGTCAAACCGAACAGTTTTATTTTTAGCGTGAAAGCAGTTCGCCCACGATGGGAACGCTCTCGGCAAGATCGAGCGCGAGGCGGCGATCGCCGACGAGGATCAACGCGCCGGAGGCTCCAGCTCGTGACCACAACGGAGCTGCTGCACCTGCCCACAACGCTTCGGGGAAGAGCAGTTCGCCCGGACGAACATCAGCCACGACGGCCGCGGGATCACCTTCGAGGATTTCGACAGTGCCACCCACGACGAACACGAGACCTGGCATTGGTCCGTCTTCTTCGGTGATCGTGGTTTCGGGCTCGAGCGCCCGAACTTCCAAACGCGCGAGCATGGCTTCACGCGTCGCGAGATCCACTTCGGCCAACGCGCCTAACGTCAGACCGACGCGAGCTTGAAGTGCATCCGATCCGGTTCGACAAACCTGTAGTGCATGAGAATGAGCATCCACCGCGCTGGCGAACATCTCGTTCGACCAACGCGAGATCGTTGCGCCCGTGGCACTGCCGATGATGCGCAAAGGCACGCCTTCAGCGAGGGATCCTCGTGACGAAATGAAGGACCTGGCGCCCTCGAGCTTGGCGGGAACTTCGACGTTGACGGCGCAGACGGAGATTTCTCCGGCGATGACGAGCACGGCACCAAACGACGAGCGCGCTTCACCCGGCACGAGATCTTCGACGATGGCCGAACGTACGAGCACACGCTGCACGTCTTCGGGAAGCTGAGCAAACGGCTCGACCGCTTGCAGCTCCACGTTGCTGATGCGCGGGCTTTCCGAGACCGTCGCGACCGTTTCCATGGGCGGCGGAGGCGTGGGGATTTTCGGCACGGAAGGAACGGACGAGGTTCTTTCGGGAGGCGGCGCTGTCGGTGGTTTCGACATCGGGGCCTTGCCGCTTCCGAACAAAACAGGCGCTGGTCGAGGCGCGATCGTTGCGGGGCGCGGAGCACCGGTCGGCGGCTTGGGAGCTGCTGGAGCGGGGGGAATTGCAGCCGTCTTCGGCGCGACGTCTAGTTTGGGTACTCCAGGAGCTGGCGGGATCGACGACTTCGTTTTCGCTCGCTCCATGGCCGCTTCAGCTTCGGCTTGTCGAAGCGCGGCGAGCGTGGTGCCGCTCGGGAGCGTATCGGTCAGAAAACGCGGACGTCCCGAGCCATCTTCGTCTTCGTCTGGAACGGGCGGCCGCAGCGGTGCTGCCGGGACTCTGCCCACGGCACCTGTTGGTAGCCTCGGGGCAGGCGGGATCGTCGGAGCCTTACGCGCGACGACAGGTCGCGGAGCCGTCGGCACGATGTCCGAAGGCGGTCCGGCTTCGTGCACTGGCGCGGGTAACGCAGCGGGCGGCGGCGCAGGTGTAGCCCAGTCGTCGTCGCTCGGAAGCTGCGGAGGCGGTGGCACCTTGAGCACGGCGGTAGCCGCTGATGGCGCTGGAGGCTGTGTAGGAGTCTTCGTCGACGCGACGGGTGGTGGTGGCGCGGGCGTGGGAACCCTCGCGGACGTCGGAGGCGCGACGGGTGGTGGTGGCGCGGGCGTGGGAACTCTTGCAGACGTCGGAGGCGCGACAGGCGGCTGCGACGGTGCTTTGGTCGACGCGGGCGCGGTCGTAGCCACGGCGGGCGGCATGGGCGTTGGCGCTGCAACCGCAGGCGGAAGCGGCGGCGGCCGAGGAGCTGCGGCGGTTGGTGCACCCGGAGCGCGCGCAGGAAGCGGCGGCGGGGCCATGGTTTGTCCCGTACGTGCTGCCACAGGAACGGGCGGCGCTTGAGCCAAACCTGTTCCACCGATCGCAGGCCCGCCGGCATGCTTTTTCCCGAGGGTTTCCTCAATCGGCGGCGCCGACGTGATCACGTCTTCGTCTTCGTCGATCAGCGGTCTGGCCCGTTGCCGCGCCGTGCCTTCGCTCGCTTCCTGACGCCTTCGCCTTTCACGCGTGGCGGACTCGAACGCGCTCGCATCGGACCACGGATCGAGAATCGGAGTCCTTAGAACTTGCTGCCGTTTCCTGGGCGCAGATGCTTGCCCTGCAGCCTCTTCGGGAGGCGCTGAAACACGCGCGGGCGCTTCCTCAGGAAGGGGCGTCGGTCGATTCGGAGCTTCCGAAGCCGATCGCGTCTGCGCGGCCGTTGCAACTTGTGCAGCCGGAGGAGCAATCGTTTTGGGCCGAGGAATCCCCCCCGCTTGCGGACGAGGCGCTGCCGACGCGGGTCCTGCCGCAACGGACGGAGCTGCAGGAATTGGCGTTTGGCGTGCGGACGTAGGAGCTGCAACCGCGGATGCCGCTGCAACGGCTTGCGACATCAGCGGCGGCGTCGCGGCGGGCGTTGCAGCCGCTGGCGGCATGGTCGGCGGTATCGCGGCGGGCGTTGCAGCCGCTGGCGGCATCGTCGCCGGCGTCGTTGCAGGCGTAGATGCGACTTGCACATAAGGCGTCGCAGACACGACGGGACCCAGCGCAGGGATCGACGGCAGCGCAACTTGCGGCGCGGGCGTGTCGGTGTCCATCACGATCTCGAACGACGAGATCGGTGCAGAATCCGAAAGGGGCGGAGGCTCTTCAGCCGGCATGTTCACCGGCAAGGCAGCCGCTGCTGCAGCGATCGCTTTCTCGAGCTCCGGCACATACATACCCAGCTCTGATGCACGAAATGGGTTACCGGCAGCTTCGGCAGCTTCGGCAGCACGACGAATCCATACGACCGCGTCCTTCCGCTCGCCGCGCGCCCAGAGCGCACTCGCTGTGGACAAACCCCACACGACATCCTCGGAGTCATCGGATCGCGGTTCGGGAAGCTTCACCGAATGCTCGGCCATCACCTAGACCCCTACCATAGGCGGTTTCGAGTCGATCCTGGAAGTACGGACCGACGTTGGGCAAATGGGCGGTTTCGGCCCGTCCCGCCATGCGGAATCCGGCCCGCGCGACGTGCACAAAACGCTGTAATTTCTGCCGAAATTGCTGCCCATGGAAATCGACCGGTGCAACAGACGGCAAAGCCGCCGCCTTCTTCAGCGACGAACCTAATGCCTTTCGGCAACCTGGACGAATTATCGGCGCTGATTGATCTGGCATGCCCGCTTCGAAGAGCGTCTTACCGCGATCAACGTCCCCGACGTTCGCCGTTCTTCTTGGGCTCCTCAGCGACCGCATGCGCGCCGTTTGTCCCCTCCGACGTAAACCCCTCCGACGTAAACCCCTCCGACGAAAACTCGGCGCAACGACGATGCATTTCTTCCACCCCCACGATGGACGTCGGTTCACCGGGCATACGTCGAGCGAGCCAGCCAATCAGCGTGAGGCCAGCATCGCGCGCTTCCTTCGGGATGGATGATTCCCGAATCAGATCCGCGATCTGGCCAATCAACCGCGTGCGTTCTTCTTCACACGCCATCTTCGGCGGTGTCTCTAGCACGCGCGGACGGAAAGCAAAGCAAGTCGATCACAACGGAGCGATGAGCACTTCACGGTCTTTTGCACCGTTGGAAGGTCCCACGATCCCGCGCATCTCCATCGCCTCGACCATTTTCGCTGCACGGTTGTATCCAACCCCGAGCTTGCGCTGAATCCATGACGTCGAGCATCGCCGAGTCTCCGCCACGATACGTACCGCAGCGTCGTACATCGGGTCGTTCTCCGTGTCGTTGTCCTCTGCTTTGCCCTCTTCGTCGCGCGGCTTGAGGATGTCTTCGTCGTACACGGGTTCGCCTTGAGCACGCAGGAAGTCAGTGATTCGTTGCACCTCTTCCTCGCTCACGAACGGACACTGCACACGACGCGTATCCGTCGCGCCGTTCATCTTCACGAGCATGTCGCCGCGACCCAGCAAGTGCTCCGCGCCCTGCTCGTCGAGGATCGTTCGACTGTCGACTTTCTGCGCCACACGGAACGCAATACGCGTCGGAAAGTTGGCTTTGATCATGCCCGTGATCACGTCGACGCTCGGACGCTGCGTCGCCAAAATCACGTGCATCCCCGCAGCTCGAGCCTTCTGCGCCAAACGCGCCACCGACACTTCCACGTCCTTGCCTTGCTGCATCATCAAGTCCGCGAACTCGTCGACGACGATGACGATGTACGGAAGTTTTTCCGGCTTCGCGACATCGGATCCGTCTTTCGCTGCCGGCACTTCGACTTCGAGACCTTCGGCCGTGATCGCTGCGACCTTCGCATTTGCAGGAGGCTTCGGCGGACGCGCTTCACCTCGCTCGACCTTTTCGACCCACCCGTTGTACGTGCCGATGTTCTTCGTCCCCGCGGTCGCAAAGAGTTGATACCGCCGCTCCATTTCATCGACGGCCCACTTCAAAGCGTTTGCCGCTTGCTTCATGTCCGTAACGACCGGCAAGAGCATGTGCGGAATCCGATCGAACGGCGCCAGCTCCACGACCTTCGGATCGATCATCAACAAACGCAGATCGGCCGGCGTCTTGCGAAAGAGCAAGCTCACGAGCATCACGTTGAGCCCGACGCTTTTACCGGCACCCGTTGCACCTGCAACGATCACGTGCGGCATCGACGCGAGATCCGCGAAGTACGGAGCGCCCACGATGTCTCGACCGAGCACACACGGAAGCGGTGCCTTCAGTTCTTGAAAGCGACGATCTTCCACCAGCTCGCGCATCGACACGGGCACACGTTGATCATTCGGCAGCTCGAAACCGATACGAGCCTTGCCTGGAATCGGCGCGATGATGCGCACCTTGCGCGACAAACCGAGCGCGAGATCATCGGCCAAGCCCGCCACCTTCGACACTTTTGTTCCGGCCGCAGGTGACACTTCGAATGTCGTGACGGTTGGTCCGGGATGAATCTCTTCGACCTTGCCACTCACGCCATAGTCCGCGAGCGTCTTCTCGAGCAGCGAAGCGTTCTCACGCAACTTCTCTTCATCGACGACGATGCACTCGTCCCCCGGAGGCTCGAGCATCGTTGTCGCAGGCAGCGTGAAACCTTTGCCAAACGAAGGAACCATTTTCACGACCTCCTTCGGCTTGGCGACAGGCTCGGGCTTCGACACCGTGGCGGTCGTTGGAGCTGCAACGAATGCTTTCGCCGCGACAGTACGCGCGGGAGCTACCGGCGAAGGCGTCTCCGAATCGACGAACGGTTCGTCATTCAGGAACCGATCCTCTGTCTCGTCTTCCTCTGTCTCGTCTTCCTCTTCGTCATCGAGGTCCACGGTGCGATCGACGATCTCTTCTTCGGACTCGGGCGCAGGCTCTTCCACACGCACGGGCGGAGGCGTTGGCGTCTTCTTCTTTGAAACGGGCTCGGGACGCACTTCCGCGACGTCCGCACGCACGGTCTTCGCCACACGTTGCGGGCGAGGCTCTGCGACAGCTTCCACCTTGCGCGGCTTCTCGACTTCACGCGCCACTTCACGCGCGACCGGTGCCGGAGCTTCACGCGCTACCTCACGCGCTACCAGCTCGTCACTCGTCGGCTCTTCGGCTGCACCGAAGAAGTCATCGGACGCGTTCGACTCTGACGTGAAGGCGACGATCGCTTCCGGATTGGCTCGAGGTGCAACGATGGACGGTCCAGGTTTGTCCTCTGAAACGACAACCTTCACGTTGACTTTTGCGGCGGGCGCGGGCGTGACCTTCGGCTCTTCTGCACGCAGCGCGATCTTCACCGTAGCCGACTTGGTTTCTTCCTTCGGCTGCTCGGCACGCGCGATTTTCAGTTTGTGCATTTGGGGCTTCGGATCGCCTTCGGCGTCCTTCGCCCCAAACCCCACCTCGACGACGGGCTTCACCTCTTCGACGGGTGTTGCCTTCGGTTCTTTCGCTCGCGAGATCTTCACCGCGACAGGCTTCGCCGCGACAGCAGGCTCCACCTTTACGACCAGCTTTGGCGCTTCTGTGGTCTCCGACGGAACTGGAGTCGTCGTACCGAGCACGATCGCATCACCGTGATTGCTCGATCGCGAGCTGGACACCGGCGCGGATTCTTTCGCGTCCGTAGTATCGCTCGTCGTGCCACCACGCTTTTTGCGTAGCGGTTTGTCCGACTCTTCGACTTCGAAAGGTTTGTCTTTCCGATGTTGCACCGAGTCATCCGTGAGCACCGTGATGACCACGTCGGTGGGTGATGGCGTGAGGTGTTTCGAAGCGACGCCCGCACGTGCTTTCTCGTCGACTTTCGCGCCTGCTTGTTCGATCTCGCGAGCCTTTTTGATCGCGCGAAGGATTGCGCCCAGCCCGAACAAACCTCGTTCGGGCAGCGTTTCGGCAAACGCACGCAGACGAGCCATCAGTTCGATGAACGAGAACGTCGCGCGCTGCACGAGGATCAACGACACGATCGTCAGGCCGATGATGTACGAGCCGATTGCTGAGAAGAGCGAGCGCATCACTTCGCCGAACAGCTCGCCGACTGCGCCACCCAACGGCATGGCACCGAAGGCAGTGGAGGCTGGGAACGCGACATGTGCGAGCGCTGCGAGGATCACCAGCACGACGATGTCGCCACCGAAACGCGCGACGCTGAAACGCGAAGGTTTGCCCCCGAGCAGAGGCCCGGAGAGCAGAGCCAGCTCCAAGGGAAAGGTCCAGGCTGCGACGCCAAAAGCGCCCGATGCAAAGCCTGAAAACGCTTCGCCTACGGGTCCCACCCAGTTCGGGCCGACCACTTCGGGGCGCATCGGATCGGCTACGTACGAACCGAGTGCGAGCACGGTATAGAGCGCCGAAGCGAGCAGCAGAAGAGCTGCGGCCTCGCGGCCATACGTGTGCACTGGACGCGCGACGGAGCCATTGGCCACCGCAGCGGTGCCCTCCCGTAGCTTTTTCGCGGGCTCGGGCTTTGCGGCAGGTGCTTCCGCGACAACGGACGCCTGTGGCACACGACGTGGGGCGAAAAGAGGAACGGCCATAACCTACCTGTACCTACCTCACCTACGTATGCGCACCTGTAGTCGCGTGCAAGTTACTGTGGGTTTTAGTCTGATCCGCGGGCAATACGCGCGCGACGCGAGGGTCCAAGTCCTGACCCGCCCACAAAACAAGCTGGTTTATGAAAACGACCCAAAATTTTTTGAGTTTCGGTGACCACGGGCGTTACCATCCCCCTCGATCCCGGCATGCGAATTGATGAAAAAGCACGGCGGCGCCTGAAGAAAGCGTCGACATATGCGCTGTGGTTCGCGGCGCTGGGTTCGGCATTGGCCACGCCTGGCTGCCGCGTCGATGAAAACGACGTCCACAAGTGGGAAGGCACCTCGCAAGGGCCGAAAAAGCTTTGCGCTGTGCTTTTGCACGACAAGTACGACTCCTCGTTGCGCGTCGAGTCTGCCCTGGCGCTCATTCGCATGAAGCCGCGGTCGGGCCGGCGTCTGGCCTTTACGCAAATCGATGGCGAGGCCGAGCCGGAGGATCCCGCGTGCAAGGGCAGCTTGATCGACGTGCTCCAGACGCTCACGCCCGAGGCTCAAAAGGCGATCGTCTCGCCGCTCGTGTCGTCGATCATCGTGGAGTTGAAGAAGCCTCCGCCGGTAGCGGAGCTGGGCAAGCCTGTTACGACTGACGCGTCGCTTCCGTACAAGGACGCGGCATACGCGCTTCTCACGGCTGACAAACCGGCGCTGCTCACGGACGACGCGCTCAAACAAGCTTTACGTGGGGCGCTCATCGAGTGGTCGATCGCGGCGTTCGAGTTGCGTGTGGAGGCTCGAGGTCAATCGTCGAGCATGGAGCAAGTGCTCAAGGCGATCGGTCCCGAATCGGTCGTGGGACTGCCCAAGTTGATGGTGCGGGATGCACGCAAGCTGGATGCGATGGCGCCGCTCGTGGCCGACATTGGTGATGCGAAGACGAAGGAAGCTGCATCTGCGGCGCTCGTGGAGATCGCCAAGTGGGTGTTGACCGAGGACTGGGCGAAGGCGCGGACGAAAGAGCTCGAAAAAGCGAACGCGGATCAGAAGCTCACACCGACCGCCGATCAGTTCAAGAAGCAACTCGAGACGCTGCAGGACGAGGAGCTGATGAAGCTATTCGGGTCGCTGCGTCGAGTGGGAGGTCGAGCGTCCATCGATTTTTGCCTCGGGTTTGCCGCGCGTAAGGATCAGAGTGACAAACGCCGACAGGCTGCACTGGCGACGATCGAAACCAAGATCGACAAGGCCGCGCCGAACCCCGACGACCTCAAACGTCTGGTCGAGATCGCGGGTAGCGACGCACCGGATGTGGTGATCGATCAAGCGTTCCGCAGGCTTGGCGAGCTCAGTCGAGACGCGGTTGCGGACAAACTCTACAGGCTGTTCAAGACGGACAAGTGGAAGGCTCGTCGGCTTGCCGGAGCGACATTGCTCAAGATGTCGTCGGTCAAGCACATTCGTGAGTTTCTCTTGGCGTTACCGGACGAGGGCAAACCTTTTTCGATGGGTGAGGCCCTTACGTACGGCGCGTTGCTCGGTGACTTGAAAGGCGATGCTAAAGAAGGCAAGCCGATCGATGAGCTGAAGCCTTGGTTTGGCGCGGGAGCGAATTCTGCGCGTACGACAGCCATCGCTTATTACTTCACGCATGGAACATCGGCGGACATGGGCGATCTCGCGGCATTCGAGAACGGCTACGAGACGGCGCCGACATGTGATAGCGATCCGGAGTGCAAGTGGACCTGCGAAGTCCCCAAAGAAGGGGGTCAGGGCCGCGAACAGAAGGACATCAAGACTATTGGCGAATTCGTTCGCCATTGCGTCCAGCCGGCTTTGAAGGAGCGCAAGCCCGAAGCCGGTAAGGAGCAGAAAAAGTGAGCGTCGGTAAGCAGCTCGATCGATTGGAGCGAAAAGAGGCTACGCGCACTACGCGGCAGTCGATTTTTGGACCAAGTCTGCAAGCCGGCGCGATTGCGCCTGTCCTGGTCGGGGAGGGTCTTCCCTCCCAAACCTCGCACAACTGCCCAGAACCATCGACGACGATTAGGGAAAAATGAGCGCGGACCCGAACAAGAAGAGCGCAAGAACATTCCAGTGCCGTGACGTCCTCTGGGAGACGTTCGAGCAGATGGCACGAGAGCTGGAGTGCTCGATCGACTACCTCATCAACGAGTCGATGAAGCAGTACGCCCGGCAGCGCAGCTACAGCCCGCGCACGCCGTTCCCCGGGAGCCAGCGGACGGAAGGTGGCATGCCGATGCCGCCGTCGACCGCGGGAATTCCTGCGCCACCGCCATCGCCGCCGCCGCCGCCGTATTCGCCGCAACCCGGTGGAACGCCGATGCCGCCCACGTATTCGGGTGGTGCTTCAGCCGCTCCGCCCCCGATGATGGGTGGAATGCCCGGTGCGCCGCCTGCGCCGCCTCCGCCCATGATGGGTGGAATGCCCGGTGCGCCGCCGATGATGGGCGGGATGCAGGGTGCTCCGCCGATGATGGGCGGGATGCAGGGTGCTCCGCCGCCTCCTCCGCCGCCCATGGGTGGACCTCCGGGTGCGCCGCCGGCGCCTCCGATGATGGGCGGGATGCCAGGTGCTCCGCCGCCTCCGCCTTACGGTGCCACGCCGCCTCCGCCGCCTGGAGCCTACGCGCCGCCTCCCACGATGGTGACTGCTGGAGGAGCGCCTCCGCCGCCTCCGATGGTGGGTCCGCCGCAGCCTCCAGGTATGGGCATGCCTCCACCGCCTCCGCCAGGTGGGCACGGTGCGCCGCCGCCTCGACCGCCTTCAGGTGCGGCAACGCCAGTTCCGCCGACGGCTTCGCCGCCGACCGTGGCCAAGCGTCCGCCCAGCGTTCCTGCTCCGCCGGGACCAGGGGCTGCGCGTGGACCGGGTTTGCCCCCGCCGCCTCCGACCGGAGTTCGTCCTCCGGGTCCTCCGCCCCCGCCTCCAGGCGCGATGGGCGGGCCGCCGCCGCCTCCAGGCATGGGTGCACCGCCGCCTCCTCCGCCTCCAGGCATGGGTGGA